>JAJYWT010000124.1:0-22818 GCA_021791345.1 bacterium
AATTCGGAAGTCGGCTGGAGCGAGCGGACCCCCACCTGGATGTCGATCACGGGCTTGGCGGCGAGCCCCTCGACCGCGGTGGAGCCGATGTGCTCGATCCCGAGCAGATGGCTCCTAAGCGCGATCATGATCCGTGCCGCCTCCTCCGCGAACATTGCCGGCCACCGGGGGTTGTATTCGACGATGACGACAGGCTCGTCTTCACGGGCCGACAGCCTCCGGCTCACCTCAACACCTCCTGTCTGACCGGCGGCGGACCGACCGCCCACAGAGCTTCGCAGATACTCCGAGGAGCGATAGCGCGGTCCAGTCTGGCTCAGGTGGCCTGGTCTGCCCATGGTCCGGGGGGCAACCGGCAAGAAGCCGGTCAGGTCGGCGGCTCGCAGGGGTCATGACTCGTCCTGGCGGTAGTCGACAAGCCGGAGGCCCATGACGTGGGGAAGGTTGTCAATCGCGAGGGATTCGCGCCATTCCGTGGATCGTTGAGTCACGAAGGAATGACACCGTCCTGGCAGCAGGGATGGGGGGTGCGACGGTAAAGGCGAGCGAGGCATGCCCCAGTGGGGCCGGGCGCGCGGTTGCGGGCTGGGCTCCCGGATCCCAAGATGATGGCCACGGTGCTCACTGGCTGGCCGCGTCAACGGTCAGGACTCGGGAGGGCGAAATGGGGATCCCGGTCATCGGGAAGGAGTCGGAATGGGAGGCTCTACCTCAACCCAGCTACTGGCTCTCTAGGCCGAGTGGCCCCCCGCGGCCCCCCCTGGAGCAGAGCGTGTCGGCGGACCTCGCCATCGTGGGGGGAGGCTTCACCGGGCTCTGGTCCGCAATCCGCCTGGCCGAGGCCGCGCCGCACGCCAGGATCGTGGTCTTGGAGGCGAGGGAGGTGGGCTTCGGCGCCAGCGGCCGCAACGGCGGCTTCGCCATGACCATGGTGGGGCGGAACCTCCACGACCTGGTGCGCAAGGTGGGGCCCGACATGGCCCGCCGGGTCCACCTGGAGATGGTGGAGACCCTGGGGGAGATCGAGCGCTTCTGCGAGGAGGAGGAGATCGACTGCCAGCTCAGCCACCCCGGGATTCTCACCGTCTCCAACCAGCCGGATCAGGACCTGCGGATTGAGCAGGACCTGCGAGCCGCCAGCCGCTGCGGCCTGGAGGACTTCCGGGCAGTCTCCGGGCCGGAATCCTGGGAGATGGTGCATGCGCACGGAGTACGCCGCGGCCACTTCGAAACCCACGGACTCCTGCTGGATCCGGCGGCGCTGGCACGGGGATTGCGAGCCGCCGCCGAACGCAGGGGGGTGGAGGTGTACGAGAACACCCCGGTCACGCGATTGCAGGGACGCCACGGGCTGGTCCAGCTGGCAACCCCGCGAGGGCATGTGGCAAGCCGGCAGGTCCTGGTGGCCACCAACGCCTACGCCCGGGTCGTGCCCAGGCTGCGCCGCTACCTGTTCACGGTCTGCGCGTACATCACGCTATCCGCACCGCTTTCGGCGCAGCAGTGGGCCAGGGTCGGATGGGAGACCAGGATGGGGATCGAGGACAAGCGGATCATGCCGCACTTCCACCGTCCCACCGCCGACGGGCGCATCCTCTGGGGAGGCCGGGACGCGCCCCTGCTCGCGGGCCCCCCGGACCCCGCGCGGGACTCGGATCCGCGCATATTCCGGCGACTGGAGGAGACCTTCCGGCTGACCTTCCCCCAGTTGGCGGACGTGCCCCTGCAGCATGCGTGGGGCGGCCCGGTCGCGGGGACGGTCGCCTGCATCCCCCATGCGGGCTGGCTGGATCAGGGCCGCATCCTCTACGCCCTCGGGTATTCCGGCCACGGTGTCGGGCCGTCGGCCCTGATGGCCAAGGTGGTGAGGGACCTGCTCCTGGACCGGGAGTCTCTGCTTACGCGCCTTCCCCTGGTCACCAGGCGCCTCACCCCGCTACCCCCGCCGCCACTTCAGGAGAGGGTGCTGCAACTCTCGCAGCGGACCCTCCAAGCGGCGGACGACCGAGGTGCGGCCCGCGGTCCCTTGGCCCGCATCGCCCTCAAATTTCTGCAGTGAAGCTGCGAGCTGAAGTCACCGGGGGTGCCCGGTGAGCATCGGCCTGGCCGGTCTGGCCGCCCTGCTGCTGGGGCTCGCCGCCGCGTTCCAGCACCGGGCGGCGAGAGCGCAGCCTTCGCAGCGCCCCCTGAGCGTCTCCTTGATCCGGGGACTGCTGGGAAATCGCGTTTGGCTCGGGGCCGTCGTACTCATGGTGCTCGGGTACGGACTCCAGGCGGCGGCTCTCGGCGAGGGCCAGCTGGCGCTGGTCGAGCCGGTGCTCAGCGCCTATCTGGTGGTGGCGATGTTGGCCGGAGCGCTGCTCTCCCGCCAGTTCCTGACTGCGAGGGATCTGGCCGGGGCGGTGGCCGCCAGCGGCGGGATCGCTCTGTTCCTGCTTCAGCTCGACCCCACTCGAGGTGCCCGAACGGCTCCGGGTGGAGCGTGGGAGGGGACCTTGCTCTCGCTGGCTCTGCTCTTACTGATCAGTGTTCCCCTGATACGGCGGTCAGCCGGCGCGGGCCAGGCCCTGGTCCTGGGCATCCTGGCGGGGGTCACCCTGGGCGTCTCGGATGCGCTCACCAAGCAGACCATCGCGGTCGTGGCCACCCAACGTCTGGGCGCCCTGGCGAGCTGGGAGCCATACCTGCTGCTGGCGGTGGGAGCCGGAGCCTTCCTGCTGCAGCAGAGCGCCTACCACGCTGGGCCGCTCGGCTCCAGCCTCCCGGCGCTGAGCGTGCTGGAGCCGGTCACCGGCACCCTCCTGGGGCTGCTCGCGTTCCGCGAGGGTGCTTCCGCCACCGTCTCCCCGGGGCTGCTTCTGATCGCCATCCTCCTGATGCTGTGGGGAGTGCAGCGATTGGCCCGATCCGACCTGGTGACGGGTAGCCGACCGGATCCCGCCCAAGCGTGATCTCCCGCTCAGAGACCTCCCTCACGGGGCCGTAGGACGCAGAACTCGTTGCCCTCCGGGTCTCGCATGACCACCCAGGTGACCTCCGGCCCCTGGCCCACGTCAGCCCGGGTAGCGCCGAGCTGCTCCAGCCGGTCGACCTCCCGGTCCCGGTCATCCGGATTGAGATCAAGGTGGAGGCGGTTCTTGACCACCTTCTGATCGGGGACTCGAACGAAGATGAGACCGGGGTAGGTGTCGTCATCCCGGGCCACGCCCACCTCGTCTTGGGCCTCGTAGACGATACGGAAGTCCAGCACCGCGGCCCAGAAGTCGGCCAGGCGCCGCGGGTCCCGGGAGTCGACCACGATGGTGTACAGACGAGAGGGCACCGGGCAGAGTCTAGCGCCACACCCGTTCTCGCGCGCGGTTCTGGTCCATCGCGTGTGGGGTGTGCCACCGGCAGTTGGGGGATGCATTCTGCGGCGCTCCAACCGCCGTGTCCCCCACTTCTGGAGCCCGAGATCTCCACGGACAGGGTTGGGGCGGGAGCTGCGAGCGCCTCGCCCGGCGATCCGACCCCGGTTGGTGCATGGGCGAGAGCGCCAGCCGTCGTCCCCAAGAGGGCCGCGCTGGGGTCGCGTCCGCAGTGACCACCGCCCCCACCTCGACGCCGGAGGAGCCATCGGGATCCTGGTGGTGGCCCAATTGGGCCGGAGCCTCGCTCTCGAGCCCCCTGCCTGGACGCCTGCTTGACGGACACCTGCGAGTTATATAACCTATCGGCAATGTCTCGAGAGGACACCCTCAGCCTCGCGTTCGCGGCGCTCGCCGACCCCACACGCAGGGCTATCCTCGACCGCCTCTCCACCGGAGAGGCTGGGGTGGTCGAACTGGCTGAGAAATCGCCCCTCAGCCAGCCGGCCATCACCAAGCACCTGAAGGTGCTGGAGCGGGCCGGCCTGATCGAGCGGGCACGCGCCGGTCAGCGCCGGCCGGCCCGGCTCCTGCCAGAGGGCCTGCTACCGGTCGAAGACTGGGTCGCGCGCACCCATGCCGAGTGGTCCGACCGCCTCGACCGGCTCGAGGCTCATCTCGCCAGCCGAACCAGCAGTGAGACCCAGGTGCCCCATGCCTGATCAACCGATCCCAGGCGATCTGCGATCGCTGCTTCCGACCAAGACGCTGGTCGTGCGGCGCCACTTCGAAGCGCTGCCGGAGCAGGTCTTCGACGCCTTCACGCAACCCGATCAGATCAGGAGCTGGTGGTGGCCGAAGGGCTTCGGATGCCCCGCGGCTGAGGTCGACCTTCGGGTCGGTGGCAGCTACCGGATCGCCATGGAGTGGCCCGAATTCATCCCGACGGCAGCCCAGTTATCGCACTACCTGGGGGGCGAGTACTACGACGTGGAGCGGCCGCGCCGGCTGGTCATGAGTGGTCGGGCGGTGAACGATGAGCAGGGCGAGCTCTTCGCGACCGTGATCGAGCTGACCTTCGAGCCCCATCACGGTGGCACCGAGCTGACCATGCGTCAGTCGTACTTCGAACCGCTGCCACCCCCGGAAGCGATGTCCGGTGCCGAGCAGGGGTGGTCCGAGCAGTTGGACAAGCTGCAAACGCTTCTGCAGGACCGCCCCGGAGGGTGACCAGCCTGCAGACGCGCACGCTCCACCTCTCTGACGCCGACATCGTCTTCGATGTTCGAGGTCCGCTGCCGACAGCCGACGGGCGACGACCTCTCTTCATGGTCGGACAGCCAATGGACGCGACCGGCTTTGGCACCCTGCGTTCCCTGCTCCCCGACCATACCGTGGTCACCTATGACCCCCGGGGAATCGGGCGGAGCACCCGTCGGGACGGCCGCTTGGAGCACGTTCCCGAAGTGCAGGCCGAAGATGTGCATGGAGTGATCGAGACACTGGGCATCGCCCCAGTGGACATGTTCGCAAGCAGCGGAGGCGCGGTCACCGCGCTTGCCCTGGTCACCCAACACCCGGGCGACGTCAGCGTGCTGGTGGCGCATGAGCCCCCGCTGGTCACGATCCTTCCCGACGCAATCGCGGCGGGGCGTGCTCTGGACCGAGTGGTCAGTGCCTACGCCGCTGGCGGCTTCGGTGCCGGCATGGCGGCTTTCATCACGATGACCACATGGCAGGGCGAGTTCGGTGACGAGTACCTCGCCCGGCCAGCCCCGGATCCAGTCTCGTTCGGCCTGCCCGGGGAGGATGATGGAGCGCGCGACAATCCACTGCTCTCAGGGCGGTCCAGTTCCGTCACCAGCTATCGTCCCGACGCCGCCGCGCTGACCTCGGCGCCAACCCGAATCGTCATCGCCGTCGGCCAGGAGTCCCTGGGAACCTTCACCGGGCGCACAGCCTCGGCGATGGCACGCCTCCTGGGTCAAGAGGCCGCGGTCTTTCCCAGCCATCACGCCGGATTCGCAGGCGGGGAATTCGGCTACACGGGCCAGCCGAAGGCCTTCGCAGACCGACTCGTGGCCCTGCTGAACGAAGTCCATGGAGTCGTCCCGCCACCGTGAGACGGGACCGGCGCACCCGCGTCGGCCGGAGCTCAGGTGTGTACCCATTGTGGGCTGACGCTGCTCATCCGCTCAGCCTGGCTCGCGGCTGGCCCTCGGGATGCTCCACAAGTAGGAGTTCCAGGCAGCGCACGACCAGATCCTCCGCCTGGCCCCGCCCGGGTGGCGACCCACCACCCCGGGGCGGCCGGCCGCTGCCGCCACCTGGGCTCCAACGCGCCCTCAGCGTCCCCTCTATACCTTGTCCCGGGACCGCGAGCCACAGACCCCACCTGTGAACAGCACCCAAGCCCGGGACCGCGCCCAACCGGTGCCGGCGCCGCTTCCCTCCCCTCCCGCCAGCGCCTCCCAGCCCATCCCTTCGTTCTTGCCCGAACGGCGCCGGGTGACGTCGAGCGTGGTTGCCTACGCCCGGAGCTTGGGATGGATCCACCGGCCAATTTCGAAGGCGACCGATATCACGAGACGGCCGTCAACCTGACAATTGGTTGCCACCTGACCCCAGTCTCCACAGACTAGCGGGACGGGTCACGTGGGCGTGACGGGCACGACTCCGGCACCGGCATCTCGCGTCTCCAGCGCCATGACTCAGTTAGGCGTAGCGACTATGAGTCCACCGGCGGAAGCTGCCGTCCCAAGTCGGTCATCGTAGGTGAAGAAGATCCCGAGATCAGACCCGATGGCCATGGCGGTTGCCAGGTGGACCGCGTCAAGCGTTCTCAAATCCACCGGCTCCAGCTCAGACCCGCGATCGAGCAGCGGCTCGTCGAGACGCACCAGCCGTATGGCTCCGATCAACCTGCGCGCTGGCCCTACCAGGTGACCATGGCCCGAGCGCCGGAGCGCCCTGACCACCTCCGTGCGGAGCAGAGTGGAAGACGCTAGGTCGGGCCACCTGGTCAGGACGCGGCGAAGCGCAGCCGACTCCGGCTCGGCGACCACCAGCTTGACGAAGGCGGAACTGTCCAGGTACGCGACCCTACCGCTCATCAGATCGCAGTTCGGAGAGAGCCTGGGAAGGCAGCATGGTGCCCATCGCTTCGGCTGGAAGTTCAAGCTCGTCGAGCAGGTCCAGGAGGTCGCCCGCGCGCTCGGTGGCCCTGCCCTCGACCACCATCTGGTCAAGTATCCCCGGGTTGAGGGGCACGATCCGAGCGATCGGGTGCCCGTGCTCAGTGACCTCGATGGCCTCTCCGGCCACCACCCGGCGGAGGATGGCGCTCGCCTGCTGTCGCAGCTCCCTGAGGCCTACTGAGTTACTCATAGTGCCTACATTGGCTCACAAACGACCGGTAGTCCTTGGGCGCGTCGGCGGCACCCACGCAAAGCAGGACGGATCTCGTAGGATGTTCCCTCTCCGGGTCGGGGGCGAACTCTGGCGTCAAGCAGCGTCGACAGCGTCGACGATGAGTGCGGCCACCGCACCTGGCTCCTCGATCTGCGGCAGGTGCGCCACTCCGGCGAGTACCCGATGACGCCCACGCGGTAGGCGCCCAGCCAGCTCACTGCTGCGTTCGACCAAGAAGGGTACGTCGAGGTCCCCGCAGGCGACAGTGGCCGCGACCTGCACACGGTCAAGTTGGCTCCAGGCATCGACGCCGCTGGCTCCCACTTCCTCGGGCACGCCATGGGCCAGGATGATCCGGTTCATGTCCAGGAAGAGCCCGCGCGCCGGGTCGCCGACCCGACCCTCAGGCTGACCTGGGCCGTCGAGCCAGAGCCAGGCTTCCAAGCGGTTGCATTCGTCGAGGTCACCGGCCCCCATCGCCCGTTCAAGGAGTTGGACGATCTGCAGTGTGTCAGCGTCGAGCTCCGGGTCGGGCGCCTCGCTCACCGCGGGAGCGAGCAGCACCAGGCCGGCCACCCGCTCAGGCGCCGAGATGGCGGCGTCGAGGGCAATGCCGCCGCCGGCGGAGCTACCGATCAGCCATGCAGGGGCGTCCGTGACCACGTCGAGGACTGCGAGAAGGTCCTCGACGTGGGAAAACCCCTCGCCATCAGAAGGGGCCGTCTCGCCGAAGCCCCGCCGGTCGTAGGCCACCACGGCTGCTCGGCCCTCCAGGGCGGCGGCTACGGCACGCCAGCTCCGGCGGTCGGTCACCCCGGCGTGCAACAGCACCACAACAGGCCCAGGCCCGGACCAACGCTCCCCTATCAGGCGAGCACCTCCATGCGTGACCACGACCAAAGCTTCACTCATCGATATCGCCTCACCATAGTCCACCGAGTCCGCCGGCCGTCGTCCGATACCGCTGCTCCACCTCGAAGACTGGCAACTGCCCGCTCAAGGAGCGGCGTGGGGACACCGCGTGATGAGCCTGTTCGACTGGGTGTTCCCGCTCATCTTGATCCCTTCCGTCGTCCGCCAGCGGCGGGGCGAGCACCTAGGCACCTTCGCCCTGGCATGGCCGCTCGCGATCGTCATCTGGGCCCCGCTCACCTCTTGCTTGATGGCGAACGAGAAGAAAGCGCGCTGTCGCAGCGCTCTCACCTAAGGGTTCTGGAAGGGGGCCAGCTGGATCTGCCGGGGCTCTCGAGCGGCAGCGAGCATCCCCCTGTCGCTGCCCCGCTCCGCCGCAGGGTCGAGGCCGTTTCGGGCTGTCTCGCCGAGGACGATGCCGACGCGCGGAGCGATGGTGTGTTCAGGCCACTACTGCCCTACGCGGCCATCGATGCGCTCCCGGATCAGGTCAGCATGCCCACAGTGGCGTGCATACTCCTCGATCATGTGGACGAGGACTTCGCGCCACTCAACCGGCTGGCCGTCGCGCATGGTCCCCGTTCGGTCCAGGTCAGGGTTTCCCGCCAGCAATCCCTGGGCGAACTCCACCTCCCCTCGCAGGAGTGACCAGGCTTGCTCGACTGCGGAGGCAGAGGGCGCGACGTCCCGGAATGCCGCGTCCCAGTCCCCATTAGCACCGAAGTGGCGTGCGGAATCCTCGCCAGCAAGCACCTGCCGAAACCAGTACCGCTCCACATCGGCCATGTGGCGGACGAGCCCGAGCAGGGACATGTCAGAGGGCGGCACCGAGCGCCGCGCCATCTGTTCCGGATCGAGCCCCTGGCATTTTAGCTCCATGGTCTGGCGATAAGCGTCCAGATACCCGGTGAGGGTCGCGAGCTCGCCAAGTGTGGGAGCGGAGCAGCGGGGATCCTCGTCGGGCGCGACGAACATGTTCCGCCAGCCGAATCGGCGCTGTGGCAGAGAGGGGTCCAGTTCGGGTGTGTCAGCGGCCATGGCGTGCAGTATGACCGAGCCGGGCCGCTTCGCGACCCATGCCAACCCGACAACGAGCACCACCTGCGACGCACCGTAAGGACCCAAACCCCCTGGAACAGGAGGTCGCCGCCCCACTCCTCAATCTTCAGAGCGTGATTTCGAGAGAAATTGGCGCAAACGACCATTCACGAAACGGGCCCCCACTGTGCTCGCACTCCTTCCTCCGGGCCTCTATCCGTTACCTGCTACGACTACCTCCTCATCCGTCACCGAAAATTGGGTTCCGTCATTGCAGGGGGACATACATGACTCCGAGATCCGATGAGATCAGCAAAGCGGCGTCCGACCCACTCACCAAGGATCACGGCCGTGAAACCGAGTCACCACCTCCCAGCAAGGATTCCCGGCTGTCGGCAGCCTCGCGTCCCAGGCTCGGAATCACGTGGCCGTAGGTGTTAAGGGTGAGGCTCACCTGGGAATGGCAAAGGATCTCCATCACGACCGTGGAGTTGATCCCTCCGCCAGAAGCAGCGACGCACAGGCGTGGCGGAGATCGTGGAACCGCTGATGGCGAAGCCCGGCGCTCCTCAGGTGGCGGTGCAGGGTATGGGTCACCATGGAACCGTCCAACGGTAGCCCGGTCTGGGTCGTGAAGACCAAGCCCCACTCCGTCCAGACCGAACCGGCTCGATCCCGCTCCGCCTCCTGGAGGGCGCGCTGACGCTCCAAGGCGTGGAGGGCGAAGGACGGCAGGCTGATCGAGCGCGCCTCCCTGGACGAGTTGGGGTCGACCAGCCGGTAAGCGCCCTCATAGCGCTCCAGGGCCCGCCTGACGTGCAGGATCTAATGGGACAGGTCCATGTCCTCCCAGCGCGGGCCCAGCGCCTCCCCTCTGCGCATGCCGTGGCTATGGCCAGCGCGAAGAGCGCCTCCAGGCGGTCGCCTCGCACCTCGGCCACGAGGGCGTTCACCTCATCCGGGTCCAGGGGGTGGATCTCGTAGCGGACCTGCTTCGGCGACCGTACCCGTCCAACCACATTCCTACCCACCAGTTCCCAGCGGAGGGGTCGTTGACGGCCCCGTGGAGGATGCCAGGGAAGTAGTCGGCTCGGCGAGACGACAGCCCGGCCTCCACCTTGCCATTGAGCATTTCCTGGACCCCATTGGGTATGAAGCAACTGGGCCGGGTCCGGTCTGGGTCGGGGATCAGGTGGTGCCGCAACACTCCGGCATAGCTCTCGTAGATCGAGGCCCGCACCGGGGAACGAGCTGTGTTCTCCAACCAATCTTCGAGGAAGTCGGCAACTGTCCGCCGCCCCGGTGGCGGGATGCGGTGCTCCGAGAACGCCGCCAGGGCGGTGGTCAGCTTGGCGGAAGCCGCCGCCCTGGTCCTGGCGTAGCGATACAGCTGTCCACCGACGGGGCGGTGGCCTGGGCTACCCACCTGCCGTCGGCCCGCTGGTAGACGCTGCCCTCCCGGTTTCCCCGTCGGGCTGCCGTCCGCCGGCGATCGCCACTGTCCGCCGAAGGCCGCCCGAAATTGCTGTCAGAACTGCTGTCAAGCGGCCGCCACGCCCGTCCGGTCACGGAAAGATACAGCCGCTCTGAGATCGAAAAGCGGGTGCCGCCAGCAGGATTCGAACCTGCGACCCTGGGCTTAAAAGATTGCCCTGAGCACGTTCATGGTCCTCCGTCAGTGGCTGGATTGAATTCAAAACCTCACCCGTGAACACCGGTCTCGTCCGCCAAAGTCCGCCAGTGTTCGGCCGCGTTGCTGTCAAAATTGCTGTCAAAAACTTCCCCGTGCTCGCTCCAGCACCTGTCGGATCCCGCACCAAGAATAGCGCTCCGATTGTCCGATTTCCATTGCTCGTGGTGGCAACTTGAACGACCTCCGGCGTCGCCGCCCGGGGTCTCCGTCCTGGGGCCGGGAACGCGACGCGGCCGGGCAGCGGCTAGACCCGAGGCGCTCCCTCTTCCGGCTGACCAGGTACCATCCGCTCCATGACTGCTGTGGAGGACCGAGGTCCCGACCTCGTCGAGCGCGAACTCGGGGGCACAATTGCCCACGCCGTTGTCCAGGAACGGTTGACGGATTTTGACGGCCATCTGCAGGCAGATGAGCTCGACCTCATTCCCCACGCCGAAGTCAGGGGCCGCATCGCTGGCAGGATAGAAAGTTGCTAGGTCACGTACTTGCGACCGACCCCGTGTACGTCGACTCGATGAGCCTGGCCGAAGCCGAAGTGGCCAAGGGGCAGAGAGGCCGACTTTTGGCTGAGGTGGTTGCTGACCTCGACTCTGAAACGTGAGTTTTCGCGATCGACTCGGACATGTCAGAAGGGTTGCTAGCCTCTGCAGCCGAGCCGCGGGAGTACTGGCCGTCACCGTCTGCAGCACGATGATGACCGGGTGCTCAGCGATTCACCTCAACTTTCCGCAGAACCCCTCCGCGACACCCGCGTCAAGATCGGCCACGCTGGACAAGGGGGAGCAGGCGGCGGTGAAGGCAATGGAGACCTCCGACGGAGTCCACTTCTTGGTACGGCACCCGGTCGTCACAGTGAGGCGGATCCGAGCCTTCGATACCGCCGCAATCCAGATCACCCTGACCGGACCCTACGTCGTTAACCCCGACTTCTGTGCGCTCGGAATCAAGTACCACGAGACGGTCCACGGGTGGTTCCGGGTCACCTATGCCCCTGATGCTCCGCACCAGTACGATCAGGCGACCTACCGCAACGGCCCTGATATCGGTACCGCGACAGGAACCTGTCGCTAGTGGAGATCGAGACTCTCCAGAGGGCCTGGTCAGAACGGACCTAACGCGCCAAGATGAAGTTCCCCTTTGGGACCTATGGCGAATCAGTTGGATCTTCCGCTCGAGGCGCACCGCGGGTTTCCCGGGCGCGAAGGAGCGCACGCTGGAAATTGGCCCCAGTGAGCTCCCAGCATGCTTCGAGTTGAGCTGACCGAGGCGCGGTCAAATCGGGGGCTGCTCTCGTTGCCGTTCAGCACGAAGTCGCGCAATGAGGTGCAACTTCTCGCCTACGCGCCACAACGGCCTGGGTCATTCAAACGCAGGGGTCCAACCGCTACTTTTGGGTGCCGAACACTGGGAGAGCGGGCAACCGAGCGGACCTGCCGAACGTACAGAAGATCGGCCGGGAGCCGCGCACCGGAACAAACGCCGCGTACCAGTTCAAGATGGCGGGGTGCTTGGGCGGCTTCATGCCCGCATAGACCCCGAAGTGCTTTCCCGGCGGGTCGAGGAAGACCGCCCACTCGGGGTTCGGGCCTTGGCTCGTGTCGACCAGAGCCGTGGCCACGGTCTTCGTGCCGACTCCGTCGTTGCAGGCGATGATCGCGGCCTCGGCTGCTCGCTCAGCTGAGACGGGTACAGGTGGCGGGTTCGAGATCGCAGTCGCTATGAAGCGTGGCTGCGTATTCGTGTAGAGAGCATTCACTAGCTCAAGGCGAATACGCATCGACGAACTCTGCCTGGTCGCGACCAAACGGCTTGGACTGACCTGGCGACTCGGATTCGTCGAGGCGCATCCCGCCGCCGCCGCGGCCAAGACCAACAGGCCAACAACCAGTCCAAGGGATCGCCGCCCGCGGGCCCTGGCGTCCCAGGGCGACGTCATTTGCTCTCCCTCGCGACCAGCGCGAGCTGAACTCCCCACAATTCGGATCATGGGCCACCTTTCATGGGTGTCAAGCGTGGGGTCTGAATTGGGACACGATATCTGCTCTGCTCAACGACCGCGCCATCCACGGGGTTACCTCCAAGCTCTCTGGCGCTGGAGAAGCGCGACATTGGTCGCTGTGCGTGCCGCGTGGCCGCAATGGGTCGTTGTATCAGGTAAGAGGCTCAAGTAGCGGACCGGCTTGGTCCACTGCCGCCGTGACTGCGTCCCGGTACCCGGGGTGCCCCAGCTTCGAGCCCCCCACCGATCTTACCGAGGAGGCAGGTGGTAGTCGCGCAGTGGAGCAGCTGGGACTGGCCGTGCCCGGTGTGGTACGTCAGGGTCGGCCTTGTCTATCCTCGGAGCCGGACATCATGGCCGCCGGCAAGGTTGGCGGAACCGGCACCGCCTGCAAGCATTCCGCGACAATGTCTGCGGATCGGATCCGCTGCGCCCAGAGCTCGGGTCGCAGGGTCAGTCGATGCGCCAGGGATGGGATCGCCAGTTCCTGGACATCCTCCGGTACCACGAAGTCACGACCCCTGAGCGCGGCCCTGGCACGGGCTAGCTTGAGTAGGGCCAGACTCCCGCGAGGACTCGAGCCGACCTGCACCTTGGGGTTCTCGCGCGTCGCTCTAACCAGTGCGGTGATGTAGGTCACCATCTCGTCGGCGACGGCCACCGTCTCCACCTCCGCCTGACACTCCAGCAGGGCTCGGCCGTCCATCACCACGTCCAAGCGCACCTCATCCTGCGCCCTCCCAAGCCGGGCCTTGAGCATTTGCTCTTCCTCTTCCTGCTCTGGATAGCCGACACTGGTCCGCAGGATGAAGCGGTCGACCTGCGCCTCGGGGAGGGGGTAGGTTCCCTCGTATTCGATCGGATTCTGGGTGGCGAGAACCAAGAAGGGCCGCGGCAACTGGTGGGTCACGCCCTCGATGGTCGCCTGGCGTTCCTGCATCGCCTCCAGCAGCGCCGCTTGGGTCTTCGGAGGGGAGCGGTTGATCTCGTCAGCCAGAATCAGATTGGCGAAGATGGGACCTGGCCGGAATTCAAAGTCGCGGCTGCGCTCGTCGAAGATGGTGGACCCGGTGATGTCGGATGGCATCAGATCGGGGGTGAACTGGACCCTCGCGAAGTCAAGGCTCATCGCCTGGGCGAAGGACCTGGCGATCAGGGTCTTGGCCAGACCGGGGAAGTCCTCGAGCAGGACATGGCCATTCGCCAGCATCCCAATCAGCACGACCTCCAAGACAGGACGCTTGCCGACCACCGCTCGCTCGAGCTGCTCGAAGACGAGCTCCGCCCGGCGCTCGACATCCGCTACCTGGAGGTTCATCACCGGTCTGTTCGCGCCAACAGCTCGCGAAGATTCAAGATGGAGTAATAATGTACTCCCCTCGGCGCTGCTTGGTCTGGCCTGTCGCCATCGGACTCACGGCCACGTCAAAGTCCAGCGAGGTGGCTGGGTCTGGCGGCAGCTCAAGTTCGGTCGTGCAGTCTGCGGCGGCCCACGGCAACATTCGACCAGACTGATAGAAGACCGGGAGGGCGACTTTGACGGACCCCTGCCATCGGACTCAAGCGCCCAAGGCCGAGAGTCACCACAGATCGAGCGATCAGAGCGAGGACTGGATCGCTGGTCCTTGTGCTTCCGCTCCGGTGGGGCTACCTTCATGGACATGGGACTGTGGTCACTCCACACGGGCGGGGCCATGGCACGGACCTGCTTGGTCTCCGCGGCGACGGCGGGGCTGATCATCACCTTGGCAGGGTGCCAGGCCAACCCCACGTCCTTTGAACAGTCAACCATCCCGAACGGCGATGGGGCAGTGGTCGGCGGCATCGACGCCTGCTATGCCCTGCCAACTCTCCGCCCGGAGCAAGACCGGGGGTTCGTCGCTGGCACAGTCATCGTCTACAGGGGCGCGATGCGATTCCGCGCGGTAGCGGATGGCGTTATCACGAACGTGTATCCCGTTGATCAGGTGACCAGCGTCGAGATAGGTCACTACCAGCAGTATCGGTTCACGCTGCTGCCAGGTACGTATGTGCTCTTGGCACGCCACCCGGCTGGAAGTCCCGCTCTGGAGTGGGTCCAGGTCGTCGTCCACGGCGGCACCGTTACCAAGCAAAACATCCCCGACGAGTGCAGGTGACGCCTTCTTGGACACGTTCGCCGGAGACTGCGAGACGCAAGGCCCAGGTGCCGGGATCGGCTACCCCGTCCCACAGGCCTGCGGCGGTGGGGTGGTAGGCACGAGTGCGAGGCGACCCGGAATCGGCGTACCCTTCGTGGCTCGACCTCAGCCAGCACTGCCGGGGTGGACTTCCAAATTCGTCGGAGATTGAGCTTGGGGACGCCTTGATTGCATACCCGACCTATCGCCTGGGCGGCCTGGCGGCCCTGCTCGTTCTCAGTAGCCTTGTGGCCTTCGCATTCGGCATCCCGGCGCTGGCGGCCTGCACGGCGCCCCTCGCCATCTTCCTGGCCCGGGGCCTCCTACTGGACCGTCAGGCTCCGTGCCATGTCAACCTGGCCATCGACCGTGACCGTGCCTTTGAAGGTGAGACGGTTGCCCTCACTTTGTCCGTCACGAAGGCGGCCGCGTGGGGTAGGGTCATGTGCGACATCCATCTGCCGGAAGCGCTAGAGCCGCTTGATCCGCCGGCCCGGTTCGCGTTTGAGCCGGACCGTAGTGGTCGAGCGACGGCCGTTGTGGAGGTCGCCTGTCGCACCTGGGGTGCCCATGAGGTTGGCCCCGTCAGGATCCGCGCCCGGCATCGCTTTGGTGTATTCCTGGCCACCGGAACCAGCGGTCAAACGGTCGGCCTGCGCGTCTACCCCACCGCCAGCCCCCTGCGAGTCGGTGTGTCGGCGCAGAAGACCCAGGTCTATGTGGGAAACCAACTGTCCCGCCAGCGGGCCGAGGGTCTCGAGTTCGCCGACATCCGCCTCTACGCACCCGGTGACCAGGTGCGCCGCATCAACTGGCGGGTCACGGCTCGACGCCATCAGCCTTACGTCAACGTCCAGAACCCCGAGAGGAACGCAGACCTGATTCTTCTGTTCGACTCATTTGGCGGCCTGAGAACTGGGGCCGAAGGGACCATGGCGGCGGCGGGTCGAGCAGCGGCGGCCCTGGCGGAGATGCATCTCCTGCGCCGGCGCGACCGGGTGGGCTTGATCGCCTACGGTGGTGTCCTCCAGTGGCTGGCCCCGGGCATGGGAAGAAGTCACCTCTATCGAGTCCTCGACGCCCTCATCGACACCAAGGTCGTCACCAGCTACGCCCGGCCCGACCTGGACGTTCTGCCGCCCCGCATCCTGCCGCCCCAGGCTCTGGTGGTGGCGGTCTCTCCGCTGACGGATCCACGCATGGTTCGAGCCCTGTTGGACATCCGCGGACGTGGCTTCGACCTAGCCGTGGTCGAAGTCGACCCCGAGCGGTACGTCGAAATCGGGACAGGCTCCGGGGCGGAGGTGGCCCTGAGGGTCTGGCGCCTGTGGCGTGAAGCCAGGAGGAGAGACCTGCTCCGAGCGTCGATTCCGCTGGTGCGCTGGGAGCCGGGCACATCTCTGGATGGCGCCGTCACAACCCTTAACCACCTACGCCGGGGACGATGGGCTGCATGAGGGTGCTCAAGCCGCTCGTGGTGGGAGGCGTCGCCACGATCCTCGCGTCGGCCATCGGGTTCGAGCTCAGCCTGCTGGGACCTGTTCTACCCGTCCTGGCGTTGGCAATCCCATTCCTTGCCGCCATCGGTGTTGCGGCCGCGGTCTTGCTGCAGCGGCCCGCGCTGGTCGCTGCCGCTACCGGCCTGCTGCTACTGAGCTACGGCTTGGTCTTGACCGGCAGGTCCGGATCGATCCTGGCGATCAGTACGGTCGGTCTGGTGGCGGGCGGGACCTTCCTCACACTGCAGTTGGGCTGGTGGGCAGTGGAGCTGAGAACGCCAGCGCACGAGGACCAAGCGGCGATCCGGCACGAGGCGGCCAGAATCACAACGGCCGCCGTCGCGGTCGGGGTGGGGGCAGAGGCGGCGCTCCTCTTCGCGCAGATTCAGGTGGGTGCAGGAATTGCGATGATGATCATCGGCGTCGCCAGCCTGGCATGCATCGTCATAGTGGCGGCCGTCCTCGCCGCGGCGCAGACGCCGGCGCCAACTGGAAGTCCCCGTGTCGACTGGGTGGTTCCAGCGCCATCGCGGACGGGTGGCCCGCCCACCAATCCCTGGTCGAGGCTCCTGCGCTGGGCCTGCCGGGCCGCCGTGGGATCACCTCTCACTCCGTCGCGACCGCGTTCCAGACAGGGCATGGCAGCGACGACTGGCCTGTCGCTGCTCCTGCTCGGGGCAGTGGTCGTGGTGGTTCTGCTGGGATTGGCCGCGCATGTCACCTCAAAGACCCCATTGGGAGTCCGCTCGACCGATCTCAGGGCGGTGGCAGACCTGGCGGTCCTCATGATCGGAGCGGTTCTACTCAATTGGTTGGTGCGGTTACTCCTGCACCTATCGCGCCCTCCACACTTTGGCACCCGCCCCGTCCGCCGGCGCCGTGAGACGCCAGAGACCCCTTCGGAGCTCGACCTGATCGCTCACGCCTGCCGGAACGTCTCCCCCGAGGACCGGTTGACTGGCGACCTCCAACGCATGCTCGTGGCCCTCGCCACCCGGGTGGGCGAGCCGAGCCTGGCGGACCACCTGGCCGCCTGCGCCGAAGGCACGGCTGCTGACGCCCCGGCCCACAAGGCACTGCAGGACCCACCGGCGGGTCGCTTCCAATCCGGTAGGTCGACCGGGGCTGGTCCGCCCGGATCAGAGACCTCCGTACGCACAGCCCTCGCGGCGCTGGAAGCTGTCTCCGGTGCGTGACACCCTCCACCGCCGTCGAACTCTGGCGCTGCCGGTCCTCCTGCTGGTCGCCGTGCTAGCCCTGGTTGTGGTCATCGCCAGCCGTGTGGGCGCAGTGTCCTACATCGCGCCCGGCGCTCACTTCCCGATCCATTTGCCTACGCACCTAGGCCCCCCTCCCCTGCCCTTGTGCTCTCCGTCAGCTCCATCGCTGTGTCGCCACCAGGTACCATCAAGGTCGATTTCTGGGCTGGCGCTCTGGCTCGGGCTCGCGCTCGGCCTGATCCTGCTCGTCGGCAGTTTGGTGTTGTACCTCAAGACGCGAGGCGCCCAAGCTCCCCCGGACGAGGAGCTTGAAGTCGCCGCGATGCCGCCAGCCACACCGAGGACTCGTCGGCGTCCCAGAAACCCTCGGGAAGCGGTGCTCGCCGCCTTTGGAGAGTTGGAGGACCGATTGGCGGCTGCCGGTGTCGGCCGCCTGCCCGCGGAGGGGGCAGACAGCTATCTGCGACGGGCCCTGCCGGCCCACTGGCGGACGAGCTCGGCAAAGTCCACGCTGGTGCGCTGGTACGCGGTGGCCCGGTTCTCGGATCACCCCATCGACTCCCAGACCGCCCGCCAGGCAGTCACGGCCGCAGCCGAGCTGGCGCGCGGCACCTTCGGAGAGCAAGGGGAGAGCGCGGTTCCGCCTGAGGACCGGTAGAGGGTGACCACGGAGTACTCAACCGTTCTGCCCGCTTGGAGTTGTGGTCGAATGCCTTGCGAATCGCCGCGTCCACGAGTGTGCTCTCGCCCCCGGCACTGATCCCAGGACCAGCAAACCGGGGGCCATCCGAGCGACTCCCAAGTCGGCGCATCATCGGAGATGGCCCACTGCTAGTGTTCACGGCGTGGGTCGTACACCATCAGCGCGCAGCGGTCCGGAACTGGGTTGGGACAACTTCGGCGGTGCTGCCAGCCTGCCCTGTTCACGAGCAGATTCCATCCTTGTATTCCCATGACGAACCCGCTGGCCGTTCAAGACGCCTCCGCCTCCGGACGTGCCTGGGTAGTGGGCAGATGATGAAGGGGGCTGGGTGGCAGGGATAGCATGTGTGGCCGCGGCGCTGCTGGCAGGCTGCGCCAGTTCACGAGTCGGTGCGCTACAAACGCCGGGCACGGTCGGTGCCGGGGCGTCGGCCAACCCGGGAGGTGTCGTGGTTTTCACGGTTCAGGCACGCAACAGTTCCGATCGGGCCCTGACGTTAAGGAGCGTGAGGATGCTGACAGTGCCTGGGCTCGCGGCTCCAACCTTGGTGCCCTACGCAGTTATCCCCGGGCTTGACACCCTGGAGGATGCGCATGGCTGGCCGCCACCGCCCAATGGTGGGCCCGGCCCAATCTGTTCTGGGCTTGAGACAATAGCGGCGGCCGGGCGCCCAGCGAAGCCCGGTGGGTGGTGCTGAGCACCGTGTCGGAGATCCTCCACCGCCCGCCGTGCGCATCGGGATGGCCCGGGAGAGCAACCCGGGCTAGTTCGGCCAGGTCCCCTTTTGGGGCATTCCCCATTGTTCCGTGATACTGCCGACGCGGTCCCTCGCGGGCTTGGGCCACGGGAGGTGACCGTTGACAGGTTCTCGGCGCCCGGCAAGAATGGCATCACGCTATGTCGAATTTCACCAGGTCCGGACCCGGGTTGCCTGACAGCTTCAGAGCGGTGCGTCACAAGGTAGCGCTCCTACTGCTTCTTCTTGAAGCGACCGGAGGGGTTCTTGTGAGCTGCGGGGTCTCTCCGGCTCCGCAGCCGACGCATCCGACGGGCAGCGCCTCGGCGACGGGAGATGTGACGGGGGTCAAGTTGAACCTCGGGACAGCCGCGGGCGCCGTCACCTTCCCGCCAGCTGCGCTCTCATGCAGCTCCGCGGGGCGCTCTTTCACGATGCGAGGACCGTTCGGGGTCGACAGCTTTGTGCTGACCGCGGAAGACCTCAAGGCCGGCTCCCGGCTGAATTTCAACTTCACCGGGACGTTCAGCACCAGTCTGACTCTCAGCATCCGGGGACCGTTCTTTCCCCTGACCTATTACGCGGGGCCCATTCGGCAGGCTGCCGGCCAGTCGTTGATTCAGGGCACCGGCTTGCTGTCGGTCGCCCGATCGGGAACCTCAGGGACGCTGAATCTGACGCTCGAGGGCCAGAGCCCCGGGGAGTCCGCTGCCACAGCCACCGTAGTGGGCACTTGGAGCTGCAGCCATCCGACGTCCGCCGTCCCGGGGGCCGAAACAGAGCCTGCGGTGGCTCCTGCCTCTGTCCCGCCGGTGGGAAGCGAGTGCGCAACCCCGATTCAGCAGCTGAGTTCGGGAGGGGTTGCCCCACTCACCTGCCCCGACGGCGCGGTGGATGTTCTCGCGTGGAACTACCTGAGCCAGTACGATCCCCAAGTTCAGCAGCTGGGGGCGGGGGCGACCGTCAACCAGGTGGAGCGGGCATTCTGTCCCCCAACCCGGTCTGCGTCCCTCTCGGACACGGTTGCGCTTGAGGTATATCAGATCTCGGCCGACTACTACGGCTGGACCTTCGCGACGCCAGCGACGACGGTGGCTTCCGGCGGCGGCTGCGGATAGTGCGCGAGGCGTAGGCCGGCGCTCCCGGGGCCTGGCGCTGAGGCGGCGCCAGTGAAGGAGCGCGCCCCAGGTTGGGTGGAACTCACTTGGGCCGCCATCCGGTGGCGTGCCGGGAGCTCCCTCGCCATGCTGTTTGCCGCCACAGTTGCGGTGGCCGCCGCGAGCGCCGGCCCCATGTACCTGGAAACCGCGTATGGCACCGTTCTGCAGGCGAAGTTGGCGCAGGCGGGGGCCTCGGCCACCGCGGTGAACGTCGGTGACTTCGTCGCGAGCCCTCAGGCGGTCGCCTTGGTGGCGCCGGCTTTCGCCTTGGGTGCCAGATATGGCATGGGGCGATGGTTTGGGCCCGCCCAGGCAAGCTACACCGCCGAGGTCGAGGCGCCAGTCCGGTTCCCTCTGGTCGCGCGGCCGGGCGTCTGCCGACATCTGAAGTTCGTCAGCGGTCGATGTCCCGGTGCCGCAGGCCAGATCGTCCTCACCACCCGCTCGGCCAGAGCTCTCGAAGCCCGCGTGGGGACCGTGATGCATCCGGCGAGTCCCGTCGGCGTCGGTCCGCTGACGGTCGTCGGGATCGCCTTGCCGGGCAATCCGCTGGCGCCGTACTGGCTCGGTCAGGACTTCTTCGGATATGGCGATGGGCACCTGGACTCCGCCTTCACGGTTCTCTCCACGGTGGCTGGGCTACCGACAACCGCTCTGGTCCAGCTTCCTCTGGAGCCGAAGCGGGTCGATCCGGGCAATCTGGGCGTTCTGGAGGGTGCAGTCGAGTCCTACGAGGCGGCCGCCAACCAGCAGGCGGGCCTCACCGCCACGACCCGCCTTTTCTCGGCCGTGGGCGACTACGTCAGCTCCGCCGACCTGATGGCGGTCATCGTTGTTCTGGTCGACCTGCAGCTGGTCGTTCTCGCCCTCTTCGTCGTTTATGGGCTGGTGGCCCAGTCTGCGCTGGTGCGGACCAAGGAGGTGGCAATTGCCCGCCTTCGGGGCCTTCCCTGGCTGAGGGTGGTCGCCTTCGGGCTGGGTGAGCCGATCATGGTGCTCCTGGTCGCATTCCCCCTCGGCCTGCTCGTGGCGATCAGCCTCACAGCGCTGGCCCAGCACGCCCTGCTGCCCAATACGCGCGTGACGTTCGACGCCACGGCGATCGTGTCCGGTCTGGCCGCCGTGGGCGGGGGGATCGCTGCCGTCGCGGCCGGGTCCCGCCGGCTGCTGGTGGCCCCGCTTCAGCGGCAGCTGCTCGGTCTGGAGGTCCCCACCGCACCGCCGGCACGGGCGGCCCTGGACGCGGCGGCCCTGGCCGTGGCCATCGCGGCACTAGTCGAACTGATCGTCTCCGGGGCGGTCGACGGACGCCAACCCAACCCGCTCGCGGTCCTCGCCCCGGGGCTCCTCGCTGTCATTGTGGCCATCGTCTCGACCCGGGCCGTAACGGTTTTGGCCAGGGCCGTCATCCGCCGGACGTCGAAGGGTTCCAGGATCGGTTTCGGAATAGGGGTCCGCCAGGTGGCTCGTCGCCCCTCCGGCCTGCGCCAGATGTCAGTGGTGACTGTCGCGGTGGCGCTGGCTTGCTTCGCGGTGGCGGGATGGGCGGATGCGGCTGCCAATAGGGCAACCCGGGCGGACTTCGCCCTCGGCGCTGCGAGGGTCCTGGACGTGCGACTTCCGGACGGGCTGGGGCTTGAGCAGGCGGTCGACCATGCTGACCCCAGCGGCCGGTACGCCATGGCGGCGATGGTGCAGACCGGACCCGGGCCCGATCTGCTCGCCGTTCAGCCCCGCCGCCTGCGGTGGATTGGCTACTGGCCCCAAGGGGTGAGCCACGTGTCGCTTGCCCAGTTGGTCCGCTGGCTTAGTCCACCAGTGCCGCCCCCGCTCGAGGTTTCCGGGACCGAACTCAGAGCGACGGTCACCCTGGCGGGCGCGCCCACGCCGCCGCCGGACCTGGAGCTCAACATGGTCGACAGCCAGGGAAACCAAGAGGTGGCCGACTTCGGGTACCTTACGCCGGGCACGCGGACCTATGAGGCAACGCTCCCGGGGGTCTGCCTGCGAGGTTGTCGAGGAACCCAGCTGGTGCCTGAATGGACCCCTGCCCAAACCAGCCTGGTTACTGGGCAGGAGGTGGACGCTGGTCAGCAGTCCGTTAGCTACTCGCTCACCCTTGGCGCCCTCCAGCAGGAGACGGGGCACGGGTGGCGGGAGGTCACGAGCCGCCTCGGCGACCCCTCCTACTGGACCGGTTCCGGCCCGGGCATGACGGTCGACGTGATCAAAGTGGACGGCCGATCCACGCTGCAGTTGCTGGTTGAGGACTCTGCAAGTGACACGACCTCACCGGCGGTCTACGTGGCACCGCTCCCCTCGGTCCTCCCGGCGGTGATGAGCCGCGGCACCCCAATCCAGGATCCAGCGGCCGCTCCGACTTCGGACTTCGACGGGACCAGCATAGTTCTCGACGCGAAGTACCAGGTGGTGGCTCTTCCCCAGGTAGGAGGCAATGGGTTCCTCATGAACCTGAGCGCTGCCGTTCGTGCCGAGACCGGGCCGCCGGCCGAGACGGTCGACCAGGTGTGGCTGTCAGCTCGGGCCCCGTCCACCATCGTCGCCCGCCTACGGCAGCAGGGGGTGACGGTGGTGTCGTCCTTGACCCCTGCCCCTGCCCTGGCGATTCTCAACCGCAGCGGGCCTGCGCTTGCGTACACCTTTTACCTCTTCGCGATGAGCGCTGCTGCACTGTTGGCTCTTGGATGGTCGGTCTTTGCCGCATCCGCCACTGCTCGACGCCGAGCCTTCGAGGTCGCGGTTCTGCGGGCAATAGGGGTGTCGGATCGGGATTTGGCCAGGTCCCTCCTGGCAGAGAGCCTGATCTTGCTCGCTCCAGGGGTGGTGCTCGGTGCTCTCTCGGGGCTTGGAGCGGCGCTTCTGGCCCTTCCGTCCCTGCCGGAGTTCACGTCATCGGCTGGGTCGCCACCAGTCGAGCTAG
>JAJYWT010000124.1:22828-31734 GCA_021791345.1 bacterium
CACCGCTTCCGATCGGCATCCTGGCCGGCTCTTTGGCGACGCTGTTTCTGGTGGCCGCCTGGGCCAACGCCAGGAGCACCCTGCGCCGCGCTTCATGGGCTCGGTTGCGCTTCGAAGTCGGGTGAGCGGGGAAGGCCCAGCGGAAGGCGGGCCCGGGGTAGCAGCGGCTCCGCCACGCCGGGGCCGAGGCCGCCGCCCCCGGGTAGGAGGACCCGGAAGACAGGCATGCAGGCGACCGTGTAGCTGCGATGCAAGGCACGGACCTCAGGCGGGTTGGGCCGCCCGTGATGCCCATAAGGCAGACGGCGGGCGGCCCAACATCGCCGCACAGGTGCGTTCCGTGATCCGGAACAGCTGTCGCGGGACCGGCAGCGGGATCAGGCAGGCGAGGGCGGCCGTAGAAAAGCGGGGGACCGCAAGTCGGAGGACCTGTCCTAGCCGGGGTCGGAGCGGGTAACTGGCAGCGGTCGGGCCACCACAAGTGCCTGTCACACAGTGGGGGGAAAATACATGGCCGGGACCAGTTGAGATCAGATGACCGGCGTCTGAGGTACCCACCCAGGATCAGGGCCTTGGAGCCTGGTCACCACCTCCCAGCAAGGATTCCAAGCGGTCAGCAGCCTCACGTCCCAGGCTCGGGATCACGTGGCTGTACGTGTTCAGAGTGAGGCTCACCTGGGAATGGCCCAGGATCTCCATCACGACCCTGGGGTTGATCCCCTCCGCCAGAAGCAGCGACGCACAGGCGTGGCGGAGATCGTGGAACCGCTGATGGCGAAGCCCGGCGCTCCTCAGGTGGCGGTGCAGGGCATGGGTCACCATGGAACCGTCCAGCGGTAGCCCGATCTGTGTCGTGAAGACCAAGCCCCACTCCGTCCAGACCGAACCGGCTCGATCCCGCTCCGCCTCCTGGAGGGCGCGCTGACGCTCCAAGGCGTGGAGGGCGAAGGACGGCAGGCTGATCGAGCGCACGCCCCTGGACGACTTTGGCTCGACCAGCCGGTAGGCGCCCTGGTAGCGCTCCAGGGCCCGCCTGACGTGCAGGACCCGGCGAGACAGGTCCACGTCCTCCCAGCGCAGGCCCAGGAGCTCCCCTCTTCGCATGCCGGTGGCGATCGCCAGCGCGAAGAGCGCCTCCAGGCGGTCGCCTCGCACCTCGGCCAGGAGGACCTTCACCTCATCCGGGTCCAGGGGGTGGATCTCGTAGCGGACCTGCTTGGGCGAGCGGACCAGTCCGGCGACATTCCTGCCCACGAGCCCCCAGCGGAGAGCCTGGTTGAGGGCGCGGTGGAGGATGCCACGGAGGTAGTCCACTCGGCGGGGCGACAGTCCAGCCTCCGACTTGCGATTCAGCATTTCCTGGACCTCATCGGGTGTCAGGCGGCTGAGCCGGATCCGGCCGAGGTCGGGAATGAGGTGGTGCCGCACCACTCCGGCATAGCTCTCGTAGGTGGAGGCCCGTACCGAGGGACGGGCCGTGTTCTCCAACCAGCCTTCGAGGAAGTCGGCAACGGTCTGGCGCTCGGGAGGCGGGGTGCGGTGCTCGGAGAACGCCGCCAGGGCGGCGGTCAGCTTGGCCGCGGCTCCCGCCCTGGTCTTGGCGTAGCGGTACAGCTTGCCCCCCGACGGGGAGGTGGCCTGGGCTACCCACCTGCCGTCGGCCCGCTGGTAGACGCTCCCCTCCCGGTTTCCTCGTCGGGCCGCCGTCCGCCGGTGATCGCCAGCGTTCGCCGAGGGCCGCCCGTAATTGCTGTCAAAACTGCTGTCAAAATTGCTGTCAACCGGCCTCAGAGCCCGCCTGGTCATACGAATATACGTCCGCTCTGAGATCGAAAAAGGGGTGCCGCCAGCAGGATTCGAACCTGCGACCCTGGGCTTAAAAGGCCCCTGCGCTACCACTGCGCCATGGCGGCTCAGAGGCAGCCTACCTCAACTCCACGTGGGACCAGGCGCACCGAGACGGCTGGGTCCGGCTGGCTGCCCAAGCTGCCGCCGGGGCCCCGCCGGGCGGGTCGCTGAGCGACGCCGCGTGGGAGCCACCAGGTGAGTGCCGGTTCCCCTTCGCATCGAGCATTAGAATCGAGGGGAATCGCGCGGGAGCACGGAGCCCCGGCGCGCCACTTGGGGCGAGAAGAACATGAGTCAGAACGGGCACGTGGAGACGGGCACCAGCCGGGTCAAGCGCGGCTTGGCCGAGATGCTGAAGGGTGGGGTGATCATGGACGTGGTCACCCCGGAGCAGGCGGAGATCGCCCAGGAGGCGGGCGCCGTGGCGGTGATGGCCCTGGAGCGGGTGCCGGCGGATATTCGCGCCCAGGGCGGCGTCGCGCGCATGAGCGACCCCAAGCTGGTCAAGGCGATCATGGGCGCGGTCTCCATCCCGGTGATGGCCAAGTGCCGGATCGGGCACTTCGTCGAGGCTCAGATTCTGGAGGCGCTGGGGATCGACTACATCGACGAGTCGGAGGTCCTGACCCCGGCCGACGAGGAGAACCACGTCGACAAGTGGCAGTTCAAGGTTCCGTTCGTGTGTGGCGCCCGCAATCTCGGGGAGGCGCTCCGCCGCATCTCCGAGGGTGCTGCCATGATCCGCACCAAGGGCGAGGCGGGCACCGGTGATGTGGTCGAGGCGGTGCGCCACATGCGCGCCGTGAGCCAGGGGATACGGCGGCTGCAGTCCCTGCGGGAGGACGAGCTTCCCAGCGCCGCCAAGGAGCTGGGGGCGTCGCTGGAGCTGGTGCGGGAGGTCTCCCGGCTGGGCAAGCTGCCGGTGGTCAACTTCTCCGCCGGCGGGATCGCGACCCCGGCGGACGCCGCCCTCATGATGCAGCTCGGCTGTGAGGGCAACTTCGTGGGCAGCGGGATCTTCAAGAGCGGCGACCCCCTGCGCCGGGCCAAGGCGATCGTGCAGGCGACCACCTACTTCGACAAGCCGGAGATCCTCGCCGAGGTGAGCGAGGATCTGGGTGAGCCGATGGTGGGGATCAGCACCTCGAGTCTGCGCGCCGAGGAGCTGCTGGCCGTCCGCGGCATCTGACCCGGGAAGGCCTTAGCACGCGCTTGACCGCTGCAGCGATCGGCGTCCTGGCGCTGCAGGGGGACTTCCGCGAGCACGCCGCGATCCTCGAGCGCTGTGGCGCCAGGGTCTCCCGCGTGCGCCTGCCCCAGGACCTCGATGGACTCCAGGGGCTGGTCTTCCCCGGCGGAGAGAGCACCACCATGAGCAAGCTGCTGATCAGCTCCGGCCTGCTTGCTCCGCTGCTCTCGGCGATCGACTCCGGTCTGGCCTGCTTCACCACCTGCGCCGGCACGATCCTGGCCGCCCATGAGATCCGTGACGGGATCCCCGACCAGGTGAGCCTGGATCTGCTCGACATAGCGGTGAGGCGGAACGCGTTTGGTCGGCAGCTCCAGTCGGCCGAGGTCGCCCTGGAGATCCCGACGCTGGGCGCGGAGCCCGTCCTGGTCGCCTTCATCCGGGCCCCCGCGATCGAGGAGGTCGGAGACGGCGTCGAGGTCCTCGCCAGCTACCAGGGAAAGCCCGCAGCGGTGCGGCAGGGGATCCACATCGGGCTCACCTTCCACCCCGAGATCACCGGGGACACCCGCCTCCATCAGCTGTTCCTCTCCAGGCTCTAGGCGGATTCTGGCCGGACGGTCCATCGGCCGCTCCGCCAGCCGGATCCCGACTCGGGTTCAGCTCCGCTCGGACGCGAGCCGGACCCCCTCGTGCTCCAGCAGCCAGCGCTTGCGCTCCAGCCCCCAACCGTAGCCCACGAGGTTGCCCCGAGCTCCGACCACGCGGTGGCAGGGCACCAGGATCGACACCGGGTTGCTGCCCACGGCGGCCCCGACCGCGCGGGCGGCGGCGGGTCTGCCCACCTCCGCCGCGACCTCCTGGTAGGTGCGCGTGGTGCCCCAGGGAATCCGGAGCAGGGCTCGCCACACCATGAGCTGAAAGTCGGTCCCGCGCAGCCTGAGGCCGACCTCGAATTGGGTCCTGGCCCCCTGGAAGTACTCCGCCAGCTCAAGGGCCGCAGGGGCGAGCAGCGAATCGTCAAGGAGCCAATCGGTCCCAGGGTGGGGAGCGTGTTCGTGGCCAGCGAAGTGCAGCCCCGACAGCCCATCGCGGTCACCGATCAGAAGGATCTGGCCCAAGGGGCTGTCGGTCACTTTGTAATGGATGGCCCGCGCTGTCTCCGACGCCGGCTCGAGGATCCGCATGGCGCCCAGCATCGCAGGCTGGCCGGGCCCTGTCTGGACAGATCCGGACAAATGGGGCGGATGTCCGGATCTGTCTAGACGGTGCGGGAGACCGGCTCCAGAATGCGCAGCGTGGGTCCCTACCAGGCGGTGGTCACGACCGGCATCTATTGCCGCCCCGGCTGCGCGGCGCGGCCCGCGCCGGCCAACGTGCGCAGCTTCCCACTGGCGGCCGCCGCCGAGGCCGCGGGGTACAGGGCCTGCCTGCGGTGCCGGCCTTACCGCTGGGAGCCACCGCCCACCAGCGCCACCCCGGAGCTGGTGCGGAGGGCGCTTCGCCTCATTCTGGAGGGCGCCCTGGACCGGGGGACAGAGGTCCAGCTGGGGGCCAGGATCGGGGTCTCGCCGCGGCACCTGCGCCGACTCTTCGACGAGCATTTGGGGGTGAGCCCCGGTCAGCTGGCGCGCTCCCGGCGCGCGCACTTCGCCCGCCGGCTGCTGGACGACACCGACCTGGGGATCACCGAGATCGCGTTCGCCGCGGGCTTTGGGAGCGTGCGCCAGCTCAACCGCGCCTTCCTGGAGATCTTCAGGGCCAGCCCGTCCAAGCTCAGGGCCAGGCGCCGGGCCAGCGACCGGCTGGCGGCCGATGGGGGGCTGCCGATCAGGCTCCCCGTGTCCGGGCCTCTGGAGTGGGATCTGATGCTGGACTATCTGGGCCGCCGTGCCATCCCCGGGGTGGAGCTGGTGACCGCCGGCACCTACCGCCGCACCATCCTGATCGACGGCGACCCCGGGGTGATCGAGCTCAGCCGGATGAGCGCGGACACGCTCCTGCTGCGGGCGCACCTCCCCCATTGGGAGGGCCTCATCGACATCGTGAGCCGGGCCCGGCGCATCTTCAACCTCGACGGGGACGCTCTCGCCGCGGCTGATCGGCTCTCCGGAGATCCTCACGTAGGCCCGCTGATGGCGCGGCGCCCGGGGCTGCGCCCGCCGGGGGCCTGGGACGGCTTCGAGGTGGGGGTGCGGGCGATCGTGGGCCAGCAGGTCAGCGTGAGCGGGGCCACCGCCCTGGTCGGCAGGATCGTGCAGCGCCACGGTCGCCAAGTCCCCGGGCTGGCACCGATGGGGCTGACGCACCTGTTCCCCGAGGCGCCAGTGCTCGCGACTGCAGACCTGGATGGTCTCGGCATGCCGCGCTCGAGGACGGAGGCGATCCGGCAGTTCGCGGCCGCGGTCGGGGACCATCGGCTACATCTGGAGCAGCGGTGTCCCCTGGACCAGCTGGTGGCGCAGGTGATGGACCTTCCCGGGCTGGGCCCGTGGACGGCCCACTACCTGGCGCTGCGGCTTGGGGAGCCGGATGCGCTGCCCGCCTCCGACCTGGGCCTCCGCCGGGCCCTCGCCAAGGGCGCGGAGGTCCCCACCGCGGGCCAGGTCGCCGAGCTCGCCGCCGGCTGGCACCCGTTCTCCGCCTACGCCGCCGTGCAGCTCTGGCTGGCCGGGACAGCGTGAGCCGTCGGTTGGCTGCGCGCGGTAGCAAACTAATGTCATGCAGGTTCGCTCCGCCAGCTACCGCGATCTGAGCCAGGTCGACTCCCTCTACCGGACCACCATGGTGGTGGAGGAGGAGCTGTCCCAGAAGCTCGCGGCCGCGGGCCCGCACAGTCCGGTGCCCGGCGCCGCGCTCGCCCGGGCCTGGTCGATCCTGACCAAGAGCCTCTCGGCGCTGATGCCCCTGGCCGACGTCGGAGACCAGCTCTACGTCGCCGAGGACGACGGGCGCATCGTGGGCTTCGTGCAGGCCGAGCCGGCCCCGGGAGGGCGGGCCTGGCAGATTCTGAACCTCTGCCTGGAGCCCACCGCCAGCGGCCACTTCGCCGGCGTCCCCCTGCTCCAGCATCTCTTCAACGAGGGGCTGGCCCGGGGGGTCACCCGGTTCCTGGTGCGCATCCCCGACGGGCATGCGCTCGCCAGCCTGCTCAGGGAACAGGGCTTCCAGCCCTACGCGAGCGAGCAGATCACCTTCCGAGAGCTTCCCAAGCCGCCACGGCTCGGGTCAGCACCCTGGCGGCCCGCCCACCGGGAGGACCTGCTGGGGGTCTACCTCCTCTATCTCAGCACCGCGCCGCACTCCGTGGCGGCGGTGGAGGCGCCCTCCCTGAAGCAGTGGCGAGCCACCTTCCAGCTGGGCTGGCTGAGCCGGCTGGACGCCCGCTCCGGGGACTCACGGCACTACGTGATCGAGAAGGAGTCCAAGATCGTCGCCTGGGCCGGCGTCAGGGACCCCGCCCAGGCCCGTCCGACCCAGATCAGCCTGATGCTCGACCCCAAGGAGAGCGCCCTGGCGGTGGAGGCCGTTCACAGCCTGCTGGGGCAGCTGCCCGCCGGCCCCACGGTCTGCCTGCTGCGGCATTACGACGGCGAGGTCGCCAGGGCGGTCGCGGCCCGCGGGTTCGAGCCGGTTGCCACTCAGCTGTTGATGGTCAGGGACCTGCCGCTGAAGCTGCGCGCCCGGCGGCCGCTGGAGCAGACCCAGCGCGCCCTCGCGGGTGCTCTCCCGGTGGTCCAGGCGGCCGCCCCGTCGGAGCTGCGCTCCTGAGCGGGCTGGTGGCTTCAGCGACCCCCGGGTTGAGGTATATTCGCTTCGTGACGAGGACTTGGGCGGAGGATCCGGGCCATCCTTCGCTGCCGCCCTTGCCAGGAGCCCATGCAGGCTGATCCCAGTCGGCGTCCGGCGAAGGGATGCGCGCCCCTGAAGGAGGCAGCAGGCTGACCAACCTTCAGTTCGACTTCGGCCCCTCGTTCGCCGAGGAGCTGGAGCTTCTGGTGGGAACCCTCCCGCCGGCCTTGCGGGACTCCGTGCGCGCGCTGCCTCCTGAGTACGGCGATCTGCTGGAGATCGTCCTGGACCTGGGCCGTGATCCGGAGGCACGGTTCGAGGGGCAGGAGGTGGTGCTGGGCGAGGAGCCGGTCTCGGTGGCCGACCTCGAGTATGTGGCCAGCCGAATCGGCGCCTTCGGAGGCGACAACCGCGCGGGCATCGCCCGCACCCTCCACCGCATCTCCGCCATCCGCAACCGCTCCGGCGAGATCATCGGGCTCACCTGCCGGGTCGGCCGGGCCGTGACCGGCCGGGTGGAGATCATCCGCGACATCGTGATCGGCGGGCAGAGCCTGCTGCTGCTGGGCAAGCCCGGGGTCGGCAAGACCACCATGCTCCGCGAGGTCGCCCGCATCCTGGCTGACGAGAGCCGCAAGCGGGTGGTGGTGGTCGACACCAGCAACGAGATCGCGGGAGACGGCGACATCCCGCACCGCGGCATCGGCCGCGCGCGGCGGATGCAGGTGGCCCGTCCCGAGCTGCAGCATGCGGTGATGATCGAGGCGGTGGAGAACCACATGCCCGAGGTCATCGTCATCGACGAGATCGGGACTGAGCTGGAGGCGGCCGCGGCGCGCACGATCGCCGAGCGCGGGGTGCAGCTGGTGGCGACCGCCCACGGCAACACCCTCGACAACCTGTTGGTGAACCCCACCCTCAACGATCTTCTGGGGGGCATCCAGACGGTGACGCTCTCCGACGAGGAGGCCCGGCGGCGGGGAACCCAGAAGTCGGTGCTGGAACGCAAGGCCCCGCCCACCTTTGACGCCCTGGTCGAGATCGTGGACCGCCACCGGGTGACGGTCCACATGCCGCTCGCCGACGTGGTGGACGACGCCCTGCGGGGACGCCCACACCCGGCGCAGCTCCGGGAGATGCGGGACGGCCGCGGGGTCACCACCCGCCTGGTCGAGCCCGCGCCCTTCGACGACCGCGGGTCGCGGGAGCTCTTCGCTCAGGAGTCGCCGTCGAGGGGAAGGCGGGCGTCCACCCTGGCGGAGCTGGCCGAGGGGCGGTCGGAGGGCCAGGGCGCGACCGACACCTCGGTCTTCCCCTACGGAGTCTCCCGGGTGTACCTGGAGCAGGCGGTGAGGGAGTTGCGGGTCCCCGTGCGCATCCAGCATCACGTCGACGACGCCGACATGGTGCTCACCCTCAAGAACTACTACCGCCGGCGCGACTCGCCACTGCGCGCCGCCGAGGCCGACGGCATCCCGATCTCCATCCTGCGCAGCAACACCGTGGCCCAGATCCGCACCTTCCTGAGCCAGCTCTACAATCTGGAGCCCCTGGACCCCACCGACGCGGCGCTTCAGGAGGCCCGCGACGGGATCGAGCGCGCCCGCCAGGGGACGGTGGTCGAGCTGGCCCCGCAGAACGCCTATATCCGCCGCCTCCAGCATCAGCTGGTGGAGGAGTGTGAGCTGGTGGCGCGCAGCACCGGCAAGGAGCCACGGCGAAGGCTGCGGATCTACCCCGCCTCGCAGGCGTCCTGACTCCACCCTTTCCCGATCAGCAGGAGGTGCCAGACACCTTGGGCGACAGCGGCTTCTTCGTGAGCGTGGAGGGACTCGACGGCTGCGGCAAGACCACCCAGGTGGGGCTGCTCGCCCAGGCGCTCGCTGCAGCCGGCCGCCGGGTGACGGTGGTCCGCGACCCCGGCTCCACGGCCCTGGGGGAACGGGTGCGGGACCTGCTGCTGGAACCGTCTGGGGAGTTCCCGATGGACCACTGGGCGGAGACGGCCCTGTTTCTGGCCTCCCGCCTCCAGCTGACCGCAGAGGTGATTCGGCCGGCCCTGGCCGAAGGCAGGGTG
>JAJYWT010000037.1 GCA_021791345.1 bacterium
CGGCTGCCTGCTCCTCGGGCTGGTGCCGGTCTGGATGGGGTTGCTGGTGGTGGCCCGCTATGGGATCCCCGCCATCGCCTTCTTGTCGCTCTACCCCTGGCTCCCGCGGCGACCGGAGATGGTGGCGACCCGCTTCGGCAAGATCAACACCTTCGCCTCCGGGGTCGCTTTGGCGGGCTCCTCCCTGCTGGTGCTCTCGGGAGCCCCCACCCTGGTCTTCGACCTGGTCTTCGGTGCGATCCTGGCGGCGACCGCGGCGGGACAGATCGTGACCCTGGCGAGAAGGGGGATCGAGGAGTTGCGCGCGCGAGTCTGAGAGTGCGGCCCCGCTGCGCCAAAGCTGAGCGGTGACCGGACCAGCCGGATCAGCTCAGCCTCGGGAGATCTCCCAGAGGACCTCGGGTGCGACCATCCAGCAGAGGGCGGCGTGGGCGACCCGCAGTGAGCCCCGGATGGACCCCTCGCGGAACATCTTCTGGTAGGCGTGCTTGGCGACCGAGTCGGCCAGGTGCACCACCCCGCCGAAGGCGGCGAAGGGCAGCAGTTGGAAGTCCACGAACAGAGCCATCGCGACCGCGATCGCGATCGGCACGTGGAACTGGACCAAGAGGAAGACCAAAACGCCCTCGCGGATCCCGATCCCGTTGGCGGAGATGGGGATGAAGGTGACCAGGAGTGCCACCGGCAGCGCCAGCGCGAAGACCCCCCAGGAGATGTCATAGCCCAGGGCCCGGCTGAAGGCCTCCATGGAGAGCAGGTTCAGCCCCCACCCGATCCCGCCCGCCAGGATCGAGACCGCCAGCGCCATGGGGGCGCCCCGGTAGCGCCCCAGAGAGCGCAGGAAGGTGGCGAAGTGCTCGGTGAGGCGGTGGGTGCGCCAGGTATGGCCGACCGGGTCGACTCCGCGCAGACGGGCGAAGAGGTGCTCGGCGACCAGGGCCACCCCCCAGGCCAGCAGCATCGCCCCGGCGAAGAGGGCGAAGCCCACCACGTCGGTGGTGTGGAAGACGGTGCTGATCACGACCGCCCCGCCGAGCCCCCACGCGGCCATTCCCAGGGTGCCGGCCATCCGGCTGCCGACCAGAGAGGCGATCACCGGTCCGTGGCCGACCACCCTGCCGACCTGGACTCCGCGCACCGCGTCGCTGCCGACCCCGGCCGGGAAGATCTGGTTGATGAACAGCCCCTTCATGTACCAGGAGCCGAGGTAGTGCCAGCTCACTCGCCGGCCGGCCCCGCGCAGGAGCGCGCCCCATTCCACGATGCTGGCCAGCACCGAGAAGCCGGCCAGGGCCATCGCCAGCAGCGCCCATTCGCCGCTCAGGTGTCCGAACTCGGCGATCGCTGACCCCAGGTTCACCGAGTGGACGAAGATGGCGAAGGCGAACAGGGTTACCGCAATCCTGGTCGCCGGGTGGCCGACTACTCGGCGCAGGACTCGAAGCAGCTGGGGTAGAAACCGCTTACCCACAGCTCGGCAAGATACACCTCTTGGCTGAGAATTGGCGCAGTCGTGAGCGAATCGTCTCATCCCGGTCATCCATTCACTACGATCCCCAAAGTGACACCCACATCAGCCCTGGGATCAACCACCTGCGAGGAGGTTCCGCCGCGGGTCGGCGTCCTGCCCACGTACGTCCCGCCGGGGCGCCGTTCGCGGACCGTAGAGCCCACCTCCCGGCGCGAGCGGATTCTCGAGCGGGCCTTCGAGATGGCGCCGGGGGCCACCGTATGGCTCTGCCTTCTGGTGCCGCTGGGGGTTGGCTTCGTGATCACCTTCACCAACTTCCAGTACCTCTGGATCCTGGGGGTGTTCGCGGTCCTGATCGACCTCTACTGGTTGGTCAAGCTGGTGTACACGTTTCGCTTCGTGCTCCGGGGGATCCGCCGCCTGGAGGAGTCCCAGGCGACGAACTGGAGCGCCCGGCTCAGGTCTCTCGAGCTGCCCCCCGGCGCGCCCTCGCCGACAGAGCTGGTGCATGCGGTCCTGATCCCCACCTACACCGAGCGCTACGAGACCCTGCGAGCGACCGTGGCCGCCCTGGCGGCGGCCGACTACCCGGAGCAGCTCAAGGTGGTCGCGATCATCACCCGCGAGACCGATCTCGACGGCTGCCGCAACGTGGCCCGTCTGCAGGAGGAGTTCGGGGAGCGCTTTGCCGCCTTCTGGCACATCAAGGACCCCCTGCTGCCGGGGATCGTGGTCGGCAAGTCGGCCGCGATGGCCTACGCCGGCCCGGTCCTGGAGAGAGCGCTCCTGGGGCTGGGGCTCGACCCGACCAAGGTGATCGTGACCGATCTCGACTCCGACTACCGCGTCCACCCCCAGTACTTCTCCTACATCAGCTACCACTACTGCCTCGCCCCCGACCGCCTCACCTCGATCTGGCAGCCGGTCCCGATCTTCCTCAACAACCTCTTCAAGGTCCCGGCCGCGGTGCGTTCGATGGCGACGCTGGCCACCCAGTGGCAGCTCTACCTGCACCAGCACCCCAAGCGGCTGGTGATGTTCTCCGCCTACTCGATGTCGCTCAAACTGGTCTCCGAGGTCGGCTTCTGGGACGACGACGTGATCCCGGAGGACTCGCGCTTCTTCTGGAAGGCGTTTTTCACCTACGGCGAGCGGCTGAACGTGAGGGGGGCCTTCATGCCCATGTACGGCGACGCGCCCCGGGCTGCTGACTACGGCAGCACCCTGGTCAGCCAGTACAACCAGATCAAGCGCTGGGCGTGGGGGGTGACCGACATCCCCTACGTGGCGGCCCGGATGCCCGCCCATCCGGAGATCCCGCTCAGGGTCCGCCTGCAGCGCTTCAGGATGCTCATCTTCAACCACCTGAGCTGGGCCACCGTGCCCCTGCTCATCCTGGTGGCGGGCTCTTTGCCCTCCATCTTCAACTACGACTACGGGCTCTCCAACACCGGGGCCATCCTGGAGACCGCCGCCAGCCTCATCCTCCAGGTGACCCTGCTCAACATCCTGGCGGTGGCGATCCTGGACAACCGGATGCAGCCGAGGCCGAAGGAGTGGAACTGGTGGCGGCGACGCTTCGCCGACCTCCAGACCATCACCTATCCGGTCGTGTTCCTCGTCCTCAGCGTCATCCCGGCGCTGGAGGCCCAGACCCGGCTCCTCTTCGGCTCCCACCTGGAGTACCGGGTGACCGAGAAGAACTGAGGGCAGCCGTCGATACAATCCCTCGAATGGGAGATCGCCCGGTCGTCTTCAGTGGCATGCAGCCCAGCGGCGACCTCCACCTCGGGAACCTGCTGGGGGCGCTGCGCCCCTGGGTCATGGAGCAGCACCTCTTCCACAACTACTTCTGCGTGGTGGACCTCCACGCCCTCACCCTGCCCTGGGACCCCCAGCTGGTCCAGCTCAAGACCAGGGAGGTGGCGGCGCTCTACATCGCCTCCGGCATCGACCCTCGGACCTCCACCCTGCTGGTGCAGTCGCACGTGCCCGAGCACGCCGAGCTCAGCTGGGTCCTGGGGTGCCTCACCCCCATGGGCTGGCTGGAGCGCATGACCCAGTTCAAGGACAAGGCCCGGCGGCGGGAGGCGGAGCGGGTCGGCAGCGGCCTCTTCACCTACCCGGTCCTGATGGCTGCCGACATCCTGCTGTACCAGACCAACTTCGTCCCGGTGGGGGAGGACCAGCGCCAGCACCTCGAGCTCACGCGCAACCTCGCGATCCGCTTCAACCACCTTCTCGGCGAGACCTTCACCGTGCCGGAGCCCAGGATCGGGCAGCTGGGGGCGGGATCTCGGGTCATGTCCCTGGAGGATCCCGAGCGCAAGATGAGCAAGACCGATGGCTCCGACGCCGGCGTGATCAAGCTCCTGGACCCCCCGGATCGGATTCGCGCCAAGTTCCGCCGCGCCAAGACGGACACTGGCCAGGGGGTCGACTTCGCCAACCCCTCGGCGGGGGTCGCCAACCTGCTCGACATCTATCGCGCTCTCACCGGATGCACGAAGGATGAGCTGCGAGCGGAGTTCGAAGGGGTCGGCTATGGCCAGCTCAAGGACCGGGTCGCGGATCAGGCGATTGCTGCCATCGAACCCATCCAGCTCCGGTATCGGGAGCTGACGGCGGACCCAGCAGAGCTGGAGGCGATCCTGGCCCGAGGCGCCGCCGCAGCCCGCGAGGTGGCCTCGGCCACGATGTCCGAGGTGAGAGCTCGGATCGGGCTGCTGCCACCTGGATGAGGTTGGGGGCCAACTGGGTGCCGGTCTCCCTGGTCGGGATCGGCCACTTCCGGCCCGGCCACCTCACGAGTCGGCCATGACCTCGAACACCGCCGCCACGTCCTGATCGCCGTGTCCCAGTGACCGGGCGCGGGCCAGCCATCCGGCCACCGCCCCGGTCATCGGCAGGGCCAGACCATGCTCGCCCGCGACCTGCAAGATCAGCTCGGCATCCTTCTCCGCCAGGTAGAGCGGGAAGCTCGGCGGGAAGTGGTGCTCCATCATCTGGGCTCCCTTGGCCTGGGCCATGGCGGCATCCAGGGGTCCCCCTGAGATCGCTTCCAGAAATAGCTTGGGGTCCAAGCCCAAAGCATCCGCCAGCAGCAGGGCTTCGCCCAAGGAGCCGAGTAGGTTGAGCAGCCAGTCGTTGACCACCAGCTTGAGCGCGGTCGCCGGTCCGGCCTCCTCGCCGACCCAGACAGTGGCTCGGCCGAGCGCCGCGAAAGCCGGCCGGACAAGGTCGCGCACCGACTGGGGCCCGCTGGCCAGGACCAGGAGCTGGCCGGACTCGGCTGGCTCCCGGCTGCCTGACACCGGGGCGTCGACGAACGCCACGCCGGCGGCCTCGGCCAACGCCGCCAACTCGTGGATCCCGGTGAGGCCGACCGTGCCCATCTGGACCCATACCGACCCGGCTGAGAAACTGCCGATCGCCCTGGCCATGACCGAGGTGGTGGCGGCCGCATCCGGCAGCATGGTGATCACCACCGAGGCACCATTGACCGCCTCCTCGGCACTGGCAGCCACCTGCGCCCCCCTGGCTCGGAGCGGCTCGGCCCGGCCCGGTGTGCGGTTCCAGACCGTCACTTCAAGGCCGGCCGCGAGCAGGGAGCGCGCGATCCCCGAGCCCATGATGCCGGTCCCCAGCACCGCCACTCGACCCTGGCCCGTCACCCAGCCAGTCTAGCCAACTCCGAATCCGCCGGGCGAAGTTCAGTGGACAGGCGCCCGAACGTGGGCCGCGAGACTGGCCGGGGCGGGTTCCGATCGGCTGGGAAGTGGGCAGGCCGGGCCGCGCCCGGGCTGGCGGCCACCGATGTCAGGGCTCGGCCGCGATCTTCCGGCCGCCTATAATCCGGCCGATGCGGTGGAGTCGTATAGGCGTCTTTCTAACCGCCGCGGCACTTCCCGCCTATGTTCTGCGGGGCAGCCTGCTGGGCAAGCTTCCCTTCACCGGCCTGGAGGTGGTGCTCGGATTGACCGTGCTCGCCTTCATCATCGAGAGCTGGCAGCAGCGACGGATGCCCCACCTCGACACCCCATTCACCGTCCTTATCGCGGTCCTGCTGGTCGCCATGGTGATCGGGGTCGCGGTCAGCCCGGAGAAGCGCGACGCCCTGGGGATCGCCAAGGCCTACATCGTGGAGCCGGTCCTCTACTTCTTCATTGTGGTCAACGTGCTCCGCTCCAGCTGGGACTGGGAGCGGCTGAGCTACGGCC
>JAJYWT010000059.1 GCA_021791345.1 bacterium
ACACTCCTTGATTTGGTCGCTCTCAACCAGAGAAAGACCGCTACCTCGGGTTTGGTTCAAACCCCCGAGCGCTCGGGTCTCAAGCTGGAAGCGCGAAGGCGCCGCGGGCCCGGGCAAGAGCCACAGCCCGCTACCATCCGCCCATGGCCCCCATGGCGTTGGTCCATGCGCTCCTCGACCGCGAGCACACGCTCTCGGTCGCAACCGTGGACGAGCACGGCTTCGCGTGGGCATGCAACCTCTACTTCGCCCGCCTGCCTCCGCCGGGGCTGAGCCTGGTGGTGCTGACCGACCCCGACAGTGCCCACGCTCGGCACTGGGAGCACTGCGCCCGGGTGGGCCTCACCGTCTTTGCCCATCCCGACACTCCCCGCTCGGTGGTCAGCGGAGTGCAGATGCGAGGTGTGGTCGACGGCGGCGACCCGGTGGCGGCGGAGCGGTTCCTGGCGAGGTTCCCCGGGCCTGAGGAGGTCGCCAGCCGGCAGCGCTTCTACCGCATCAAGGTTGGCTGGATACGGCTCCTGGACCGGTCATCCGGCACCCTGGTCGGGATCGACCCTGCTTCACCGGAAGCCTGAGGGGCTCGCCCCGATCCTGAGGGGCGGACCGCACTGTTTCGCTCACTCCACCCGGCGGCGGCCTGAGCTTCCCGAGGTCCTCGGTCCGCTGGCCGGTGCTGCGCGAGCCGGGGTCGTGCGCTTGCCCGGTCGGGGGCCGTCATGTCCCCGGAGTGGCCCGCCTGATCGCCGCCAGTTGGAGGGCCAGGAGCAGAACCAGGATCAGCCCAAGTGGCAGCGCCACCACCCCGGCTCGCGCCCGCGACGGGGCTGCCACCAGCAATTCGAAGCCGGCCACCACAAGACCAAGGCCGGGATACAGGAGCAACCCCGCCGTCCGGCCCCACCGGCGGTTGGCCCCCGTAAGGCCTAGGTGGACCGGCACGCGACTCTTCGGCGGAAGGGTCAGGAAGCCCCAGCCCGCCGCCAACCACATGAAGAGGAGCGGAAGCAGCGCGATCAGGACCGCCATGAAAGGTTCCTCCCCCGCCTCTCCGCGCTCCCGCCGGGTCGCGCCTGTGAGGCTCCGGTCAGCTGGTTCTCGGAGCCGCTGGACGCAGTCGGCGGGGCGATCGCGGTCCTCAACTCCGCTGGAACCGCCGGCTCGCCTCGACCGCCAGGCGGTCGACGCGGTTGTTGCCGGCGGAGTCCTGATGGCCCCGCACATGGGCGAAACGCACCGCCCCGTCCAGCTCGGCCAGCAGGCGGTCGATGGCGGGGAACAGATCCTGGTTGGCGTTGCGCTTCCAGCCTTTGCTCAACCAGCCGATCACATTGAGGGAGTCCACATGCAGCAGCAGCCCCTGATCCGGCAGGCGACGCCGGGCGAAGGCGGCCATGGCCTCGCGCGCCGCCACCAGCTCCATCCGATTGTTGGTGGTCGAGGGCTCGCCGCCGGACCCCTCCTCCACCCCATCGTCCCACTCGATCAGGAACCCCCAGCCCCCCGGACCGGGGTTGCCACTGCAGGCGCCGTCGCTGTAGGCAGAGATCCACTTGGAGGGCCGCCGGCTGCCGGAGGTCACAGCAGCAGGATGCGCTCGCAGTTCTCGCAGAGCACCAGCTGCTCGCCGTGCAGCTCCTCCACGATCCGGTGGGGCAGTGGGAGGCGGCAGCCGCTGCAGGTGGAGCCCACCACCCGCGCCACGGCCGGCTGGCGGCGCTGGGCGATGCGGCGGTAGGTGCGCAGCACCGACTCCGGCAGCTGGGCGGTGAGCCCGGCGATCTCCGCCCTGGCGGCGGCGACCGCCTGAGCGTGGGCCGGGGCGCGCTGCTCGTCGGCCCTTCTGGCCGCCGCGACGTCCTGCGCTCGCTCCTGGAGGGCCTGATCCAGCCGCGCGAGCTCCCGCTCATCCTCCTCCACCAGCTCGATCTGCTCCAGCTGGCGCTCGTCCAGCGAGTCCAGCTGGCTCCTCAGAGAGTCCAGCTCGTGCTGGCGCCGCTGCAGGTCGGCGGGGTTGCGGACGCTGCCGTCATAGAGGGCCCGCTCGTGCCGGGTGGCCCGCTCCTTGAGACTGGCGGCCTCGAGCTCGAGCTGCCGCAGCGCCGAGGTGCGCTGCCGAAGGCGGGCCTCCCCCTCCTCCCGCTGCCGGACCAGCCCCAAAGAGACCGGATCGGGGCCAGCGCGCCTGGCGGCCGCCTCGGACTCCGCCAAGAGCGCGGCCAGCCGGCCCTCCCACTCCTCAAGCGCCGCCAGCAGCTCGGACTGTCTCATCGCCGTTGCCACAGGAAGGTGTGGTATGCGCGGCCACGCTCGAGAGTGAGGGTGCGGTGCGCGGACCACCCCGGCCGGCCGGCCATCCAGGCGTTGAGCCACTCCCATCGCTGCATCGGCTGCAGGCACACCCAGGCCAGCTCCATGAGCACCGCCGGATCCGCCTCCAGGATCGCGGCTGCCGTGCGGCCTCCCAGCCCGGCGATGACCGCGCCCTCCACGCCCAGCCCCGCCAGCGGACGCAGCCCCCATCCCTCCAATACGGTGACCGGGCTTCCCTGCCCCAGCATTCGCCGCAGCTCACCGGCGGGACCGGGGCGCACCTCGGTGGCGAAGACGCTCCCGGGCGGACGTGACGCCGCCAGCTCCAGGGCCACGCGGCCGTGGCCGCTGCCGATGTCGGCGACCCGGCCGGTTGTGGGGCAGAGCTCCAGCACGGCTCGCAGGCGGGGGCCGAGGCGCGCCCGGGGCGGGGCGGAGATCATCCGGCGACCCTGGTCGAGGTCGCCACCAGCTTGTCGAGGACACTTCGGGCGGCCCCCCGATCCAGGCTCTCCCGGGCTTGCTCGAGCCCCTCCGGCAGATCCCGGGCCCGCTCCCCGGCGACCAGGGCGGCGGCGGCGTTCAGCAGCACCACGTCCCGCTTGGGCCCTCGCTCCCCCTCCAGCACCCGGAGCAGCGCCGCCGCGTTCTGCGCGGCGTCTCCGCCGCTGAGGGACGCGCTGGACGCCGGTTCCAAGCCGAGGGCGGCGGGATCGACCCGGTCCGGGATCACCTCGCCCGCGCGGACGTGCCAGATCGGCGACGGCCCGTCCAGGCCGAGCTCGTCCAACCCGCCCGGACCCGAGAACACCACGGCGCGCTTACGTCCCAGCCCCGCCAGGACGTGCGCCATCTGCTCGGCCAGCGCCGGGCTGGAGACTCCCAGCGCCTGATAGGGGACGCCCGCCGGGTTGGCGAGCGGGCCGAGGATGTTGAAGACCGTGCGGATTCCCAGCTCGCGGCGGGGGGCGGCGACATGGCGCATGGCGGGGTGATACGAGAACGCGAACATGAACCCCATCCCGGCCTCCTCGACGCACGACCTCACCCCCTCGGGCTTGAGGTCGATCGCCACCCCCAACGCCTCCAGGACGTCGGCACTCCCGCACCGGCTGCTGGCGGCGCGATTGCCATGCTTGGCGACCGGGAGCCCGGCTCCGGCCACCACCATGGCCGCGGCCGTGGAGATGTTGAAGGTCCCCAGGCGGTCGCCGCCGGTGCCGCAGGTGTCGACCGCATCTCGGCCCAGCTCCACCCGCACGCAGTGGGCCATCATCGAGCCGACCAGCCCGACCAGCTCGGCGACCGTCTCCCCCTTCGCCCGCCATAGCGCCAGCACCGCTCCCATCTGGCTCGGGCTCAGCGCTCCCTCCATGAGGGCGTCGCCCAGGCGCCGGCTCCTATCGCTTCCGAGGTCGCCACCGGCCAGCATCTCCTCGAGGGTCGCGCGCACCAGCGACCCCAGGTCTGACTCGATTGCCATTGGCCGAGTCTATAGCTCGACCCCGCCACTGCTCGGGCTGGGATAACCTGGCCCCGATGGCAGGCGATGAAGGCTAGGCGCGGCCGGGACATCCCCGCGGCGGCCGCCCGCCCCTACTGGCTCGGCCAGGGTTCCCGGGGAGTCCTGCTGCTCCACGGTTTCGCGGGCACCCCACCGGAGCTGAGAGGGCTGGGCGACTGGCTCGCCCGGCGGGGTTTTCTGGTCTACGCCCCCCTGCTCTCGGGGCATGGCACCACGCCCGAGGAGATGGCTCTGACCACCCGCCACGACTGGATCCGCTCCGCCGCCCGCGCTCTGGACGAGCTGCGGGAGCGGTGTCCCCATGTGGGGGTGGCCGGGCAGTCGATGGGGGGCACCCTCGCCCTGCACCTGGCGGCGACCAGGCCCGAGGTGGAGGCGGTGGTCTCCCAGGCCGGACTGCTCTGGATCCGGGACTGGCGGCTCCGGGTCCTCCCGGTCGCCAAGTCCCTGATCCGCTGGGAGGAGCCCGCGCAGGAGGTCGACCTCTACCGCGTCGACGGCATCGCCGAGCTCCACAGCTATTCCCGCCGACCCACGGCGGCGATCCTGGAGCTGGTCCGGCTGGGCCGCCAGGTGCACCGCGAGCTGGGCGCCGTGGTGCAGCCGCTCTTGGTGCTGCACGGTGGGCGCGACAGTGTGGTCGACCCCGCCAACGCCATCCAGATCCTGTCTGGGGTGTCCTCGTCGGTGCGGGCGATGCGCCGGTTCGAGCGCAGCGGCCATGGGCTCAGCGTGGATGTCGACCGGCTGGAGGTGGCCGAGGCCGCGGGGCGGTGGCTGGACCGCCACGTCGGGCCCGCCCGCCGGTAGCCGATCAGCTGCGGTCGAGCAGCTCCCTCAGCCGCTCGGCGACGTCCGAGGCTATCACCGGGTTCTCCGGGTGGCCGCCGTCGGGCAGGGGCTTGCGGCTCCGCCTGGGAGGCTGGCGACTGCCGGCCCCGGGAGCCCCCCGGTAGAGGAGCCCGCAGCCCCGGCAACGGTGGATCGGCACCGACTCGCCCCGGCCCAGGTACTCGACGTGGCTGAGGGCAAGAGGGTTGCCGCAGGTGCACACCCGGGTGGGCGGGAGCACGGGCAGCGCCTGCAGCCGGGCCGGACCCACTCACTGACCTCCTGGCTCAAGTTGACGTCGAGGAACCTCTCCCTTCAAGGGTATTGGGTGGCGTCGACCCCTGGGCGCCACCGCGAGCCGGCGGGCCCTGGGACGGCTACATTGAAGGTGATGGAGCTGCTCCCGCCCGCCCCGGAGGAGCTGGGCACGACCGCCAAGCGCACCTCCGCGTTGCTGCGCGACGCCCGCCTCGTGCAGCGCCGGCTGGACGTCCTGATGACCACCGCAGCCGCCTCCGACGACCCCAGCTGCGGCCGGATCGCCGAGGCCCGGGAGGCGGTGGAGCGGCTGGTGCTGGAGCTCACCTTCAGGCAGCACGGCAACCGGCGCCGCCTCAACCGCCGACGCGATCCCAGCTGACCTCAGTCCGGCCGCGGGCCCGTCGGCCAGCCGGGGATGGAAGTTCGCGATCCGGCCCTAAGATGGGATCGGTGGGCAAGGGCGGCGGCGCCCCTCGTACCGGCGATCGGTTGGCGCTGTCCGCGGTGGCGATGACGTCGTGGGACAGCC
>JAJYWT010000243.1 GCA_021791345.1 bacterium
CCCGGGCCGTACACCACCGTGGGCACGCCGGTCTCCCGGGTGAAGATGGTGCCGTCGGTGGTGCCGGGCACCCCCCCGAACCGGGGCGGCTCACCCACCACCAGCCGGTGGGCTTCGGCCAGGGACAGCACCAGGGGGTGGTCCTGAGGGGTCTCGACCGCGGGGCGGTCGTCCAGGACCCTGACCTCCGCGCGCACTCCCGTAGCGCGGGCCGCATCCTCACCGATCGCGGTCATCGCCGAGATGAGATCTCTGTGATCGACCAGGGGCACGGTCCTCACGTCCACCAGCAGGGTGGCGATGGCTGGAGTCACGTTCATCTGCTCCGGCTGGCCCGCCCTGACCACGGTGGGCGTCACGTAGGTCCACCCGAGCAGGGGGTGCTCGCCGACTCGGACCTGGATCCGGTGCTCCAGCTCTGCCAGGGCCGGGATCAGCCGGCCCAACACCGGGATCGGGTTCTGCCCCTGATCCGGCATCGCCCCGTGAGCCATCCTTCCGGTCAGCTCGAACTGCACCCGCAGCGCCCCCTTGGCGACCGCACAGATCTCCCCGCCCTCGGGCTCACAGATCACCACCCCGGCCACATCGCTCAGCGCCCCGCTGGCACAGGCTGACTTGGCCCCCAGCATCAGCCCCTCCTCATCGGCCAGGGCCAGCACCCGGACGCTGCCCGGGAAGGGTCCCTGCAGCTGCAGCGCGCGCACCGCATGCAGCATGGCGGCAACTCCGCCCTTCATATCCGCGGCTCCGCGCCCGTAGAGCCGGCCGTCGCGGATGAGGCCCGCGAAGGGCTCCACCGTCCACCCGTCACCCTCGGTGACCACGTCCAGGTGCCCCTCGAAGGCCAGCACCGGCCCCGGACCCCCACCGCCTTCGACAGTCGCCACCACGTTAGGGCGCCCCGGGGCGACCTCGGTCACCTGCGGCGCCCACCCGAACTCGCGCATGGTCGCGACCACCAGCGAAGCCGCCTCCGCCTCCGCGCCATCTCGACCAGACTCCTGCACGCTGCGGATCCGCACCAGCCGCCGCGCCAGGTCGACCACCGCGTCGCGGTCAACCGGAGCGGTTGGCCGACCCGGACCCTCCCGAGGCGCTCCGGGGGTCGTCATGGGCGGACCTCGAAAAGACGCTGCCCGACCGCCTGCGCGAGTTCGGCGGTCGACGCCGATCCACCCAGGTCCGGGGTGTGGTTGGCGGGCTCGGTGAGGGCCGAGGCGATCGCGGACCGCAGCGCCCCGGCCGCCACCTCCAGCCGGTTGTGCTCGAAGAGCATCGCCGCGGAGAGCAGATAGCCACAGGGATTGGCCACACCCTGACCGGCGATGTCGGGGGCCGAGCCGTGCACCGGCTCGAATATTCCGAGTCCCTGGTCGGGCCGGATGTTGGCGCTGGGGGCGAGCCCCAGACCGCCGACCAAGGCGGCCGACAGGTCGGACAGGATGTCGCCGAACAGGTTGCTGCACAAGAGCACATCCAGCTCCTGCGGGCGCTGGACCATCCGGGCCGCCATCGCGTCGACCAGAGTGCGTTCAGCCGTGACGTCCGGGTGTTCGGCCGCGACCTCCTCGAAGACCCGATCCCAGAGTACGTAGCCGAACCGCATCGCATTCGACTTGGTGACCAGGGTCACCCGGCCCCGCCGCCGTCGCGCAGCGGAGAAGGCGTACTGGGCCGCGTCCCGGATCGCCCGGCGCGAATGCAGGGCCACCTCCACGGCCACCTCCTCGGGGGTGCCCCGGTGTCCCACCCCGCCCGCGCCGGCGTACTCGCCCTCGGTGTTCTCCCTGACCACAAGCAGGTCGATCTCCGGCCGGCCACCGAGCGGTGTCCGCACCCCCGGGAACGACCGCGCGGGCCGCAGATTCACCGAGAGAGCGAGCTCCTGGCGCAACCGGATGATCAGGCCCCAGACCAGTTCGTGGTCGGGCACGTCGGGTCGCCCCACCGCGCCGAAGAGCACGCCGTCGAACGAACGCAGCTGCTCCGAGGCGTGGTCGGGCATGACCGCCCCGGTGCGCAGGTAGCGCTCCCCGCCCCAGTCGAGGACGGACGTCTGGAGGTCGAGCGAGTCGGCGGCGCCCGCCGCCTCGATGACCGGCTGACAAGCCTCGGCGATCTCGGGCCCAACCCCGTCGCCCGGTATCACCGCGAGCCGAAAGACCGCCACGTAACCTCCTCAGCGCGATCTGGCCGTTCGACCTGATCCTAAGGCACCCGGATCGCCCTGGGCGACCGCCGCCGGCCACCTCCCACCAGCTTGGTAGAATTCGCGCACTGTCCCTGGGCGAGCGCGCCGGACAGAGAGCGGAGCAGGAAGGGCAAGTGCGACAACCGGCAACCTCCCGGCGTTGGCTGATGGCGCTGGCCGGAGCGGCGGCGGCCTCGGTGCTGCTGGCCGCCTGCAGCTCCACTGCGGGCACGAACACATCCACCCAGCGCCTCTCGACGCTGACCATCGGCTCCTCCAACGTGTTCCCGCCCACCCTCAACCCGACCGCCAACGCCTCCCAGGCGATCGACGAGGTCATCGACTACAACGTGCTGCAGCACCTGGTGGAGCTGTCCCCGGACGGCAAGATCGTCCCGGTTCTGGCGACCTCCTGGACCGTCGGCTCCGCCAACAAGGTGTTCACCTTCACCATCCGCAAGGGGGTCAGGTTCTCCAACGGGAATCCGCTCACCCCGGCCGACGTGGTCTACAGCCTGAAGCGGGTCTACGCCCCCGGGTCCACCTACCCCTACGCCAAGATCTTCGACGTGTCGTCGGTGACCACCGTGGGCTCAGACCAGGTGCGGGTCACCCTCACCGATCCCAGCTGGGAGTGGCTCTACGACCTGGCCGCTTACTCCAACGGGGTGATCCTCGACCCCCGGGGCATCTCCAGCATGGCGACCGATCCGATCGGCACCGGCCCGTTCAAGGTGACAGGAGAGGTGACCGACTACAGCGTCTCGCTGGCCCGCAACAACCTCTACTGGGGATACCAGCCGCACGTGGCCGGGGTGGTGTTCCGCTACTACACCAACCCCAACTCCCTGAACGCCGCTCTGGAGAGCGGCCAGATCGACATGATCGACAACCTCTCCACCCCCTCTGACCTGCCCTTGTTCAAGTCCAATCCCAAGTACCGAGTGATCGCCGGGCTCACCAACGGGAAGGTCCAGCTGACCCTCAACAACGCCTACGGTCCTTTGAAGAACAAGCTGGTGCGCCAGGCCATCCTCTACGCCACCAACCGCAAGGCGATCATCAAGGCGGCCTCGGGAGGCTACGGCATCGAGGCGGGCAGCGACACCGTCCCGGCCGACCCGTACTACATCAACCTCACCAACGTCTACCCGTACAACGTCGCCAAGGCCAAAGCGCTGATGGTTGAGGCCGGCTACAGCTCGGGTTTCCCGCTGACCCTCACCCTGCCCCCCTACTACTACGCGCAGCTGGCGGCGCCGCTCATCGTCTCCGAGCTGGGCGCGATCGGGATCAGGGTCTCGGTGAGCACCATCGACTTCCCGCTCTGGATATCGCAGGTGTTCGAGGCCGGCGACTTCGAGACCACGATCATCGACCAGGCCGAGGGACGCGACATCGGCAACTACGGGACCCCTGGCTACTACTGGCACTACGCGGGGACGGCAGAGGTGGCCAAGGAGCTCGCCGCGGCCGACGCCGCCCCGACCAGGGCCCAGTGGATCGCCGGCTACCGGCAGGTGCTGCGCCAGATCACCGCCGACGCGGTCAACGACTGGCTCTACATCATTCCCAGCCTCACGGTGGCGGACAAAGACGTGGTGGGGCTGCCCTCGACCGCCTACACCGAGGCCTTCAACCTCACCTACGTGGGCATCGGCGGGAGCATTCCGCCCGCCGCCAGGGCGCTCGGCTACACCTCATAGGGGAAGCACAACTGGTGGGACCCACGCCGGCTGAGAGCTGTGCAGCCTGATCCCACCGTTCTCGCCGGTCCTGCCCCCAAGCGCAGGCGGCCCGGCGAAGGCTCGGTGTCCCGGTTCGTCCTCCGGCGCCTGGTGACCGTCGTGCTCACCCTGTGGGCAGCCTCGATCCTGGTCTTTGCCGTCCTCAACATCCTCCCCGGGACCCCGGCCCAGGTGATCCTGGGCACCCAGGCCACCCCCGCCTCGGTGCGCGCCCTCACCATCAAGCTGGGGCTGAACCAGCCGCTGGTCTGGCAGTACCTACACTGGATCCAGGGCCTGGTGACCCTGCACCTGGGCAACTCCTACATCTCCGGCCAGCCCATCGCGCCCGAGCTCGGGGCGGCGCTGGAGGTGACCGCGCCCCTGGTTCTGCTGGGACTGCTGGTGGGACTGCTGATCGCCGTGCCCGCGGGCATCCTGAGCGCGCTGCGCCACCAGCGCACCTCCGGGGCCGTGCTGGCGGCCGCCACCCAGGTTGGGATCGCCATCCCCAACTTCGTGCTCGGGATCCTGCTCATCATCGTGGTCGCGGTCGACCTCCGGTGGCTGCCCGCCAGCGGCTTCACGCCCTGGAGCACCAGTGTCGGCGGCGCGCTGCAGTCGCTGATCCTGCCCTCGGTGTCGCTGGGGCTCGTGGAGGGCGCGATTCTCGCCCGCTTCGTCCGCACGGCGGTCCTGGGGGTGCTGCGCGCCGACTTCCTGCGCACCGCCCGGGCCAAGGGGATGCGCACGGGCCAGGCCCTGATCCGCCACGGGGTCCGCAACGCCGCGGTCCCGGTGGTGACCGTGCTGGGGCTGGAGCTCTCCGGCCTGATCATCGGCGCAGTGGTGATCGAGGCAGTCTTCACCCTGCCCGGGGTGGGCAGCCTGCTGCTCTCCAGCGTCGCCAATCGCGACCTCATACTGGTGCAGGACATAGTGATGCTGGTGGCGACCGCGGTGGTGGTCACCAACCTTCTGGTCGACATCCTCTACCGGGTGATCGACCCGCGCATCGGGCTGCGCTCGTGACGACCCTGACCGCCGGTCGGGCGTCGGCCGAAGTCCCCGGCCGCGCCCACCGCCTCTGGCGGCTGGCGCGGCGCAACCCGAGCGCACTGCTCGGTGGGCTGGTGGTTCTGGTGATCGTGGTGGTGGCGGTGGTGGCCGTGTTCTGGACCCCCTATGGGCCGCTCGCCGTATTTCCCGGGCAGGCCCTGCTCGGCCCCGGCCCGCACCATCTCCTGGGCACCGACCAGTACGGCCGGGATCTGCTCTCCCGGCTCATGTCGGGCGCCGATCCCACCCTCCTCTCCAGCGCCGGCGCGGTCCTGATCGCGGGGGGGATCGGGATCCCCGCCGGGCTTTTGTCGGCATCGCGGGGCGGGCTGGTCAGCGAGCTGATCATGCGGCTGGCCGACCTCATCTACTCCTTCCCCGCGCTGCTGGCCGCGATCACGCTGGTGGCGGTCTTCGGAGCCTCCACCATCACCGCGACCGTGGCGATCGGGATCGCCTCGATCCCGGCCTTCGCCAGGGTGACCAGGAGCGCTTCCCTCACCGTGCTGGGCACCGACTACGTGCTGGCGGCGCGCGCCTACGGCCGCTCGCCGCTGGCGATCCTGCGCCGGCACGTGGTGCCCAACATCCTTCCCTTCATCATCGTCCAGTCCTCCCTTCTGCTCTCGGTCACCGTCCTGGCGGTCGCCGCCCTCTCCTACCTGGGACTGGGCACCCCGCCCCCGGCCGCAACCTGGGGAGGGATGCTGGAGAATGCCCAGAACTACCTGTACCAGGATCCCCTCATGGCGGTCTGGCCAGGATTGGCGATCGCCCTATGCGTGCTCGGGTTCAACGCCCTGGGAGATGGGCTGAGGGACCTGCTCGACCCCACCCTGAGGCCCCGCGAGTGAGCCTGCTCGAGGTCTCCCAGCTCAGGGTCGACGCCAGGGAGATCCCGGTGGTCTCCGAGGTCTCCCTCACGATCTCGGCGGGTGAGCGGGTCGGGCTCATCGGCGAGTCCGGCAGTGGCAAGACGATGGCTGCGCTGGCGATTATGGGGCTCCTGCCGGAGGGGCTCACCGCCCGCGGGTCGGTGCTTCTGGACGGGGTGGAGCTCCTGGGGCTGCCGGAGCGCCGGCTCTCGAAGCTGCGCGGAAGCCGGATCGCGATGGTCTTCCAGGAGCCGATGACCGCGCTCGACCCGCTGATGCGGGTCGGCACCCAGATCACCGACGCGATCCGCCTCCACGAGCGGGTCACCCGCAGGGCGGCGCGGGACCGGATGCTGCAGCTCATGGGAAGGGTCGGATTCGCCAACGCCAAAGAGCAGGCCCGTCGTTTCCCGCACCAGCTCTCGGGCGGCCAGCGGCAGCGCATCGTGATCGCGATCGCGATCGCCTGCGGGCCGGCCTTGATCCTGGCGGATGAGCCGACCACGGCGCTGGACGTCACGGTCCAGGCCCAGGTGCTGGCGCTCCTCCAGGATCTGGTGCGCGACCAGGGCTCGGCCCTGCTCCTGATCAGCCATGACCTGGCGGTGGTCTCCTCGGTCTGCCAGCGGATCGTGGTGATGTACGGCGGCAGGGTGGTGGAGGCGGCGGCTACCGCAGAGCTGCTCGCCTTTCCCCACCACCCCTACACGGATGCGCTGCTGCGCACCTCACAGGGCATCGGGGCGGACGCCGACACCTTGGCGGGACAGCTGCCGACCATCCCGGGCGCGGTTCCGCAACTGGGACTCTACCCCGAAGGGTGCGTGTTTCGAGGTCGCTGCCCATTCGAACAGGAGCGCTGCCAACACGTTCCGGAGATACGGGGGCGCGATCACCAGGTCGCGTGCTGGTTCCCCCTCGGCCCCCCCACCGGCCGCCCTGCTGCCGCCCCCTTCGGCCAGGCGAAGGCGTGAGCCCCGGCACCGACCCCCCGGACACCGGTCCAGTCCTCCGGATGGTGGGGGTCACCCGCCGCTACGGCCCCCGCGACAGTGCGGTGGTGGCACTGTCAGGAGTCTCCCTCGAGGTCGACCCCGGCGACCGACTGGGAGTGGTCGGTGAGTCGGGATCGGGAAAGTCGACCCTGGCCCGGCTACTGCTGGCGCTGGAGGAGCCCGACGAGGGCGACGTCCTCTTCGAGGGAAGAACGCTGCTCGGACGCAGCCGCTCCGAGCTCGCCGATCTGCGGCGGGCGGTCCAGATCGTCTTCCAGGATCCCTTCTCCTCGCTGGACCCAAGGCTCCGGGTGGGCGACTCGATCGCGGAGCCGCTGCGCTCGCTGCGGATCCCGGGGGATCACCGGGCCCGCGTTGAGGAGGTGCTCGAGGCGGTGGGCATGCCGGCTGGTTCGGCCCGGATGTACCCGCACCAGTTCTCCGGGGGGCAGCGGCAGCGGCTGGCCATCGCCAGGGCGCTGGCTCCCCAGCCGCGGGTGCTGGTGGCCGACGAGGCGGTGAGCGCGCTGGATGTCTCGGTTCGGGCCCAGGTGCTCAACCTGCTGGCGCTGCTGGTGGAGCGCTACGGGCTCACCCTGGTCTTCATCTCCCACGACATGGCGGTGGTGCGGCACATCTGCACCAGGGTCGCGGTGCTCTACCGGGGTCACCTGGTCGAGGTCGGACCGGTCGCGCGAATCTTCCACAGCCCTCAGCACCCCTACACCAAGGCCCTGATCGGTGCGGTGCCGACCCTGGGGGGCCGGATCGTGGCGCCGCCCAGCCTCGATTTCTAAGGGATCGGGACCTGGGGGGCTCATCTACCAGCCAGTTCAAATGACGCGAGGGCAACCAGCGGTTGCTAAGGTGCCACCCATTCGGGCGCCCCGCGCACATGGCAATGACGTTCCCGGGAGGTCATCGATGAGACCAGTTCGATCCGGTCTGTGGAGGGGCTGGCGAGCCGTGACCCTGGCCGCCGGCGCCGGGCTGCTCCTGGCCGCTTGCTCGGGCGGCTCTTCTTCCGGCTCGGCAGCCGGGCGCACCGTCACCTTCGCCGAGGCCGCCGGCGGGGCACCCAACTACATCCTGCCGCTGGCCAGCGGCAGCTACTTCACGACCAGCAACCTGGCGCAGTTCTCCTTGGAGATGTATCTGCCACTCTACTGGTTTGGCAACCACGGTGAACCCACCGTCAACTACGCCCTGAGCGTCGCCGACCCGCCGGTGTTCTCGGACCACAACACCGTGGTCACCATCAACCTCAAGCACTGGAACTGGTCCAACGGGCAGCCGATCACCGCCCGGGACGTGGTCTTCTGGATGAACCTGCTCTCGGCGGTCACCGATCCCCTCGCGCCCACGGTCGGCAGCAGCACCGAGCCGGGCCCGGGATGGGGTGCCGAGGTCCCTGGGGGATTCCCGCAGAACCTGGTCAGCTACCGGCAGACCGGTCAGTATTCGCTCAGCCTGCACCTGAACGGCTCCTACAACCCCACCTGGTTCACCTACAACGAGCTCAGCCAGATCTCGCCGCTACCGCAGGCATCCTGGGACCGGCTTCACAGCGGCGGGGCTGTGGGCGACTATGACGCCAGCGCCGAGACCCGGGAGCCGGCGCCCGCGTCGGCGGGGCTGCCGGCCGGCTCCTACCTGCCCGTCGATCCCGGGACCGCCACCACCGGCGCCCTGGCGGTGGCTCAGTACCTGAACCAGCAGTCCCAGGACCTCGGAACATACAGCACCAACCCAATGTGGCAGGTGGTGGATGGGCCCTTCCGGCTCACTCAGTTCACGACCGGGGGCTTCGTCAAGATGGTTCCCAATCGTGGCTACTCGGGAAGTCCCAAGCCCAAGATCGCGGCCTTCGAGGAGCTGCCCTTCACCAGCGATTCCTCGGAGTTCAACGCCCTCCACACCCAGTCGCTCACGATCGGGTACATCCCGGTCCAGGACCTAGGCCAGGCGCAGTCGCTGGAGCGGACCGGGGGGTACAAGATGAGCCCGTGGTACCTCTTCAGCTTCAACTTCGCCCGCTACAACTTCACCAATCCCACGGTGGGCCCGATCTTCGCCCAGCTCTACTTCCGGCAGGCCTTCCAGTCGTTGGTCAACCAGCGCCAGTACATCAAGGATTTCGGCCACGGTGTGGGAGCGGTCACCAACGGCCCGGTTCCGTCCTACCCGCCGGGCAACCCGGATGAGAGTACGCTCGAGGCCAAGGGAGAGGTGTACCCGTACTCCCCATCCCGAGCGGTCAACCTGTTGAGCTCCCACGGGTGGACGGTCCGGCCTGGTGGCGAGAGCTTCTGCAGCCGGGCCGGGACCGCATCCGGGGACTGCGGCGCAGGCATCGCCAAGGGCCAGACGCTCACCTTCGACTTCCTCTACGCCAGCGGCATCACCGAGCTCTCCAACGAGATGCAGGCGTTGCAGTCGACGGTGAAGTCGGTTGCGGGGATCACCCTTAACCTATCCTCAGTCCCCTTCTCCGACGTGGTCAGCACCATCCACAACTCCTGCAGCTTCACCCATCCCTGCAGCAACTGGCAGCTCGCCGCGACCGGTGGCGGCTGGGTGTATGGGCCTGACTACTTCCCCACCGGAGGTGAGATCTTCGCTCCGGGAGCCGGCAGCAACGCGGGGTACTACTCCAGCGCCACCAATGACTCGAACATCACCCTGACGCACACGGCCCCGACTCCGGGTGCGGAGACACGTGCCCTCTACACCTATGAGGACTACCTGGCGACCCAGCTCCCAGACGTCTGGTTTCCCACCAATCCCACCCAGCTCACTGTCTACCGGGCCAACCTCCGCGGACTGGTGCCGCAGGGGGTGTTCGCGGAGATCTACCCCCAGGACTATTCCTTCGCCGGCTGACCGCACGCCTGTCGGGGGGCGATTGCCACTCGCTGCCGGGAGGCGGTGATCGCCCGCTCGTAGCCTCGTTCGAACGCCGGCGGTCCAGCTCGGGATTGGACAGGGCGGCTCGTCCCCGAGGCGGAGTGGCCAACCGCATCCTTGAATCCGCTGCATCCCGGTACGGCCGGGCGTGGCCCCGTGAGCCGACCGTCGACGCTTGACACCGACCGGTTTTGTATCCAGAATCCACCCAATGATCAACTGGCCTTGGCGTGGCTTCCGGTGACCCCGCTGACCCCACCCAGGGTGGACGCGGGTGTTCCCCAGTTGGCTGCGCCCACCGCGATCGAGCGCCCGTCACGGCTGGCTGCCGCCGCCGTCGAACAGCTGCGAACCTTGATCTTCAACGGCCAGCTCCCTCCCGGAACGGTCCTCCGCCAAGAGGAGTTGGCAGGACGTCTCGGGATCAGCCGCACCCCGCTGCGGGAGTCCCTGCTCCTGCTGGAGGCCGAGGGGCTGGTGGAAACAACTCCCAGCGGCGCCAGCCGGGTGGTCGACCTCCGCGGCCAGGCTGCCCGCGAGGCCCTGGAGCTCCGCGAAGTGGTCGACGGGTTGGTGGCCCGCCTCAACGCCGAGCGGGGCCTGGCCGTGGAGCAGCTGGGTCACCTCGAGGAGATGCTGGCGGAGATGGACCGAGCCAGCCGGGCCGACGACAAGCAGGCGTATTTGGCGATCAACGCCCGCTTCCACCTCGACCTCCTAGCACACCTAGAGCACCGCTGGCTGGATCAGCTGACTGTGGTCGTACGCCTCTCTTCCCAGGCCACATACCTGAGCGACCAGCCAGGTGGGGAGCGGCTCCGCCGCTCCGCCGGCGAGCACCGGGCCATCCTCACGGCGATCCGGGAGGGGCGTGCAGAGAAGGCTGAGGAGCTGGCCCGAGCCCACGTCCGCAACGCCAGCACCCACTGGGTGGGGAAGGAGCCCAAGTCCCTGTGAGCAGGGCCATCGCCCCGGGACCAGCTCGCCCGGGCACCGAGATCACCGGCCGGTCAGGCCGACCGAGTTACCAGCCGCAGCCAAATTGGAGAGGTGTGGAGTGAGCGAGATGCGAAGTCGAAGCCGTTGGCTCATGGTCGCCGTGGTGGCGGCGGCGGGATTGCTATTGGCCGCCTGCTCGTCCGGAGCCAGCAGCGTAAGGTCGGCGTCCGGGGGGGTCGTCACGTTTGCGGAAGGGCCGGGCAATGCTCCCACCTACATCTCTCCGATGACCGCCGGCCCCTACTACTCGGTGGCCAACTCCTCGGACTTCTCCTACGCGTTCTACCCCCCGCTCTACTGGTTCGGAGACCACGGGGAACCGGTCCTTGACGAGTCCCTCAGCTTCGCCACATTGCCGGTGTACTCCGACAACAACACGGTTGTGACCATCAACCTCAAGCACTGGATCTGGTCCAACGGCAAGCCGATCACCGCCCGGGACATCATCTTCTGGATGAACCTGCTCTCGGCCGCCACGGATCCCGCCGCCCCCAGCCTGGGCAGCAGCAGCGCTCCGGGCCCCGGCTGGGGAGCCCTGGTTCTGGGTGCCTTCCCCCAGAACGTGGTCAGCTACTCCGCGACCGGCACCTACTCGGTGAGATTCAAGCTCAACCGCTCCTACAACCCGACCTGGTTCACCTACAACGAGCTCAGCCAGATCAACCCGATCCCGCAGAACTCATGGGATCGGCTCTCCCTCTCCGGGCCGGTTGGCAACTACGACATGTCCGCCCAGGCACGGATGCTCGCCCCCGTCTCGGACAACCTCCCCCCCGACTCGTACGTCCCGGTCGACCCCGGCACCGCCACCTCAGGAGCGCTCGGAGTCGCCCAGTTCATCAACGTGCAGGCGCAGGACCTGGCAACGTATGCGACCAACCCGATGTGGCAGGTGGTGTGCGGACCATTCAAGATCAGCCAGTTCCAGACGAGTGGGTATCTGAAGATGGTGCCCAACCACAACTATTCCGGCTCGCCCAAGCCGAAGATCTCAGCGCTCGTGGAGGAGCCGTTCACCAGCGACACCTCGGAGTTCAATGCCCTGCACAACGGCAACATCACGATCGGGTACATCCCGCGGGCCGACCTCGGCCAGCGACCCGCCCTCAAGCGCCTGGGCTACGACTTCGCACCCTGGTACTCCTTCTCCGACGCCTACATGCTCTACAACTTCACCAACACCACCGTGGGGAGCATTTTCAAGCAGCTCTACTTCCGCCAGGCCTTCCAGTCCCTGGTCAACCAGCCCCAGTACATCAAGGACTTCTACGGCGGCTTTGGCACGATCAACAACGGCCCGGTCCCCGGTTATCCACCCAACAACCCCGACGAGAGCCCGCTGGAGCGCCACGGGCAGTACTACCCATTCGACCCTGCGAAGGCGGTCAGGCTCCTGCGCGACAACGGCTGGAACGTGGTGCCCCAGGGTGTCAGCACCTGCGCCCATCCCGGGAGCTCCACCGGTGACTGCGGCAGCGGCATCAGCGCGGGCGAGCCGCTCACGATAAAGCTGCTCTACGCCAATGGATCGACCGCGCTCACCAACGAGATGGAGGCGATGCAGTCGGAGATGAAGGCCGCGGCCGGGATCAACCTCCAGCTCTCGACCGAGACCGGTTCGGACGTCTTCGCCACCACCCTCAACAACTGCACCTACAAGACCCCGTGCAACAACTGGGAGATCGCCGACTGGGGCGCGGCCTGGGTGTACTCCCTGGACTACCTGCCCACCGGAGGGGAGATCCTCGCGACCGGCGCCTCCAGCAACGGCGGCGACTACTCCAACCCCATCAACGACGCCAACATCGCCGCCAGCCACGTCGCGCCCACCGCCAAGGCCGAGGTGGCGGCACTGTTCAAGTACGAGGACTTCGTTGTCCGCCAGCTGCCCCTGGTCTGGCTGCCCAACACCCCCTATCAACTGACCGTGTACAAGAGCAACCTCAAGGGTTTGCTTCCCCAGGGTGTGTACGAGGAGATCTATCCCCAGTACTACTCCTTCGGCTGATGCCCGCCGGTAGGCCGGAGGGCTAGACCGACGTTGGGGCTGCCGCCCGGCACGCGCCGGGCGGCAGCCCTTCGCTCACGGGACCGAGTCGCTGTCAGCCGCGTAGCGTCCGCGTCCCACGGAGGCCCTACGCGTCAGCCTCAGAGGAGGCGTCGGCGGACCTCGTCCTCAGGCAGCTTCCGCACGGTCCTGCCCGCGAAGCCGTGTTCGGATGAAGCCTGGAAGAGGGCGTCGAGGATCCCCTCCTCGGTGGCTTCGACCGCGGCCCTGAAGAATTCGTCCATGAGGTCGTTCCGCAGCACCGGCTGAGCGTGCCATGGAGACTCCCGGTCGTCCCGGAAGCCGACCGTGGACAGCGCCAGAAACAGGTCGCCACTCCCGTGGGCGCCCTGGCTTCCCACTCGCGCCATGCCCAGGGCGGACCGCTGCGCCAAACGCCTCAGCTGATGGTGCCCCAGGGGGGCGTCGGTGGCCACGATGACCACCAGCGAGCCTGCGGGCGGCTCGACCAAACCGGAGTCCCGCACCACCTCCCCGGGCAGGTGCCCGACGGGGCGGCCGGCGACGATCAGATCCCCAGCCCGACCGAAGTTCACCAGGCACAGTGTGCCCAGGTGGTAAACCTCGGAGCTGAACTCGACTCGGCGGGAAGCGCTGCCGACGCCGCCCTTGAACCCGAAGGACACCATCCCAGTGCCGGCGCCCACCGCCCCCCACTCCCCCTGGGCCTCACTGGCAGCCGCGATCGCCTCGCTCACATGGCCCGGCTCCAGCGGTGGATGGCGGGTGTCCGACAGCCACATGTCGTCGCACTCGGCGACAACCCCCAGGCAGGGCTCACGGGTCACACCCAGCTCGGGGCAGATCCGGAACATGTGATCGGATAGACCCTGCAGCACAGTAGGCAGGGCAGCAGTCCCTGTGAGGGCCACCGGGGTCTCCAGCGCTCCCCACTCGTTCACCTGGTGCAGACCGGTCAGCTCACCGGTGCCGTTGAAGACGACCCCCGCGGCCGGCAGGCACTCCTTCGGCATATCGGCCGAAGGGACAAGCACCGTGATGCCGGTTCGGGCAGAGAACGGCTGGTCGCGCCTCACGGTCAGATGGCCGACTCTAATCCCCGGGACGTCGCAGATGGTGTTCTTCAGCCCCGGAGAGATGCTCCAGCGCGCGGCGCCCCACGCGCGAGGTCCCGGCTTGTGCGCCCCCGTGGCCATCGCAGCGCCGACTACCGGAGGCTGGCCGGCGCTGTCGGGAAAGGTCTGAGCTCTCCCTGGCGATCGTCCGGCTCTCGGAGCAAACTTGACACGCCTCCATTTTGAATCCAGAATCCAACAACATGCAAGTTCCTCCGGCCCGGCGGTGGCTGCTGGCGACCGGGCTCGGTTGGGATTGATTTGGGGGTCCGTGGTGCCTGTCCGGTCTGATGCGGAAAGCGGCCGGGTCCCATCCGGGCTGCGATCGGCAGCCGGAGCCTCGGGTATCACGGACGCCCCCGGGACCCAGAAGCAACGTCCAACGCTCCCGGTATCGACGGATTCCGGCTCACCCCCGCCGGGCGGCACACATAGGAGATGCCCATGAGAATCGATGAGCGGCATCGGGCCGCGGTCATGGGGGTCCAACCCATGGAGACCGAGCTTGAGATAGTCCGCGGAGAGGGACCATACCTGTACACCGCGGACGGTCGTCGCCTGCTCGACCTCGCATCCGGTATCGCTGTCAACGCGGTCGGCTACTCCCACCCCAAGGTGCTGGCGGCGATCGAGAGCCAGCTGAAGCGGCACCTTCATCTCTACAGCGGCACCGGGTACCAGCCGGTCCTGGTCGACTACGCCGAGGCGCTCTGCCACGAGCTCCCGTCCTCCTATCGCGTCTTCTTCGGCAATTCGGGAACCGAGGCGGTGGAGGCGGCGATCAAGCTGGCTCGCTTTGTGAGTGGCCGGCCGGCGGTGATCGCCTTCCGGGGCGCCTTCCACGGCAGAACCCTCGGGGCACTGAGCCTGACCGCTTCGGCGGCGCGGTACAGGTCCGGATACGAGCCGCTGCTGCCCTCCGTCTACCACGTGGACTACCCTGCGCCGACCCGGCTCGGACTATCTCCAGAAGGAGCCCTCGCCCATGTGCAGGGGCAGATGAAGAACCTCCTGGAGGCGGAGGTGACGCCGGAGCGCGTCGCCCTGGTGGTGGTGGAGCCGATCCAGGGCGAAGGGGGTTATGTCATCCCGCCGGATGAGTTCCTGGGCTGGCTGCACGGCCTGTGTCGCCGCCATGGGATTCTGCTCGCAGTGGACGAGGTGCAGTCGGGGATGGGGCGCACGGGGCGGATGTTCGCCTACCAACACGCGGGTGTCGAACCGGACCTGGTGATCCTGGGCAAGGCGCTCGGCGGCGGGCTGCCGCTTTCGGCGCTGGCGGCGCCGGCGCGGCTGTCCGAGCTGTGGTCTGCAGGCGCCCACGGAACGACCTTTGGCGGGAACCCCCTCTCCTGTGCGGCGGGGCTGGCGACCCTTGAGGTGATCCGCGAGGAGCGGCTGATGGAGGCGGCCCAGCGGCTCGGCTCCCATGCCATCCAGCGCCTCTCCCCACTTCTCGATCACCCCGAGGTTTTGCAGGTCCGAGGCCGCGGCCTGATGGTCGCGGTCGAGTTCCAGGGGGAGCGCGCGGGTCAGCTGGCTCATCAGGTGGTGGCGCAGGCGCTCCGCGCCGGGATGCTGCTGCACACCGCCGGGGTCCAGCACGAGGTGATCCGGCTCATGCCCCCGCTCAACATCGCGGCCGACCTGTGGGACTCCGCCCTCGGCGAGCTGGTTTCCATTGCGGGGCAGGCATGCTCCACGAAAGCCCCCGCCACCGCATGAGCGCTGAGCGGACCCTGGGCCGACTCCCAGCGCCGGGGACCACCCGTGGCGCTTGAGCCGTTCCGCAACGAGCCGTTTCTCGACTTCGCGACCCCGGAGGAGCGCACCCGCACGTTGGCGGCGATCTCCGAGGTGCGAGACGCCCTCGGGGCGGAGTATCCCCTGCGCATCGGTTCGGCACGGCTGAGCGGGCCAACGATCTTCGAGTCATGCGACCCCGGCGAACCCGCCCGCGTGGTCGGACGAGTTCACATGGCCAGCCGCGAGCAGGCGCACATGGCAGTGACCGCGGCGGCCGATGCCTTTCCGGGCTGGGCCGGGGTGAGCGCGTGGGAGCGGGCGGCCCTGCTGCTGCGGGCTGGCGACCTGCTCCGCCAACGCAGGCGCGAGCTGCTGGGCTGGGTCGCGTACGAGGTCGGCAAGAACTGGGACCAGGCCGACGGGGAGATCGCAGAGGCGATAGACCACTTCGAATGGAACGCCCGTCAACTTCTGGAATGGGATAGGGGTCGCGAGATCACGCCACTCCGGAGTGAGATCAACCGGTACCGCTACCTCCCGCTGGGGGTCGGGGTCGTGATCTCGCCCTGGAACTTCCCCACCACGCTGCCTCTGGGGATGACGGTGGCCGCCATCGCCGCGGGCAACACCGTCGTCGTCAAGCCGGCGGAGGAGGCTTCCGTGATCGCCCACCAGCTCTTCTCGGTGTTCGACGAGGCCGGCTTTCCCCCAGGGGTGGTCAACCTGGTGCCCGGTGCCGGCGCCGAGATTGGTGACGCGCTGGTGCGCGATCCTGACATCCGTTTCGTGGCATTCGTGGGGTCTCGGCAGGTGGGGACCGAAATCCACAGGCAGGCTGCCGGGCTGGCTCCTGGGCAGCGCCAGCTCAAGCGCGTGATGACCGAGATGGGGGGTAAGAACGCCACCATCATCACCGCGGCCGCGGACATCGCGTGGGCGGCGCGCGAATTGGTCGCCTCCGCGATTGGGTACCAGGGACAGAAGTGCTCGGCGACGTCCCGGCTGGTCGTGCTCGACGAGGTCCACGACCAGGTGGTGGACGCGGTGCTGGCGGAGATCGCGCGCGTCAGCGCCGACACGGGCCACGCCGCGGAGAACCACGCGTACGGTCCCCTCATCACCCAGGCGGCGCTGGACAAGATTTTGCGATACGTCGGGGCGGCGGATCGGTGGGGGCGGCTGTTGCGGACCGGTGCGGCGCGGGGACCAGGGTTCGGCGTCGGGCCCACGGTGGTCGACGACGTGAGCGCCGACTCGCCGATCGCCCAGGAGGAGATCTTCGGGCCATTCCTCGCCATCCTGCGGGCCAAGTCCCTGGAGGAGGCGGTCGCCATCGGCAACTCAGTCGAGTACGCGCTCACGGGTGCCGCGTTCACCCGGGATCCCCGGGAACTGGACTACGTTCAAGAGCACTTTTTGGTGGGCAATCTCTACCTCAACCGCAGCTCCACCGGAGCGATGGCCGGCGTCCACCCCTTCGGCGGCTACAAGCTGTCCGGCACCGGCCCCAAGGTGGGCTCGCCGGATTATCTGGGCTTTTTCCTGCAGGCCCAGACGGTCACCCAGAAGGTGCGGTTTCCGAGGAAGATCTGAGCGTTGGAGCTGCTTTCGATCAGAGAGGCGGTGCGCCGCCATGTCCTTAGCGGGCAGAGCGTGTACCTGGCAGGGTTCACCCACCTCATCCCGTTTGCCTTCGGCCACGAGATCATCCGTCAGCGGCTCGAGCACCTCACCCTCTGCCGCGCCACCCCGGATCTCGTCTACGATCAGATGATCGCCGCCGGGGTGGCCGACCGCGTCGTCTTCAGCTACGCGGGCAATCCCGGGGTGGGCCTGCTGCACTGCTTTCGCCGCGCGGTTGAATCGGGCACCGTCGAGATCGACGAGTACAGCCACTTCGAGCTCATCGGACGGCTCCAGGCGGCGGCTGCCGGATTGCCGTTCTGGCCGGTTCGCACCCTGGAGAACGATCTCACCAAGCACAGGCCGCGGCCTTCAGTCAGGAGCCCCTTCGGCGACGACCAGGTCCCGGTCGTGCCGCCTCTCAACCCTGACGTGACGATGGTTCACGCGCACGCCGCCGACCCGGAGGGGAACATCTACGCATGGGGCCTTCTGGGGGAGGTGCGCGAGGCCGCGCTGGCGGCCAGGACGGTGCTGGTCTCGGTGGAGGAGATTCGCCCTGCGGAGCAGCTGCGGCCGCAGCGCGACCACCTGCTCCTTCCCGCCTTCCGGGTGGCCAGCCTGTCGGTCGAACCGTGGGGGGCCCACCCCTCGTACGTTCAGGGGGTGTACGACCGTGACCAGGCGTTCTACAACGAGTGGGACCGGCTCTCGCGGGATCCCGCCGCCACCAGGAGCTGGCTGGAGCGTTGGGTTTGGGGGGTGTCGGATCGGGCCGACTACCTGCGCCGGTGGCCGGGCGACGAGCTGGCCGTCCTGAGCCGGGCGGCTCGCCTTGGATGAGCGGCGCCGCCTGGAGATGGCGGTCGTGGGCGCCCGACTGCTGCGGGATCACGAGCGGGTGCTGGTCGGGGTGGGGCTGCCCAATCTGGCGGTCAACCTGGCCAAGAGACTGCATGCGCCTCACCTGGTGCTGGTGTACGAGTCGGGGGTCATCGACGCATCACCCCCCCGGCTCCCACTCTCCATCGGTGACCCCGACCTGGTCCGCACCTCCCTGGGCGTGCTGCCGATGGCCGACTTCTTCTCCTCCTATCTGCAGACCGGCTGGATCGACGTCGGCTTTCTTGGCGGTGCCCAGATCGACCAGTGGGGCAACCTCAACTCGACCGTCATCGGCGACTACTCACACCCCATGGTCCGGCTGGCGGGATCGGGGGGTGCTGCCGACATCGCCAGCTTCAACCGCCGCACGGTGGTGCTGATGCCGCACGGGAAGGAGCGCTTCCCTGCCGAGGTCGACTTCATCACCACGCCCGGCCACCTCCGGGGCCGAAGACGCCCAGGCGGTCCCAGTCACGTGGTCACCGACCTCGGCCTTTTCGACTTCGATGCCGCGGGGAGGATGCGGGTGGTCGCGCTCCACCAGGGGGTGGCTGGGGCGGAGGTCCAGGAGCGCACGGGGTTCCCGATCCAGGTCGCCGACCGTCCGGAGGAGCTCCCTCCGCCAACCGATGCCGAGATCGCGGCCTACCAGGAGCTGATCGGAGGACGTTGGTGACCCAGGTCTTCTACCGCTCGCCCACCCACTCCTACCCCGAAATCTCGCACGGTCGGGGAATCTACCTGTACGACACCACCGGCAAGCGCTACCTGGACGGGTCGTCAGGCGCGCTGGTCGCCAACCTGGGCCACGGCCGGGCGGAGATCGCGGATGCGATGGCCGAGCAGGCGCGTCGGGTGGCGTTCGCCCACTCCGCCCGCTTCACCTCGGCTGCTCAGGAAGAGCTGGCGCGCAGGATCGCGGCCATGCTTCCCTACGGTCTCTCCCACACTTACCCGGTCTCCGGGGGGTCCGAGGCGACCGAGACCGCGGTCAAGCTGGCGCGCCAGTACCATCTGGAGCGCGGGCAGCCGGAACGCTTCCGAGTCCTGGCCCGCTGGGCTTCATACCACGGGAACTCGCTGGGCGCGCTGTCGGCGTCCGGCCACATCGCCCGGCGCCGACCGTACCTGCCCATGCTCAGCCCCGCCTTCTCCCATTACCCCCCGCCGCGAACGACCTGCGACGGGGCTGAAGAGGACGGGGAATGCCCCTGCCTGGCGCACCTGCGGGCGGCTCTGGAGAGAGTTGACCCGGAAACGGTGGCGGCCATTCTCCTGGAGCCGGTCGGGGGTTCCGCCGCCTCGGGCTTGGTGCCGCACCGAGGGTACCTGGCGGGCGTGAGGCGGATCGCCGATGAATTTGGAATCCTCCTGATCGCCGACGAGGTCATGACCGGGTTCGGCCGCACCGGCAAGGTCCTGGGGATGTCCCACTCCCAAACTCCCCCGGACCTGATCACCTGTGCCAAGGGGCTTTCGGGCGGGTATGCCCCCCTGGGGGCGGTGGTCGCCAACGACCGCGTCTATCAGGCCGTGGCGGGTGGGAGCGGCCGCTTCGCTCACGGCTTCACCTTCTCCGGCCATCCGGTCGCCTGCGCAGCCGGGGCCAAGGCGCTCGAGATCCTGGAGCGGGAGAAGCTGGTGGAGAACGCGGCCGAAACCGGCGAGCTACTTCGCTCCGGACTGGACGGGCTTCGCCGCAAGGACTCGCGCATCGCGGAGGTCCGGGGCCTGGGGCTGATGCAGGGGCTGGTCCTGGAGGCAGGCGGCACACCTGGAGTGCGCGCGGCCCGGCTCGCCGATGTCGCCTTCCTGCACGGCCTGATCATCTACCCCGGGTCTGGCGGCCCCGACGGGACGAGCGGAGACCATCTGCTGGTGGCGCCACCCCTGATCATCAATGCCGCGGAAGTTGAGGAGTTGCTGTCACTCTTGGAGGAGGCGCTGGCCGCCCTGGATTGACCACACGTACCTGCGGGCCGACCCCGGTCACCCCGTATCCTGGCTGGAGGGCGGCGGCAGAAGGACCGGTTCGAGCCGACCTTGGTTGGGTGCGATTCCCACAGCCCAAGAGTGGGAGGAAAGCATGAGGAGCGACCACATGGCGGGGGGACCGTCCGATTCCGAGGTCGATCCGCGGCACGCACCTCCCAAGGACGACCTGGTCGAATCCCGGCATTCCATCACCGTCCGCGGCCAGGAGCTGAAGTACACCGCGGTCACCGGGCGGGTGGTGCTCCAGGAGGAGGTGATCAAGAAGGGCCGCTTCCAGGGCATGAGGCCCAAGGCAGAGGTGTCCATCTGCGCCTACACCCGAGATGGCGTCGACCCTATGAGCCGCCCGGTCACATTCGCGTTCAACGGCGGGCCGGGCTCCTCCAGCGTTTGGCTCCATCTGGGGCTGCTGGGGCCACGCCGTGTGGTCATGGGCGATGCGGGAGCACTTCTGCCTCCCCCGTACGGGCTGACGGACAACCAGGAGACTCTACTTGAGGTGTCCGATCTGGTCTTCATCGACCCGGTATCCACCGGCTACTCACGGGTAGTGGCAGGTGGGAGCCCTGGCGAGTACCACGGATTCCAGCGCGACCTGGAGTCTGTGGCCGAGCTCATCCGACTGTGGACGACCAGGAACGATCGCTGGTTCTCCCCCAAGTACCTTGCCGGCGAATCGTACGGGACGCTCCGCGCCTGCGCGCTCGCCAACCATCTGCAGGAACGGTTCGGGCTATACCTGAATGGGATCATCCTCATCTCGTCGGTGATCGACATGGGCACCATCCGCTTCACCGAGGGCAACGACCTGCCCTGCGCGCTCTACCTGCCCACCTACGCCGCCATCGCCCAATATCACGGCTTGCTCGGCAAGCGGAGCTGGAAGGATGTGCGCGCCGAGGCCGAGCAGCTCGCAACCAGGGATTACCGATATACCCTGTTCCAGGGCTCACGGCTTTCGGCGGCGGACCGGGCCGACATGATCCGCCGCCTGGCGCGGGTCACCGGACTGTCCGAGGACTACCTGGACCGGGTGGACCTGCGCATCGAGCATCAGCGCTTCTTTCGCGAGCTCCTACGCTCTCGCCGCCAGGTGGTGGGGCGGCTGGACAGCCGCTTCCTGGGGGCCGAGGCCGACGACGCCGGCGAGCGGCCCACCTTCGATCCCAGCCAGGTCGCCATCTCCGGACCCTATTCGGCGGCTCTCAACCACTACCTTCACTCCGAGCTTCACTACCACTCGGACCTCCCCTACGAACTGCTGACCGACCGAGTGCAGCCGTGGAGTTACGCGCAGTTCGAGGGCAGGCACGTGTCCGTCACCTCCTGGCTGGGGGAGGCGATGCGCCACAACACCCACCTGCGGGTGTACCTGGCCTGCGGCTACTACGACGGCGCCACCCCCTACTTTGCGGCCGAGTACGCGTTTGCCCACCTCGCGATCCCGGAGGGCCAGCGTGCCCAGATCGCAACCCACCACTACCCGGCCGGCCACATGATGTACGTCCACGAGCCCAGCCGCGTGGAGCAGAGCCGGGCGCTGGCGGAATTCGTAGCTCACCCGTGACGGCCAGAGCCGCCGGCGGGTTCTGCCACCTCGGGCTCGCCCAGAGTCGATGAGCCGGCCAGTCAGGCGTCCATGAGCCGAAGCGGCTTCCAGGGCGGTCCTCTCGGCTCGCCGCCGGGCCGGAGGATCGCGAAGTGGTCACCCCAACAGGCCCAGCAATTTGGAGGTTCCGGCGCGAGCTGGCCTCCGGTCGCTGGCATCGGGGCCGGGCCGACCCACCTCTGCTGCCGACCCGACCATGCTGCGGCTATGCAGGCGGGCCGGTCCTCGTGATCCCACGGTCGCTGATTCACGTCGGCGGTCCCCCAGGAGCTGGCAAGACCACCTTCATAGAGGCGGTCCTGTCCCGTCAGGACCTACTCCTGTCGGTCGCCCGCTGCCGGGTGCTGCCCAGCCGCAGCGGCCGCAGGTCGAGCCACAGCACCGAGCGCGAGCTGCGGCGCCTCCGCGACGCGGGGGCGGCCGCGGTGGCCGCCTACCACTTCCAGCCGGGCGAGGCCGCCTATGCGGGCTTCTTCGACACCGACCTGATGCTGGAGATCGCCGACGCGATCATCCTGGAGGGGGATGACCCTTTGGGCTCCTATGACCTGCGCGTCTTTGTAGCGCCCCCGCCCGAATCGGAGGATTCGCTCTTCGTCCGCCGCAGCGATGACTCAGCCAAGGACGCTCGCCGGCAGCTCGACCGCTGGGTCCAGCTGCTGCAACAGCCGGAAGGACTCGGCGCCTGGACCAAGGAGATCTTGGGGACCGATTTCGGGACCCTGCTCAGCGGGCAGTCATCGTTGGCTGAAAAGCTGCGGGCCGACGCCCTCTCAAAGATGCAGCAGATCCACCACAACCCGGCCCCTACGCCGCGGCTACGATGGGCGATCCAGCAGAGGTGGGCGGGCATCGAGAGCGCGGGGCTGGTCGTGGTCAACGTGCACCGGGCCGACCAGCGCTCCGCGGCCGAGCGCCTGGTGGAGGATGTGGCCCGCCTGCGCCGCGACCCTGAGCTCTGCCATGACATCCTCGGCCCGCTGGGCAGCCGGGTGCCCATCACCGCGGTCGCCGCGGACCTGCACGACCCAGGCGACCCCGGTTTGAGAAAGGCCCTGGCCCGGCTCCGGCGCGTGCTACAGCGGCGACCTTAGTGGTGAGCCACCCATGGTCGGACGGTCCGGCAGGAGACAGGGACACCGACATGGTCCCGAATCGTCGGCCCCGACGCCGGGTGGTGGTGGGTGGCGCCCCACGCACTGCCCGCCCGGTCCGGGCCTGGCGGCTGGAGGAGCTCAAGAGCTCTTTGTTAAGTTGGAGCTGACTAGCACCTAAGGAGAAACGCTCATGGCAGTCGATCACAACGCCGCGATCATCGACGAGTTTCGCCGCCAGCAGGGGAAGGTGGGGGGCAACTTTGCGGGCGCTCCGCTCCTGCTGCTGCACACCGTCGGGGCGAGGAGCGGCCAGCCCCGGGTGCATCCAATAATGTATCTCGACTTCGACGGACGCCGGTTCGTCTTCGCTTCCAAGGCGGGCGCGGACACCAACCCGGACTGGTACCACAATTTGGTAGCCCATCCCGAGGTCCAGGTCGAAATGGGCTCGGAGACCTACTCGGCCGTCGCCCAGCCGCTCCAGGGCGAGGAGCGGGACCGAATTTACCAGGAGCAGGTGAGGCGGTATCCCGGCTTTGGTGAATACCAGAAAAGGACCAGCCGCCAGATCCCGGTGGTGGAGCTGATCCGGAGCAACTGAGCCCGCGGCCCACCAGATCTCTGCGCCCGCCGCGTTAGAAGGGCAGACCGGCAGTGCCCGAGGGGTGGCGAGCCCTGCCCGCGATCCGGGATGATGGCTGGCACCGATGGAGCGCTGGGATCGCAAGCAGTTCTACGCCCGGCTGGCGCCGCTGGACCAGGACCAGCTGGCCAAGGCGCTGTGGACCGTTTACTGGAAGGGGACCAAGGAGGTGCGCCAGCGCATCGAGGCCGTGCTCGACCCTAAGGAGGCCACCCGTCAGCGGGCGGCCAGCGCACCCACCGTTGATCCGGAGTGGACCCTGGACGAGGTGACCGAGTTCGTGGCCCTGGCCAAGAGCGGAGCCTATCTGGGTGGAGACCGGCGGGTCCGCCCAAGCGAGCGGACCCGCTGGCGATTCACCCTTCGGCGCCTGTTCAAGGACGCGGCGGCGGCACTGGCGGACCCCGACCCCGAGCCCGGTGCGAAGGCGATGGAACAGCTGCTGGACCTCTCCAGGGAGACCGGAGACTACGACTACTTCCGCTCGGAGGATCCCATCGACGCGGCCCGGATCGTCATCTCGGACGAAGTGGAGCAGCTCTGGGCTCGGCTCCGACAGCACCTCGGGGTCGCCGACTTCGCCACCCGGGCGGCGCCTCAGCTGCTGCACTGGGAGTCCGCCCACGGTTGGACCCGTCGCGGCGACGGACCGGTGGCGGCCAGGGAACGCCCGCTCGCCACGGTGCTGGAGCCGCTGCTACCGACCCGCGACAGCTGGCTGACTTTCGGCGACCGGTACCTGGGCGCCGTGGAAGCAGCCGCAGCCCAGGATGCGCGGGCGCGCCACCGCGGATGGGAGTTGGACCACCGCCGCGAGCGGCGAGCCCGGGATCTCACCGTCTGGCATACCATGCTGGTCCAACACCTCCATGGGGGGGACGGCGAGGAGCTCCTGGACCGGTTGGTCGCCTCCTCCGCGATCGCCGGGCCGGAAGCGCTGCTCCTGAGGGCCGAGTTGGCCCGGTTGCGGGGGCAGCTGGCGGAGGCACGAAGGATCGCGGCCCAACTCGTCGTCCAGGCACCGCGCAACCAGCGTTTCGCCGAATTCGCCAAGGAGATCGGCGCCGCTCCTGGGTAGGAACCGACGCCCCGGGGCGCGGGCCACCCCCAAAGGGTTGCCGGCCTCCCCGGCCGCTCCCAGGATCGGTTGCCCCGGTCCCCTCCGCGTGCTACCTTACCCACCACCATAGGCACTGCGAGCGGAACGGTGGCGTTGCGGCGATCGCGGGGCGCACGGCCAAGAGGGTGGGCCACGACCGCTGCCATTGCCGGTTGCTTCTTGGCGGGCCTGTGGCCCCACCCGGTCAGCGCCGCCAGCGTGGCGGCGCCCGGGGCCCCCACCGGGGTCGGGGCCGTGGCCGGCGACGGCTCCGCCACCATTCGCTGGACCCCGCCGACCTCAAGTGGCAGCACTCCCATAGTGGCCTACCGGGTGACCGCCAGCCCGGGAGGCCAGAGCCAACAGGCTCCCGGGACCTCGACCGAGGCCGTGGTATCTGGCCTCACCAACGGGGTGGCAGAGTCCTTCACGGTGGTGGCGCAGAACCAGGGCTCGACCAGCCCCCCATCCTCCCCTTCCAACCAGGTGACCCCGGACCATCCGGGCGGCCAGTACCACGCCCTCATTCCCTACCGCATCTGCGACACGCGCACCGGCGATCCGTCGTCGCTGTCGGGGCTGGATCTCACCCAGTGTGAGGGGCGCGCCCTTGGCCCCGGCGACTCGCTGAGCATCAAGGTCGCCGGCACAGCTCCATCGGGTGCATCCAGCGGGGGTGTGCCGGCTGCAGGGGTGAGCGCGGTGGTCATCAACGTGACGGTGACCGGCACCACCGCATCCTCCTACCTGACCACCTGGGCCGCGGGCGCCCCGCGTCCGACCAGCTCATCGCTCAACTGGGAAGCGGGTCAGACCGTCAGCAACCTGGTGACGGTCGCGGTCGGGGCTCAGCGCCAGGTTAGCTTCTTCAACTACCGCGGCAGTGCGGAGCTGGTGGTTGATGTCGAGGGCTACCTGTCGGCTTCGGCGACCTCTGCGGCGGGCCGGTTCACCGGGCTGGCCCCGTACCGAGTGTGCGACACGAGGTCGGGCAATCCCTCTCACCTCAGTGGCCTCGACCTCACCCAGTGCGCGGGGCGAGCGCTCGGCCCCTCGGGGGAGCTGGCGGTTCAGGTCGCCGGCACCGAGCCCTCGGGGGCATCGTCCGGCGGTGTGCCCGGCTCGGGAGTCGCCGCGGTGCTGCTCAACATCACGGCCACCGACACCACCGCCACCTCCTATCTAACCGTCTGGCCGACGGGCTCGCCCCGCCCGAAGACCTCCAACCTCAACTGGAGGGCCGGTGAGACAGTGTCCATCCAGGCGCTGGTCCAGGTGGGAGCGGGTGGGCGGGTGAGCCTCTTCAACTGGGGCGGGGCAGCCGATGTGGTGGTCGATGTCGGCGGCTGGTTCAGCGACGGCGGCGCCGCCGCGGCGGCCTCATACCTCACCCCAGCCAGCGGAGGCAGGATCTGCGATACCCGGCCGGGCAACCCCTCGGGACTGAGCGGGCTGGCTCTTCGCCAGTGCGAGGGGCACACCCTGGGTGGAGGGGCGACCCTCACGATCTCGGCCACCGCCTTGGCGGGGGTTCCGGGCCTGGGAGTCCAGGACCCACCGGTTGCCGTGGTCCTGCAGGTGACGGTCGTCGATCCCTCCCGGGCCTCCTTCCTCACCATCTGGCCCGCCGGTCAGGCGCGCCCCACCACCTCCAGCCTGAACTGGGAGGGTGGGCAGACCGTCTCCAATCAGGTGGTGGCTGTGCTCGCCGACGGCGGCCGGCTCAGCCTGTTCAATGCCGCCGGGGATGCGGCGATCGTCGTCGCCGTCGAGGGCTACTTTTCCGGGGCTGTGGTCAACAACCCCTTCCCCTTCACCGCCGCGTCTCTGATCGACCCCCTGAACGGCCTCACCGGTCTGAGTTGTGCGAGTGCGAGCTTCTGCGTTGCGGTCGACCTGGTCGGCAACGCGGCGACCTGGAACGGCACCACGTGGACCCAGCCCCAGCCGATCGACCCCAACGGCGCTGGTTTGAGCGGGATTTCGTGCCCCAGCCAGACGTTCTGCGCGGCGGTGGACCTGGCTGGGGCGGCGCTCACCTGGAACGGCCAGCAGTGGAGCGCGCCAGTCAGCATTGAGCCGGACAACTCGTTCACCGGGGTCTCCTGCACCTCGGCCAGCTTCTGTGTCGCGATCGACGATGATGGAAATGCGGTCATGTGGAATGGCACCGGCTGGAGCACCCCTCGTTCGATCGGATTCCCGGGCATCTTCCTAAACGCCGTTTCCTGCGCCAGCCCGCAGCTTTGCGCCGTTGCCGACCTCGGCGGCGATGTCGTCTTCTGGACCGGAAGTGCCTGGTCACTGCCCCAGTTGGCGGATTCTCTTACGGGCGGAATCCTGGCGCTGTCGTGCCCCACCACCACCTACTGCGTGGGGGTCGATGGCGGCGGCGAGGAGACCACGTGGAGTCACGGCTCCTGGTCCCCGCCGACGCCGATCGAGCCGAACAACGCCCTCTATGCGATTTCCTGCGCCAGCCCGAGCTTCTGCGTCGCCGGCGATGGCAACGGCCGCGTGCTCACGGCTCAGGGAGGCATCTGGGGCCCACCGCTGTCGATCGATCCGTACGGCGGTGGCTTCCTGGCAATCTCCTGCCCATCACCCGACTTCTGCGCCGCCGCGGATAGCGACGGCTACGTCCTCACCGGAACCTCGACCGGGTGGAACTCGCCCTCGGCGGTCGATCCCAATGGGGGTGGGCTCACGGCGGTCTCCTGCTCCGCGCCGTCCCAGTGCATCGCAACCGACAACGCCGGCAACGCGCTCTCCTGGAATGGATCGCAATGGGGTGCCGCGCTCAGGATCGACCCCTCCGGCGGTGGGATCACCGCGATCTCCTGCGCCTCCGGCCCCTTCTGTGCCGCCGTCGACCGCAACGGCCAGGCGGCAACTTGGGCTGCGGGCTCGTGGTCCAAACCCCAGGCGATCGACCCAAGTGGCGGAGGCCTCACCGCGATCTCCTGTACCGCCGCGACCTTCTGCGCGGCAACCGATAGCGATGGCAACGTGCTCACCTGGGACGGCAGCGGCTGGAGCCAACCCCAGGTGATCGACCCAAGTGGCGGAGGCCTCACCGCGATCTCGTGTCCCGCCGCGACCTTCTGCGCGGCAACCGATGGCGATGGCAACTTGCTCACCTGGGACGGCAGCGGCTGGAGCCAGCCCCAGGCGATCGACCCAAAGGGCGGAGGCCTCACCGCGATCTCGTGTGCGTCCGCGAGCTTCTGCGCCGCCGTGGACGCTGGCGGGGACGCCCTGACCTGGGACGGGATCCGATGGACGCCCCAGGTGGCCGATCCCGGGGGCGACGGCTTGGCCGCGGTGTCCTGTGTCGGGGCAACCCTCTGCGTCGCCGTGGACAATGATGGCAACGCACTCACCTGGGACGGCGCCGCCTGGGGCCAACCGGAGGCAATGGACCCTGATGGCGGGGGGCTCGCGGCGGTCTCATGCCCGTCTCTCGAGTTCTGCGTCACGGTTGACGGGCTGGGCAATGCCCTCACCTGACAGCGGGCGGACGGAGGCGGCTTCGTCCCGGCGCACAGCCCGGAGATGGTGCGCGGCCGGCGCCAGCCTCAGCCTCCTTTTGGCAGCCGGGATCGGCACCCTGGGCAGCGACCACCCACCGAGCCCTGGCGGCGTGGACGGGATGGTGCAGAGCACCGCCAAGGTCCTGGTCAACCCATTGGTACCTGGAGTAACCGCCGCGGATGCGCGCAACAGCCAGGTGGCAACCGGCAGCCCCGGCGACGGCTACACCCCACTGGCGCCGCAACGACTGCTCGACACCCGGACCTCCGGTACCCCCCTGGAAACAGGGGCGTCCCTCGCCCTCACCGTTGCCGACACTGCGACGGTCCCTGGCACCGCGACCGCGGTCACTCTTAACTTGACGGTGACCGGGAGCGCCGGCGCCGGGTACCTGGCCGTGTACCCGACTGGAGGACCCCCTCCACTGGTCTCCAACCTCAACTGGACAGGCGGTGAGACGGTGGCGAACCTGGTGATCGTCCCGGTCGGCACCCAGGGGCAGGTTTCGATCTTCGATGGTGGCGCACCGACCTTCGTGATCGTCGACCTCGAGGGATACTTCGCCCCCTGGAGTTCCGGCTCCACCCAGGGAAGCTATGTCCCGCTGGCGCCCAACCGGCTCGTCGACACCAGGCCGGGCAGCGGCTACCTCGATGCTGGCCAGACCCTCCAACCCGGAGCCTCCCTCACGGTCCCGGTGGCCGGTGAGGGAGGCGTGCCGCCGCAGGGGGCGGTGGCGGTGGTCGCCAACGTCACCGTGACCGACACCAGCGCCGCCGGCTTCCTCACCATGTACCCGGCAGGTCTGGCGCCGCCGCCAACCTCGAACCTCAACTGGGAGGCGGGGCAGACGGTTGCCAACCGGGTTATCGTGCCCCTGGGGGCCAACGGCGCCATCACGCTCGCCAACCGGACTGGCAGCGCTGACGCGATCGTCGACCTCGACGGCTATTTCACCGACGCCGCCGCGGCCGGCGCCAGCCTCTTCACCCCGATTGCGCCGGTGCGCGTCCTCGACACCCGGCAAGCCGCCGGTCCACTCGAGGCAGCGACCACCATCACCCAGGCGCTGGCCGGAGTGGACGGTGTCGCCCTTGATGCCTCCGCGGTGGTGGCCAACCTCACCGCTACCGACACCACGAGCGCCAGCTTCTTCACCGCCTACCCACAGGGCCAGAGGCCCAACAGTTCTGACCTGAACTGGACCGCCGGGCAGACGGTCGCCAATCTGGATCTGCTCACCCTGAGCCCGAGCGGGGCCACCAGCATCTACAACAGCTCCGGCGCCGCCGACCTGATCATCGACGTCTTCGGCTACTTCACCCCCCTGCACCCGCCGCTGCGGATCATGACCAGCCAGCTGGCGGCAGCCGTCGTGGGCGTCGCCTACACGGCAAGCCTGGAAGCGATCGGAGGGGCTCCGCCCTACACCTGGGCGGTCACCTCCGGGAGTCTGCCGCAGGGGTTGGAGCTGTCCCCGGCGGGCACCCTGACCGGGATCCCCACCGACGCTCAGAGCACCTCGTTTTCGGTGAGGGTGACCGACAGCACCGCGCCGACCCCGCTGACGGCCACGGGGCAGATCAGCCTGGACGTCCTGATCTCGGTCCCCACCACCTACTACTCAGCGAACTGGTCCGGGTATGCGGTCGGCACCGGCCCCTTCACCGAGGTCTCGGGAACCTTCAACGTTCCCGCGATCGGCCCCGAACCGGTGAGCACTGACGTCTCGGAGTGGGTGGGGGTGGATGGGATCACCAACAGCTCGCTGATCCAGGCAGGCGTCAATGAGGAATACTCCAACAGCGGCAACCAGATCCAGATCAATGCCTGGTGGGAGGTCCTGCCCGCCGCCTCGACCACGATCACCACCCTGGACATCTCACCGGGGGACTCGGTGACCGTCAGCCTGGACCAGGTGAACGCCTCGACCTGGGCGATCACGGTCACCGACAACTCGACGGGGCAGAGCTTCACGACCGACCAGCCATACTCGGGGCCGCAGAGTTCGGCGGAGTGGATCGTGGAGGCCCCCCTGGTCAACGGCCAGGAGGCCATCCTCTCCCCCTTCTATCCGCAGGTCACGTTCAGTTCGCTCTCAACCGCAGGCCCGGTCAACTCCGCTGACCTCTTCGCCATGGTTCAGAACGGCAGCCAGGTTGCGACCCCCTCCGCAGCCGACGCCAGCGGTGTGGCGGTCGCCTATGGGGACGTGGCCCCGCCGAGCCCGTGAGGGAAGACGCAGGCCGTTTCGCGTGACAGGTGCGGCCCGGCCCGGGGAGGTGCCGAATGGGATCATCCGGTCAGCTCCTCTCACCGTGACCGTGCCACCGGTCTGGGGTTGCTAGCGGGACTTTCCGGACTCAATGGGATGACCTGAGATCAGGGTGTGGTTTCCTGAGGTCAACTGCAAGTTGCGCATCGGGCGGCAGTCGATAGTACC
>JAJYWT010000019.1 GCA_021791345.1 bacterium
GCGAGATGGCTCGTCGCGACCTGCCCAGCCTACCTCTGTACCCAGAGGACCGCAGCACCCTTGCTCCCAGCGCTGAGCGCATCATCCAGGTCTTCACCGGCGTAGCCCGGCACCGCCTCACCGACGCCGCCGGGAACCTGGTTCAGACCTTCCCGCCAGAGCTCACCATCCTCCAGCAACAGCTCCTCGAGCTCCTCGCCGTCCCCTCAGCCTGCTACGCCTGAACCCTAAGATGGGGGAGCTGAAACCCCTCCCTGATGTGCGGAAAGCGGGACCTGACACGCTCTTGTCGCGCCTTTTCCCCAACGCTCAGCACCCTGGCCTTTGACCGGCGCACCTTGGGGTGGTTTGAAGCCTCCCCCTGCAGGGCGACTCCGGGGGGTCTGCCCCCATCACCAGTGCAGCATCGCTTCCGGTGGCCTCACCTACTCATGGGGTCCTCCTTCCACGTTCGTGGCACACTCCAGAGCCCTGGATATGACCTGCCCGATCCCCTCCGGCGCATCCAGCTCAGCCCGGGACAACACCGCCCAGGCATCGGATGCGATCGGGCGCTTAGGGTCCGCTACCGCGACCGCCAGTCCGCCCGGGACCGTGGTGAAGCCGATGAACACGAGCCGGTAGTCCACCTTCAGGAAGCGCGCGAAGGTGCGCAGGAGCGGGTAGGCTCCTCCGGGGTGGCCGAGACTCCAGCGATAGAGCTGCCCGGCGCGTTCCACGTAGATCCAGGACTCCCCCTCCGCTGCGGCGACGGCCACCGCCGCCGCCACCTCCTCCAGGGAGGCGTACTGGAAGACGCTCCTTATCAATCGGCGCCGGACCGGGTCGGCGGCGGCATCGATGGGCTCTGCCATGGCGGGTCCTCCTCATCGCTCCTGGCATTAGCACCGTGCCGGCGGCCGGTTGCTGCACCGTCTTGGGGCCAGGTCCCTCGGGTGCTCCTAATGAGTGGGACCAGGATACACGCTCCCCGGCGCCTCGGCCCCTGCCCGCGCCGGGAAGGCGCGCCGCTTGTCCAGTCGGCGCGCGCCCGGGCGCAGTCTGGGCGGCGTGACGTAAGGTGAAGCCGCCCGGATTGGTTGCCACGGGCACCTGGGGGGACCGGCATCATGAGCCCGGAAACAGGAGACGCGCCAGGGCGGAGCACGATGCTCCCGCCCATCACCGCAGACCGCATCCTCGGCTGCCTGCTCGGTGGGGCCGTCGGCGATGCGTTGGGAGCCCCCGTTGAGTTCACGAGTCTCAGGGACATTCGGGCCGAGCACGGGGATCTGGGCGTCAGAGATTTCGTCGCCGGAGCCTGGCCGGCGGGGACCTTCACCGACGACACCCAGATGACACTCTTCACGGCAGAGGGTTTGATTCGAGCCGAGAACCGCCGCCGGACCACCGGACAGGCCGACCCGGCCCATGTCCTCTGGCACGCCTATCTCGGCTGGCTGGACACCCAGGGCGAGCGGGTCCCCTGGGATGAGACCGGGCCCCCCGGGTGGCTGGTGAAGGAAGCGGTGCTGCAGGCCAGGCGGGCTCCGGGCACGACCTGCCTGGCGGCGCTCTCCCGCAGGGCTCCTGGTTCCGTCGAGCGACCCCATAACAACAGCAAGGGCTGCGGCGGAGTGATGCGGGTGGCACCCATCGGCCTGGTCGGTGCCGACCCGTTCCAACCGGGCATCGCCGCTGCCGCGATCACCCACGGCCATCCCTCGGGCTATCTGGCCGCTGGCTGCTTCGCCCGCCTGGTGGCCCGGGTCAGCCGGGGGCACGACTTGCGGGGGGCCGCTGTGGAGGCGATCGAGCTCGCCTCGGCCCGGCCAGGCGCCGACGAGACCGGAGCGGCGCTCTCCCACGCCATGGACCTCGCATCCCGGGCCGACACTCCAGGCCCGCGAGTCGTGGAGCGGCTCGGTGCGGGGTGGATCGCCGAGGAGGCGCTGGCGATCTCCGTCTACAGCGCGCTGGTCGCCCACGACTTCGCATCCGGCGTGCTGCTGGCGGTCAACCACAGCGGCGACAGCGACAGCACCGGCGCGATCACCGGGAACCTGCTCGGGGCGGCCCTTGGATTCGAGGCGATACCCATCGGCTGGCGGCGCCGGTTGGGCGGCCACGAGGTGGTGGAAGGGGTGGCGGGAGACCTGGTCCAGCAGTTCGCCGAGCCCGCCACCACCCCCTTCGATCCCGACCGCTACCCGCCCTGGTAGGGCCGAGAAGCCGCCGAGCGCCTCAGAAGCTGTAGCGGCGCTGCGGAGCGGCGCTCGACACCTCGCCTGCGAACGCTGCTGCCGCCTCCTCGGCGACCGCAGCCTCCCCGATGGTGGGCCAGCGATGGGTGACCAGGAGGCGCTCGGCACCGAGGCGCCGCGCCAGCAGTCCGGCCTGCCGACCACTCAGGTGCTGGGCCCGGCCCTCCTGCGCCGCGGTCCAGGTGGCCTCGCAGAGAAAGAGCTCGCAGCCCGCCCAGCTGGGATCCGGTTGCCAATCCGGCCCAGTGTCGGCGGAGTAAACCATGGTGCCCCCGCCCGCCGTGAGGTGCAGGGCCAGCGTCTCCGGCCCGTGGTCCGTCCTCGAAAAGGCCACTTCCACCGACCCCAGGGCCACTTCCCCGCGGTCGGCCACGGTCTGCCAGCGGAGCTCCTCCCACTCGGAGAAGTACATCCGCTCGCGGATCCCAGCCGGCGCCAGCACGGGAATCCGCAGCGGGGGCTCGGCGAAGTGGAGGGCCACCGCGAGCTGATCGAGGTCAGCGCGATGGTCGGGGTGCTCGTGGGAGATGATGACGGCGTCAAGGGCCGCCAGGGGAACCTCGAGCTGCAACCGTGCCAGCACCCCCGCGCCCATGTCCAGGCATATGGTCATCCCCGCGACCCGCACCAAATAGCCGCTGCCGGCTCCCCCAGGGCCGGGGTACCCCCCATCGCAGCCCAGCACCGTGAGGCTGGCGGCGCTCATGGCTGGGGCCGGCCACTGCGGAGGTGCTGGCGGTCATTGAAGGTGCGAAGGCGCCAGCCCTGGTCATCGGTCAGGACCAGATCCGACGTGGAGGCGTGGCCGGAGGACGCGAAGGCGAAGGGTCGGGAGCCCGTGGCCAGCGCCAGCGCGGCGGCTATCACGCCATCGTGGGTGAAGACGGTCACGGTCTGCTGCGGATGCCCGGCGCGGATCTGGTCCAGCGCCCGCCGCACCCGCGCATGCAACCGCTCGTTGGGCTCGGCTCCGGGAATGGCATCCCAGCGCTCGCGGCGCCAGACCTCGTCCCAGAGCGGGTCGCGCTCGCGGATCCGCTGGTGCACCAGCCCCGCCTCCCACTGACCGAGGTGCACCTCCCGCAGGGAGTCCAGCACCCTCACCTCGAGCCCGGTCAGCTCCGCCAGAGGTGTCGCAGTCTCCAGCGCCCTCCGCAGCGGGCTGCTGTAGATGGCACCGACGTGGCGCCTCACCAGACTCTCCGCCAGCAGCCGCGCCTGCTCCCTGCCCAGCCGTGACAACGGCGGGTCGTCCTGACCTGCCAGCGTGCTGCGCACCGATCCCGGTCGGTAGTCAACCGGTTGAGCGTGCCGGACCAGAATGACTCTGGTCGCGCCCGGAGGCGGCCGGTAGCGGGTCGGCGGATAGGCGGGCTCATCGGCCAGGAGCACGCCAGGGTCAGAGGCTTCCAGCCCGGGGCGCGAATCCATGGAATTCATCGCCCGTCCGAAAAGGGGTCGTAGCGACCATCGATGGCGGTCCACCCGCCGTCGACGATCAGCAGACTGCCGGTCACGTAGCTGGCAGCGTCCCCGGCCAGATACACCACGGCCCCGGCGATCTCCGAGGCGCTGGCCCACCGCCGCAGCGCGGTCTTCTCGGAGTAGGCGCCATACCACTGCGGGTCCGCCCGGATCTGGGCGGTGAGCGGAGTCTCCACCACCCCCGGAGCGATGGCATTGGCGCGGACTCCCGAGGTCCCGAGCTCCGCGGCCGCGGTCCGCAGCAACTGCACCAGGCCGGCCTTGGTGGCGGCGTATATCCCCTGGCCAGGCTCCACGGTCAAGGCTCGGATCGAGGAGATCCCGATGATGCTTCCCCGCCGGCCCTCCGCCATGACCCGCCCGAACGCCTGGATCAGGTGGAACGACCCCCGCAGGTTGAGATCGACGACCCTGTCGAACTCAGAGTCCTGGTAGTCCAGGAGCGGTTTGCGGACGTTGATCCCGGCCGTGAACACCAGGATCTCCGCACCCTGGTGTCTCTGGGCGAGGTCGAAGACCGCTTCGCGGCTGAGGACGTCGACCTGCTCCGAGCTCGCCTGACCACCCGCGAGCACGGCGGTCTGTTCGGCCGCTTCCTGGTCGAGGTCACAGCAGGCGACCCGGGCGCCGTGCGCCGCCAGCGCCAGGGCGGCCTCTCGCCCGATGCCGCTCCCCGCCCCCACCACCACCGCCGACCTGCCATCCAGGCGGAAGAGCCGCCCGTAGTCCGGAGGACCAGACGCCATGTCAGACATCCTTCCAGCCGGAACGGATGATGGCCATCCTGGTCACCGTCAGCTCTTCCGCCGCAAAGCGCGGCCCCTCTCTGCCCATGCCGGAGTCCTTGACGCCACCGTAGGGCATGTTGTCGGCACGGAACCCGGGCACCTCGTTGATCACGACTCCTCCCACCTCCAGGGTCTGCAGCGCCTGCAGCGTGGTCTCCAAGGAGGCGGTGAAGACCGCCGCGTGCAGGCCGTAGTGCGAGCGGTTGACGCGGGCGAACGCGTCCTGCTGGTCAGCCGCCCGTTGCAGGCAGACCACCGGCCCGAACACCTCCTCGTCCCAGATGGCGGTCCCCTCCGGCACGTCGGCGAGCACCGTCGGCTCGACCATGGCGCCGGTCGCTCTTCCTCCCGTCACCAGACGGGCCCCGGCAGAGACCGCCTGGCCGACCCAGTCCCCCACCCGACGCCCGGCATCCGGGTTGATCAGTGGCGCGACCCTGGTGGTCTCCAGGCGGGGATCGCCCACCACCGCCTCCCCGATCCGTCCCGCGAGCAGGCGTTCAAGACGGTCCGCGACGCCAGCCACCACGATCACGCGCTGCACCGAGATGCAGGCCTGGCCGGACGCGTAGTAGCCACCCCGCAGCACCGCGTCGGCGGCGCGGTCGAGGTCGGCGTCCGCGCACACCACCATGGCGGAGTTCGAGCCCAGCTCGAGCAGCGTCTTGGTGGGCGCCGCGTCGCGGGCGATCTGGTGGCCGACCGCGGCGGATCCGGTGAAGGAGACCGCCCCGATGCGGGGATCCGTGGTCAGCGTCCTGCCCACCTCCGCATCCCCGGTCACCAGCTGGACCCCGGCCGCGGGCGCACCGTGCTCGAGCAGCGCCTCGCGCACCAGGTGGATCAGCCAAAGGGTTGCGAGCGGCGTCTGCGG
>JAJYWT010000134.1 GCA_021791345.1 bacterium
ACGCTGCCGTGGCTCACGCTCACGGGGCTGTTGGTGGGGCTGGCGGGGGGCGCCCTGGCCGTGTACCGCGGCTTGGCTCAATATCGGGACCACAGGGATTGATGGTGCAGAACGCTGACGAGATGGCGGGAGCGGTCAGGTCGGCCTGGCTCGCGGCACTGGCCGCGGTGGTGGTCGTGGCCGTGGTCGGCTTCCTCGTCGCCGGGCTGGTCGGCGGCGGCCTGGCGCTGGCCGGGGGGCTGGTGGGGATCGGCAACCTGCAGCTCGCCGTCTTCGCACTCCGGCACTCACCAGTCGCCTTCCTGGGCTCCAGCCTGCCCCGTCTGGCCGTGATCACGGTGGCGATGGCGGCGCTGGTCGTGCTTTTGGGGCCGGTCGGCATCTGGGCGCTGCTCGGGCTGCTGGTCACCCACCTGGCGCAGGTGGGGGCCGTGCTGCGGATGGGAGCGAGGATGAGCGCCAGATGAGACCCATGGTCATGACCCAGATCGCGGTCGGCAACCACTGGATCGGACACATCTTCGGACAGACCATCTACCTCGACACCCTGATCAGCTCGGGGGTCGCCTTCATGGTGGTGCTGGTCGCCGCCTTCTACCTGAGAAGCAAGCTCACCAGCGGGGTGCCGGGGCGGTTCCAGACGGCGATCGAGATGGTCTGGACCACCGTGGACGACTACATCAACCGCATGATCGGACCCTTCGCCCGCTGGGTGGTGCCGCTGGTGACGGTGCTCTTCTTCTACATCCTGGTCAGCAACTGGCTGGAGCTGATCCCCACCGGGGGCCGGCTGACGTCCCCAACCTCCGACGTGAACGACACCGCCGCCCTGGCGATCATCGTGATCGTTCTGGTCCATGTGACGTCGATAAGGAGGAAGGGCTTCGGGGGCTATCTCAAGCTCAACTACGTGCACCCCGAGGGGCTGCCCTGGTTCATGTACATCCTGCTGGTCCCGATCAACGTGATCGCCCAGATCTCCTATCCCATCTCGCTCACCCTGCGACTCTTCGGCAACATGTTCGCGGCGGCTTTGATGCTGGAGATCATCGCCATCCTGCCGATCTACATCGGCTTTGTGTTCAATGGAATTTGGAAGCTCTTCGAAGGGCTCTTCGTCGACGTCATCCAGGCCTTCATCTTCGCCTTGCTGACGGTGATCTACCTCAGCATGGCGACCATGAGCGACGACCATCAGGCCACCGAGACCGCCAGCAGCCAGGGCTGACAAGCCCCCATCAGACCCGGGAGGAGACACACTTGCTAACCACCGCACACGCAGAGGTTTACGCCGGAGCCATGATCGGCACCGGGGTCGGCGCCGTCGGAGCCGCCATCGGTGACGGGCTGGCCGGCGCCCAGCTGATCGCCGGGATCGCCCGCCAGCCGGAGGCGCAGGGGCGGCTGCTCACCTGGACCTTCCTCACGGTGGGTCTGGCGGAGGCCGTGTACTTCATCAACCTCGCTTTGATGTTCGTGTTCATCGCCCTGGCGGGGAAGTAGGCACCAGCTGTGGTCCTCGCCTCCAATCCGCTGACGCTGAACGCGACGTTCATCGTCGAGATCATCGTCTTCCTGGCCCTGCTGTGGCTGCTCAGCCGCTACGTGTTCCCTCCCCTGGACCGGGCGATCCGTGCCCGGCAGCAGCAGATCGCCCAGGCGCTGGGCGAGGCGGAGAGCGCCCGCAAGGAGGCCGAGCAGGCGCGGGTCTCGGAGCGCGCCGAGATGGCGGAGGCCAGGGCCAAGGCTCAGGAGATCCTGGACCGCGCCCAGCAGCTGGGTGAACAGCTGCGTGAGGAGCTGCGCCAGAAGGGGGAGCAGGAGCAGCAGGCGATGCTGGAGCGCGCCCGCGCTGAACTGGCCCGCGAGCGCGAGCAGGCGGTCGCCGAGCTCCGGCGCCAGGCGGCGGACCTGGTTCTTCTCGCCACCACCAAGGTGCTCCAGGAGGAGCTCGACCCGGCCCGTCAGCGTCGCCTGATCGACCAGGCGCTCAAGGAGGTGGACCTCAGTGCCTGAGGTTGCCGAGATGCCGCGGGTACCCAGCACTGCGCGCCACTACGCGCAGGCGATCTTCGAGCTGGCGGAGCAGGAGCAGAGCTTCGCCAAGTGGCAGGAGCGGCTGAGCCGGCTCCGGAAGCTGCTCGAAGAGAGCGAGCTGGGGGCGGCGCTGCGCAGCCCGGAGTTCTCCGCCAGCCAGCGCCGCGAGCTGGCGCAGGCGGTCCTGGCGCGCGACCCCGAGATTGACAAGGAGGCAGCCAACCTGCTGTGGCTGCTGCTCGACAGCCGTCGCACCTCGATGCTGGCCGCGATCCAGGCGGGCTACCAGCAGCTGCTGGATCGCCGCGACGGCCGGGTGGCGGCCCGGATCTCGACCGCGGTCGAGGTCTCCCCGGAGGAGCTGGCGAAGTTCTCCAAGGAGCTCTCCCAACGCCTCGGGGTGGACGTGAACTTTGAAGCCCAGGTGGATCCCTCCCTGCTGGGCGGGGCGGTGGTGCGGGTGGGGGATCGGGTCTTTGACGCGAGTCTCAAGACCAAGCTCCAGCAGCTGCGCCGCGAGATGCTGACAGAAGTGCAATCTTCGTGAGGAGACCATGAGCCTCAGTGCCGACGACATAGGCAAGATCATCAAGAGCAAGATCGCCGACTTCGACGCGCCGGTGGTCACGGCGCAGTCCGGTGTCATCACCGCCTTGGCCGACGGGATCGCGCAGATCTACGGGCTGGAAGGGGCGATGGCGGGCGAGCTGCTGGAGTTCCCCAAGGGGGTCTCGGGAATGGCGCTCAACCTGGAGGAGGACCTGGTGCGGGCGATCATCATGGGCCAGTACTCCGAGCTCAGCGAGGGCGACGAGGTGCGCACCACCGGCAGGATCGTGGAGGTGCCGGTGGGGCGTGAGCTGGTTGGCCGGGTTGTCAACGCCCTGGGCGAGACGATCGACGGGAAGGGGGAGCTCGCCACCTCCGAGAGGTGGCCGGTGGAGCGCCCCGCTCCGGGGGTCATCGACCGCCAGCCGGTCAACACCCCGGTTGCGACCGGGATCAAGGCGATCGACGCGCTGGTGCCGATCGGGAGGGGTCAGCGCGAGCTCCTGATCGGAGACCGCCAGATCGGCAAGACCGCGATCGCGATCGACACCATCATCAACCAGAAGGGCAAGAACCTCACCTGCATCTACGTGGCCATCGGCCAGACCGCGACCTCGGTCGCCCGGGTCGCCGCCCTGTTGGAGGAGTACGGGGCGCTGGAGCACACCATCATCGTGTCGGCGACGGCGGCCGAGCCCGCGGCGCTGCAGTACCTGGCCCCCTACGCCGCCTGCACCATGGGCGAGTGGTTCATGGAGCGGGGCGAGGATGCGTTGGTGGTCTACGACGATCTCAGCAAGCATGCCTGGGCATACCGCGAGATCTCGCTGGCGCTGCGGCGGCCACCGGGCCGGGAGGCCTATCCCGGGGATGTGTTCTACCTGCACTCCCGCCTGCTGGAGCGGGCGGCCCGGCTCTCGGAGGAGAGGGGCGGGGGCTCGCTCACCGCGCTGCCGATCATCGAGACCCAGGCCAACGACGTCTCGGCCTACATTCCGACCAACGTCATCTCCATCACCGATGGGCAGATCTATCTGGAGGGCGACCTCTTCTACGCCGGCACCCGCCCCGCCATCTCGGTCGGGCTGTCGGTGAGCCGGGTGGGTGGCGACGCCATGACCAAGGCGCTGCGCTCGGTGGCGGGCGGGATGCGCCTCGACCTCGCCCAGTTCCGGGCCCTGGCCGCCTTCGCGCAGTTCTCCTCGGACCTGGACAAGTCGACCCGGGATCAGCTGGAGAGGGGCCGCCGGCTCACCGAATTGCTCAAGCAGGACCAGTACCAACCGGTACCGCTGGCGCACGAGGTCATGACCATCTTCGCCGGCACCAACGGCTATCTGGACCGGGTCCCGGTGGAGCGGATCTCGGAGTGGGATCAGCAGTTCCGGCGCTGGATCGAGCAGACCCACAGCTCCTTGGGTCAGGCGATCGAGGAGCGCAAGGTCCTGGACGAGGGGATGGAGCAGGAGCTGCGTGCGGCGCTGGAGGAGTTCAACCAGACCTTCGACTTCGGTGAGCAAGCCGGCGTCGAAGGTGGCTGAGGTCCTCTGATTGGCGACCCTCCGCGACATCCGCCGGCACATCCGCGCGGTCCGCAACATCGAGCAGATAACCAGGGCCATGCAGATGGTGGCGGCGGCCAAGATGCGGCGGGCCCAGGCGCGCGCCGAGAGCGGAAGGCCGTACGCCCTGGCCATGGACCAGGCGGCCCGGGACGTGGCCAAGATCGGCAAGGAATACCGCCACCCGTTCCTGGTGCCGCCGGAGCACGGTCGGGGACTGCTGATCCTGGTCACCTCCGACCGGGGGCTGGCGGGGTCGCTCAACGCCAACACCATCCGGGCGGCGCACCAGCACATGCTGCGCAACTTCGGCCCGCGCTATCAGGTGGTCGCGATCGGGCGCAAGGCGGTCGACTTCTCCAGGCGGATGCCGGTGGAGCTGATCCACCACCGGGTCGGGCTGCCCGACCAGGTGGAGATCGGCGAGCTGCGGCCGGCGGTGGAGCGGGCGACCAGGGCGTATCTGGACAAGGAGGTGTCGGGAATCGTCCTCGCCTACTCGCGGTTCAAGAACCTCTTGACCCAGGTACCGACCGTGCAGCAGCTGGTGCCGGTCCCACCCGCGGAGCCGGACGAGGGGCCGAGGACCGAGGGCGACTACATCTATGAGCCCGACGGGGAGGCGGTGCTGGAGCGGCTGATGCCGACCTACCTGCTGAGCCACGTCTATCACGCGGTGGTGGAGAATCAGGCGAGCTTCTACGGCGCGCAGATGATCGCGATGCAGAACGCCTCATCCAGCGCCGGCGACGTGATCCGCGAGCTCTCGCTCACCGCCAACAAGGTGCGCCAGGCGGGGATCACCAAGGAACTGATGGAGATTATCGGTGGCGCCGAGGCGCTGCAGGCAGCCCGGCGCTGAGGAGGTGGTGATGGCGAAGAGCAAGCAGACTACAGAGACCAGGGCGATGGGAGAGGTCCTGCAGGTGATCGGGGCGGTGGTCGACGTCGCCTTCGATCAGAGCGACCTGCCCCACATCCTGGACGCCCTGGAGGTGGAGCGGGAGGGGTCGCGGCTGGTGCTCGAGGTCCAGCAGCACCTGGGCAATGATGTCGCCCGCTGCATCGCCATGGAGACCACCGACGGGCTGCGCCGTGGCGACCCAGTGCGTGCCACCGGCTCCCCCATCCAGGTGCCGGTCGGCAAGCAGGTGCTGGGACGGATGTTCAACGTCATCGGGGAGACGATCGACGGAGGGCCGGAATTGAAGGTGGAGAAGCGGATGCCGA
>JAJYWT010000094.1 GCA_021791345.1 bacterium
GGCGCGGCGGAGCCGCGATGCGGTTCGGCGCGGGTCGACCGCTCCGACGACGGTGATCTGTGCGCCCCGGGGGGTGAAGGTCTGCTCGTACAGGTCCAGGATCGCCCGGCGGCTGGCAACCTTGACCGCGGTGTCACTGGGCGCTGGCCGACCGTAGGGATGGGGACCGTACACCAGCCCCTGCAGCGCCTCGGCCGCGGGGAACTGAGCGGTCGCCCGGGCCATCCGCAGACCGTCCAGGAGCTTGGCTCTTTCGGTCGCAAGGTCGACCGTTGGGAAACGAGGTCCTTCCACCACTGCGGCGAGCAGGTGGTAGAGGTCCTCCTCCGCCTCCGACAGGGCCGCGGCATGGAGGTACAGGCGGTCCTCATCCTGGTGGACCTGGAGGGATCCACCCAGATCCTGAACCCGCTCCGCCAGTTCAGACTGATCCATCGAATCCGTGCCCAGCGGGATCCCCATGGCCAGCAGCTCCGAGACCGCCGCAGAAGGCCCGAGCGCCGTCCCCGCCGGAACGCTGAGGCGAAATTCCACGCGCGGCACGCTGGGGCGGGGAACCACCATGATCGAGACGCCGTTGTCCAGGGTCGTCTGATGGACGCGCCCGATTCGCAGCGGTGGGACCGGCCCCGGCTGGGGCACTTCCCGCAGGCGATCCGGCTCGCTTGGTGCCAACTGACTCACGTCCGCCTCCGGGCCTGTTTGGGATCCCAGTGCAGCACCGTGGATCGCGACTGCTGCAGCCAGCTCCGAACCGCGCGCGCGACATCGGCGGCGCTGACCGCGCGGTAGCGCTCGGGCAATTCGTCCACGAGCTCGGGCCGACGGTGGATCGCCGCCATCACCCCCAACTCGCGCAGCCGGCCGAGCCGGCTGTCGTTGTTGGCGTGGTAGGAGCTGAGCTCCCGCCTTCTGGCGCGCTCCACCTCCTGTTCCGTCGGGCCCTCCGCGGCGAAACTGGCCAGCTCCTCGTCGAGAGCATCGAGGGCGGCCGCGGTGCTGACCCCAGGCCTGGGGGTTGCTTCGAAGGTGAAGAGGGCAGGGCCAAGGAACTCGAAGGAGTCGCCGATCGGGTAGTGGGGTCCGCCTCCCACGTGCAGAAGCAGCTCGCGCCCCTGCACCAGGGACCGCTGGAGCCTGGAGGAGCGCCCATCCGTCAGGATCCGTGCCGCCAGCGCCAGGGGCAGATGGTCCTCGTGTCCGAAGGGGGCGGTCGGGTACCCGACCGCAAGCTGCGGGGTCGGGGCCAAGGGGTCCTCGCGATGGAACTCCCTCCTCGAGGTCGGCAATGGCTCGTCAAGCTTCGGTGTGGGCGGCTCCTCGCGCGAGGCCACCTGCCCGAGATGGCGCTCCACCAGCATCCTGGCGTGATCCACGTCGAAGTCGCCGGTCAGGACCAGGGTGGCGTTGCCGGGCCCGTACCAGGTCCGGTAGAAGTCCCGGGCATCCTCGACCGTGGCCGCCTCCAGGTCGGCGAACTCGCCGTAGTAGTTGTGACAGTTGGGGTAGGTCGCGAAGGCGTACTGCGACAGCCACAGCCATGAGAAGCCCCCATACGGCTGATTGAGGACGTTGCCCCTGACCTCCTCCTCGACGACGTCGACCTGATTGCGCAGGGTCTCCTCATTCAGGTCGAGAGAGCTCATGCGGTCCCCTTCCAGGAAGCAGGCCATCTCCAGGGCGGAGGCGGGCAGCACCTCGAAGTACGCGGTGTAATCGTGCCGGGTGAAGCCGTTGAGCAGACCGCCGGCGGAGTTGATGAGGTTGCCGAAGTGAGGCTTGGGCACGCGATGGGTGCCCTGGAACATGAGGTGCTCGAAGAGGTGGGCGAAACCGGTCCGGCCCTCGGGCTCCAGCCGGAAACCGGCGCGATAGAAGACGCCGACACCCACCGTGGGAGACGACCGCTCCGCGCTCAGGACCACCTCCAGCCCATTGCCGAGAAAGTAGGTCACCAGCTCCGGGGGCCGCACCGTGACGTGGCCGGCCGGCCCTGGATGCGAACTCATGGTTTGAGATGCTACCAACGGCGACCACTTGGTGATCGCAAGCGCGACCGCGGCAGGCGGTCGCGCCCCACCCACCTGGTCGCACTCCCGACCTCGAGGACCCCACGCTCCTGTCGAGGCCACGCAGTGTGCGGGGCGGTCGGTCGGGCCCGCGGGCGAGCGCCGACGGCCGGCTTGGCGGTCCTGTCCGTCGGGAGGGGCTACTGTACCGCCCGGTCGACCACGGGAAGTCGCCACGGCTCAGGTGCGCAAACTCCGGGATCGAGGTCTGTGCAGGGCTCGCGCATGAACTCAAGGGGTGGCGAAGTCTTGGGTACATCGCTGATGATCACCTCGCTGGGCGGAAGCCACGGTGATCCAGGGCCAGGTCGCAGCTCGACCACGGGGGGCGCTGTCTGTCCGATCACGGCTCCGGGAGAGTGCGTGCGGAAGGATTCCCGCCGCGAAGACATGGGCCACGGGGCGCCTGGGCGACGCGAGGGTCGTTCTGCCTTGAGGCTGTGGCACTTCGCTCCCCACGAGTCGGCCTCGGGGCGACATTCACTCTGATGTCGGACGCGATGGCGGGCCCGGCCTCGGCTGGAGGCGGCCCCGGGCAACCTGGTCGGCTCTCGCCGCGCCGTCGGCCCGAAGGTCGCCGGGTCGCTTTGGGTGGGCGCGTGAGGCAGCCCGCATGCCTCAGACCTCGGACGTCCGCTGTGTAACGATGTTCTGACGGTCATCGCCACCGGCGCTGCGGCGCAGCTGGACCTGCTAACGTCCGCCGACGGAAGGGAGATCAGCAAGTACGCATGCGTGCTGGCCGCAGGACGCGGTGGTGGTCGCTTGCCGGCACCGCCGTGACGGGAGTGGATGGGTCTGTTGAACGGGCGGTGCCGTGTGCGCCGGCTCATCGCCGACGCCAAAGTCGGGTTCCCGGTGTACCGCGGCGCTGCACCCGGCCGCATTCGCGACGGCCGGCTGGACCCGGCAGGCCAGCTGAGCTGCCTCGGGATGGCGACCATACCCCCGTTGCTGGCGGGCTCGGCGCCAACGTGCAGTCCGAATTCACGGAGGGATCGGGAAGGCGCCTCTAGGCGCCCGCGGTGGCCCCGGTGGCTGGTGCGCCCGCTGTCGTCGAGCCGTCAACGACCCTACGGCCCATCCCCGCTCTGGCGTCGGTCTCGGAGTGTCGGTGGACCAGTCGGCAGCAGGAACTTCCGATCCCGGGACCTTGTGCGACTCTCGCCCAGGCGAGCGATCCCGTCGCGGCCGTTCCTTGGTGCCGGTCCCCGAGAGCCGAGCGCTCAAGGTGCCCAAGGTCTGTCGCGGTGCGGAAGTTGACCATCGGACCGTGGGTTCGGGCACTCGGGCCCGAGTGCCACTGGCCGCAATCCCAAGTGGTAGCGGGGGAGGGGCCGGGTCGGTCGGGCACTCCTCGACAACTCTGGGCGGGAGGCACCGTGCTTGGAGGGGGCGCCGGATCGGCTGCCACTCACTTCGGCAGAAGCGAGAGCCGGGCTGGTGGCACCCCGTTGCCCAGCAGCGAGGCTGGCGAAGGCGGTCCTGCCGCCCCCCTCATCTGGTTGCATGGTGCCGCGGGCGTGTGGCGAGAGAGCGTGCTGGCTGAGAAGGCCGCGTCCGTCGTGCCAATCTGCGGGGGCGCGGCTTGATCGCTCCTATTAATAGGTGTAGGGGTCTCGGCCCATCCCTGGGGCTCGCCGCCGCGCTCGCGCTGGCGGCGGCTGCGGCGACGCCGGGCTTGGTCGTGGCCGCGTCACCGCCGGTCACGATGGCCGTCCCAGGGGCTGTTCCCGTTCCCAACCCCGGATTGGCGGCCGGGGGCCAGACGAGTGCGGCGAGTTTCACGTGCCCGGTTGCGGGGACGCTTACCACGGTGAATTTGGTCCCCAGCATGGAGCCGGATCCGGTGCTCGGGGACGGGGCAGACTCACTGCTCGGTCGGCCCGCGATCGCCACGACCCCGGCCCAACTGCCCGCGGGCGAAATGGGCATCTCGGTTGGTGCTCCGACGACCGGCGATCCTTCGAGCCCGCTGCCCGCCAGCTCGTTTGCGGCCGGCTTTGCGGCCACGACCGAACTCTATGAGGTGCCCAACATTGCCACCAACGGGCCGGCTCCGGTGGGGTCGCCGGGAGCATTCGACGCCTCCCAGGGGCCTCCGCTCGATGGCCTGCCTTCAGGGACGGTCGCCGACTCCCTCGGGGAATTCACCGGCGCTGGACTCCCCTACGCCCAGGTGTTCCCGGCCGTGGATGGAGTTGCGGACTTCGGGGACCCCCTGATTGCCGGGGGAGTTCCGACGCAGGTCGCCTACCAGAGCTACGCCACCGACCCGAGCGCGTGGACGGTCGGCGACCAGCCGAAGTCCCGGTGTGGCCCCGGGCGTGAGTACGCGCTCCTCACATTCGCGATTTCGCCATACGTCGGCCACCAGCTCGCGGTGGGAGGAGACTACGCGGCGTACCTCCTGGTCCGTAACACCAGTGCCCATGGGCCTCTGGCGAATCACCTCTGGTACTTCCAGGCGGCCGTCCCCGCGCCCCCGCCGGTCACTCTGAGCGTCGTGGTGACCAACAATGCGTCCGGCACCGGTACCTACCAACAGGTCGCGCAGGCGCAATCCCCAGGCACACCTGTGAACTTCACGGTCGATGTCTCCAACACCAGCATGGTCGAGGAGACGATCAGCTCGATCTCGGAGAGCTACCAAGGAGTCTCGCGGCCGGCCTGCGCGCAGGATGTGGGCTCGGTGCTCACCCCGGGTGCGGGACTCATCTGCGCACTCGATCCGGGGACGTACTCACCCCCGGCCGGTGAGACCTCCACGGAAGAGGTCACCGTGACGGTCAGTGGGGGTGGCGGCACCACCGTGACGGCGACCGGCGACTCCTCGGTCAGCACCGCTGCCGAGCCGGGCGCCCCGGAGCTGTCGGTGGCGGTCGTTGCCAGCAACGACGCCGGCGGTGGGGGATACTCTCCATCTGCAGTCGATCCGACCGCGAACGCCGCGTTTCCGCTGCGGGTGGTGGCCCGCAACGACGGAGCCGTTCCGGAGGTGGTCGAGTCGATCACGGAGTCAGACGGGCTGGCCCGCGTCCCCGTCTGCACTCAGGACTTCGGCCTGGAGCTGGCGGTGGGCGAGTCCCTGGCGTGCAGTTTCACATCGCCGGAGCGCTCGCCTGGCTCCGGTCAAAGTCGCACCTACACCCTGACGGTCACAGTCGGCCAAGTGGGCATGCCCACGGACCTGGCGGAAGGCACTAGCTCCTCCGGCGTGT
>JAJYWT010000119.1 GCA_021791345.1 bacterium
AGGGACCTGGCCTCCCCGACCGCAATTTCGAGTACTTCTTGTACCAGACCCTGCTGGGCGCCTGGCCGATCTCGGAGCAACGGCTCCTGACGGTGGTTCAGAAGTCGGTGCGCGAGGCCAAGGTCCACACCTCGTGGCGTTCGCCCGAACCGCGGTACGAAGAGTCGGTGCGCAGTTTCACCCGCGGTGCGCTGCACGATCCGGCCTTCATTAGGTCCCTGGCGGCGTTCCTCAGGCGGATCGAGCGGCCCGCCCGGGTGGCGTCGTTGGCTGCGACCTTGCTCAAGCTGACCGCCCCCGGCGTGCCGGACATCTATCAGGGCACCGAGGTCTGGGCTCACAACCTGGTCGACCCGGACAACCGCAGGCCGGTGGACTTCACGGGTCTTAAGCGGCAGCTCGATCTGGCAGGCGCGGGAACGCCGCCCCGAGGGCGCTCCACTTGGTCAGGCGGCCTGCCCAAGCAGTGGCTGCTCGAACGTGGGCTGGAGGTCCGGCGCGAGCGAGCATCGGCATTCAGCCCTCGGGCGAGGTACGTGGCCCTTGCGGTACACGGGACGCATGCCGCGCACGTGGTCGCGTTCGAGCGGGGCGGTCAGGTCGTCACCGTGGTGCCCACCCGGCCGTTCCTTGGGCGGGAGGGCTGGGGTGACACGACCATCGAGCTCGGACGGATGCGTTGGAAGGACCGTCTGGGAGGCGCCACCTTCGAGAGTGGCGAGGTTCGGGTAGCCGACCTGCTGAGAGGGTTCCCAGTGGCGCTCCTGGTGGCCGAGGCCGCTCCTTGAGGCCCTACTCGGTCTGGGCGCCGGCTGCTGGCGAAGTCCGCCTGCGGCGAGGGAACAGTGACCTGCCCATGCGTCAGCTGGCCTCGGGATGGTGGGTGCCCGCGGGAAGTGTCCGCCGCTCCGGCGACTACGGCTTCGTGATCGACGGGGAGGGGCCGTTCCCCGACCCTCGCTCGCCCTGGCAGCCGAACGGGGTCCACGGACTCTCCCGGCCGTTCTCCCCTGGCCACTTCCGCTGGACCGATCAGGGGTGGTCCCCGCCCTCGCTGCGCAGCGGGGTCATCTACGAGATGCACATTGGGACCTTCACCCCCGAGGGCACGTTCGCCGCTGCCCTGAACCGGCTCGACCACCTGGTGGAGCTCGGGATCACCCATGTCGAGCTGATGCCGGTTCACCAGTTCCCCGGCGCCCGGGGCTGGGGCTACGACGCCGCCAGCCTCTTCGCCACCCACGATGCCTACGGCGGTCCCGTCGGGTTGATGCACTTCGTCAACGGCTGTCACGCCCGTGGCCTGGCCGTGATCCTCGACGTGGTCTACAACCATCTCAGCCCGGAGGGCAACTACCTGCCCCGTTACGGACCGTATCTGACCGAGCGCTACGGCACGCTCTGGGGACAGGCCCTCAACCTGGATGGTCCGGGTAGTGACCAGGTGCGGCGGCTCATCTGCGACAACGCGCTGCGCTGGCTGCGCGACTTCCACGTCGACGGCCTGCGTCTGGATGCGGTCCACGGGTTCATCGAAACCTCCGCGCTCCCGCTGCTGGAGCAGCTCGCCGCCGAGGTCGATGAGCTGGAGCTTCAGCTGGGGCGCGAGCTCACCCTGATCGCGGAGAACAACCAGAACGACAGCCGCATCGTCCGGCCACGGACGATCGGGGGCCGCGGCCTGGACCTGCTCTGGAACGACGACTTCCATCACGCGTTGCACGTGGCCTTGACCGGCGAGCAGGATGGCTACTATCGCGATTTCGCAGGGGTGACCGATCTCGCCACCTGCCTGTCGCGTGGCCTGGTGTATGCCGGTCTGTATGCCGGCTCGCGGGAGGCGGTGGTGGGGCGACCCCACGACTACCCGCCTCCCTGCAGCCTGGTGGCCTATCAGCAGAATCACGATCAGGTCGGCAACCGGGCGTTGGGCGATCGCTTGGGGCATCTGGTGAAGCCCCATCTGGTCCGCCTCGGTGCGGCGCTGGTGCTCACAGCGCCGTTCGTGCCGATGCTGTTCCAGGGTGAGGAGTGGGGCGCGACCAGTCCCTTCCTGTACTTCACCGACCTCCAGGATCCAGCGCTGGGTCGCGCTGTCCGGCAGGGCCGTCGCCGAGAGTTCGCGGAGTTCCTCGGCCCGGGCTCACGGGTGCCGGATCCCCAGGCCGAGAGCACCTTCGAGCGGTCCAAGTTGAACTGGCAAGAGCGCGAGCTGCCGGCGCACCAGGCCATGCTGGAGTACTACCGCTCCCTGATCTGGTTGCGTCGGCGGACACCTGACCTCTGGACGGGCCAACGCGGAGCCGATGTCACCTCGGGCCGCAGCTGGCTGATGGCTCGGCGCGAGGGCCTTGCGGTGGCTGTCAATCTCGGACGGAGGCGGCGCACCGTAACCCTCGCGGGCGAGGGAGGGGTCTGGGAGGTCCTGGCGGGGTCGCGCTCGGGAGCAACCGTGGCGGCGGGCGCCGTCAGCCTTCCGGCCCAGGCGCTGGCCATCCTGCGGAAGGGCTGACCCTCCGGCGCACCCGGCCCAGGTGTAACGACGACCCGGGGGCGGCGTTAGGCCTCAACGGAGATCGACGGGATCCATCCCGCCGTGCCGATTCGAAGAGGAGGAGTCAACATGCTCGACCCTGAAGCTCCCCGGGAGGAGCAGTCGGTGACGACGGTGTCCCGTGCCCCGGGCACCACGCAGCAGTCCACCTACACGGCCAGCACGCCGGTGGCGACCACGGGCTTCAAGCTGCGTCAGCTGGTGTGGCTGGCGGCCGGGGTGGTGGACGCGATCCTCGCCCTGGACTTCATCTTCAAGTTGATCGGAGCCAATGCCATCGGGTTCGTGGCGTTCATCGGCAACCTGGCGAACGCCCTGTCGGCCCCGTTCCGGGGGATCCTGGCGACCACGGTGACCCCGGGCGCTCACGTCGCCTACTGGCCCGACGTGGTGGCCATCATCGTCTATGCGATTGCGGCCTGGATCGTGGTGACGCTGATCGGCATCGTCGCTACTCCGCGGGTCGCGCCGCCGGCCCGGCCGTGATGGAGGAAGTCACCAATTTGGGGGTGTTCACTTGGTAGCACTGCTTCTATTCCTGCTGCTGGTCGCGATCCTGTTCGGATTGGGGGCGGCGATCCACCTGCTCTGGATCATCGCCATCATCGCCCTGGTGCTATGGCTCGTGGGCTTCCTGTTCCGACCAGGACGCGGCCGCTGGTACTACTGGTGAGCGAGGTCGTGTGACCCAGGGCCGGGGGACGCCCCGGCCCTGCCGCTTTCTACCAGCCCTTGCCGCTCGAGGTTGGATGGCACAGGGGCGGGGCGGCTCCGGCATCTGTTGGTGGCCGCGATCTCGACGGCAGAGTGTGCGCTCCTCGACCGCGCTTCGGTGCGGTGGGCTGGATTCCATCTGGCTGGGGGCGACCCCTGCGACGTGGGTCTGAAGTGGCGATCAGCTCGCCGTCTGGTCGCGAGCGTGACCCGGTGACGGTCTGTCAGGGAGGGCACGATGAGCAGTGCCATAAGAGACGCGGCGACCACGCGCCGGTCCCCGGTGCGAACGGAGCCGGCAGAGCGCATCCCGGGCGACGGGGGCGCCGAGAGACCAGCGGCGCCGACGGCGACCGGCCGACGCCATCTGCCTCAGGCTGACTTGGTACGTGCGCTGGCCGCGGTTCTGGTGGTGGTCATCCATTGCGCTCCCTGGCCCTCCCACGCGACCCGGCTCGCTGCCTCAACCTACGAGGCGCTCAGCCTCGCCTCCAGGGTGTCGGTCCCGCTGTTCGTGATTCTGAGCGGAATGATGCTTGCCTACACGCGGTCGCCCGCTGCCGGGCGCAGCGGGTTCTGGTCCAGGCGGTTGCGACGAACCCTGGTGCCCTGGCTTCCCTGGGCGATGATCTACTTCGCGCTGACGGTCGCGTTTCAGGGGATGTCGCCTTGGCCTTCCCAAACCTGGGGCTGGTGGGCAGGGGGGGCCGGGCACCTCTACTTCCTGCTCCTGATCCCGCAGCTCTACCTTCTCTTCCTGATGTGGCCCAGGACGACCAGGGGTTGCGGGTGGGCGGCGGCGGTCGCGGTCGCGGTCCAGGTGGGGGTGCAGATGTTGCGGGTGATGCTGCCCATCCACGGGGGGGTGGGCCAGGTGGTGCTGCTCGACTACGGCTTCGAAGAGGCCCCCTTCTGGGTGGGGTACTTCGCGGTAGGAGTGCTCCTTGGGCTCCACCCCGATTGGCTCGGCCGGGGTGGGCGCTGGCGCTGGCTGCTGGTGCCGGGCGTGGCGGCGGCAGTGGCCCTGCTGTTCGCCGGCCTCCCGGGCCGAATCGCCGTCAACTGGGGCCCCTGGGTGCACGGGACCGGGGGATTCCTGAGGCCCTCGTTGCTGCTGCTCACCGTCCTGGTCTTCTACGGGTCCTGGACCTTGGCGCATCGGTTCATCGGGCCCAGCGGGGGACGGGGGCACCGCCTGACCGGCAGCTTGAGCCGACATTCCCTGGGAATCTACATAATCCACCCCGCCTTCCTGCTCTTCGCCGGGCCGCTTCTGGAGCTGGCGCCGTGGCCGCTGTCCCTTCAGGAGCCGCTGCCGTGGTCGGTTCTTCCATTTGCGGTGCTGGTGGTGGGGGCAGTCTGTTTCGGTTGGGCCCTGACCCGCCTGCTGGCCACTAGCCGCGTCACCTCCTGGGCGGTCGGGGAGTCCCCGTCAAACCCTGGCCAGCGTCTCAGGTCACCCCGGCCGGGTTGATCCGCCGGAAGTGCGGTGAGTGTCGTGCTGTACCACCCGGCACGACGGCGGGCTGCATACCGCTCGGGTTCTGGTGCGGCTATGGTTATGGAAAGTGTTGAGTCTGGCAAGTGGAGGCGTCGCGTCCACCCGCTGCGAGGCCGTAGGCTGGGCCCGGCTTCAAACCAGCTCGGTGGCGGAGCCGTGGGCGCCGTCGTGGCCGGCCGACGGCGAAGTGCTGGGCGGCCCGGTCCGCCTCCCGCTGGCTCGGGTTCTGGTGCCGCTGGGCACAACCAGCCCGCGAAGCTGCCCAAGCCAGTCGATCTCATCTGGTGATTGGGCGGTGGGGCGCCTTCCACCTCAGTCTTTGGCGGCCGTCAGAGTTCACCCCGCCGGACCGGATGGCCCGACCTGGAGGGCGACCGAAGTAGTCGTCCGTGGTGACCGTGCGGCGTACCGCGGACCCAGGCGTTGGAGAACTTAGGGGTGCAGGAGAGCCTCCCCATCAGGGCGGAGCCGTGATGACCATTCCCATCCAGAAGATCCGAGCGGGCCAGGGCCTGGCCGGCCGGGGGGCCCCGGGGCTCCCCGGGGCCTCTTTGGTGAAGACCAGGGGTCGGGGGCGACCACGGCGTTGAAGGTGGCATGGCAGTCCCCGCCTGGATTCGCCGCCGCCACCGACCGCGGCTGGCCCGACGCAATCCGGGTCCGGGGGCACCGTTACTTGCCTCCGGCGATCACGGTCGACCACGCGGCAAGGAGGGCGTCGTGGCCAGAAAGTTGATCGCTGGCCAGCGGGTGGGCCAGTTGGAAAGGGAGATCCTCGAACAGCTGTGGCGGGCGCCCCGTCCTATTTCGGGCCGTGAGTTGGCGGGGCTCCTGCCACCGCCGGAGCGCGCCTACACCACGGTCATGACCATACTCTCGCGCCTTATGACCAAGGGCTTGGTGGAACGCGAGGTGGTGGACGGGATCTACCGCTATCGTGCCGCGGGCACGCCGGAGGAGCTGGCGGCCAGAGCGATAGCGCAATTGGTCGCATCGGCCGGCGATCGTGCCGCTGTGCTTACCCATTTCGTGGAGGGCATTGAGGACCCGACGCTCCTGGGAGAGTTGCGCGCGGCGCTCGAACAGGTGAAGTTGGAATGAACCTGCTCGTGGTGTCGGGAGCGGCCGTGGTGGTGTTCAGCGTCCTGCCCGCCATCTCGAGGTCGCGCCTGCTGGAGGCGGCTTCGCCGGGGGTTCTGGCGGCCGCGGACCTGTTGGGGCTCTTGGCCTGGGCCGTCCTCCCGGCCGCGTTCGCAGCGTGCCTGGTGGTTGGGGTGTCTGCCGTCATCGGGGGGGCACCTCGCAGCCCGAGTGGCGCCTGTTGGCTGGGGATGACGCCCCGGGACTGGCAGGTGGCCGGGGGCGCTCTGGCGGTCCTGGTGGCATCCCCGCTGGTCGTCCACGCGAAGTTCGTGTACCGCAGGCTGAGCGAGCTGGGCGGCCTGCCGGAAGGGGGAGGGGAAGAAATCGCCACCGAGTCCGGCGCCATGGTGACGGTTCTGCCCACGGACTTGAAGCTTGCCTTTGCGGCCGGCTTCCGGTCTCCGCGGGCGATGGTGAGTCAGGGGGTCCTGGCCAGTCTCGGGGCTCAGGAAAGGGTGGCGGTCCTGGAGCACGAGGCTGCCCACGCGCGATTGGGCCATCCCCGCCTGGTGGTGCTGGCCGCCGTCATCGAAGGCGCCTACGGCCGAGCCTGGCCGGTGCGAGCGCTGTCAGCGGCGCTGCGGAGAGAGCTGGAGGCGGTGGCGGACCAGCAGGCGGTCCGCTTCGTGCGCCGGGACGCCCTTCTCGGGGCACTGCTGGCCATCGCTGAGGCGCCGACCGCCATCCACGGTACCGCCGGACTGTACGACGCCGAGCACCTGCGCTACCGGGTCCGGCGGCTGACCTCCGGGCCGAGTCGGCACGCGGCCATGACCTTAGCGGTAGGCGCCCTGGTGGCCGGGCTCGCGTCGCTGTTGGCGTGGTCGCTGTGCGTGTTCGGCGGGGGAAGGCCGACGCTGGCTGGACTCTTGATGTGCCTGGGGTCCGTCAGCGTGTTTGGGTACTGGCCCATCTTGACTGAGCGGTTGAGCCCGAGGCGCTGGAACACCGCCTGACCGTGCGCGATATACGAATGTGTAGTAGCATGTGGTCGTGCCGCGTCATGACCCTGGCCAAGCCGCTCTCGACAAGTTCTCTGATGACGCGTTGCGCCGTCACGAGCCCCAGCCTTCTAGGGTCATGGCTGCTTCCCACCGGGTCAACTCGAATGCGATCGCTGGGAACCGAGGACACCTGGGCACGCCACCGCTCGAGCGAGAACGGCGGGGCTCCTTCGCGCCCTATCTGATCCTGGCCGTCCCGCTCATCTGCTGCGGAGGCCCCTTCATCGTCGCCGTCGCGGCCGCCGCGGGTGCGGAGGTCCTCGGGGTTGCGGGGGGCCTGGCCGCTCTGGCGGCGGCCACTGCCGGGCTTTTGCTGTGGCGGCGGCGCGCTCGGGCGGCGGGGGCTGGAGATTGTTGCCCCCCCGGGAGCCAGGGATGGGGCGGGTGATCGGCTTCCGGGAGTCGGCTGTCGGGGCCAACCGCCTGGTCCAGGCGGCGGGCCAGGTCGTCTCCTCGAGGTCGCGGATCCTCGCACTGGTCGTGATCGGGGTCGGCGTGAGTGCGCTCTACAGTCTCCTGCTTCCCTTCTCCTACACCCAGCGATTCGGCCTCGCCAACCTCAGCTACCTCAACCCCGTGCTCGCGCTCTGGAGTGTGCTCCTGGGCTTCGGCTTCGGGTTCCTGCTGATGATTCAGATTCATGCCATGAGGGCTGTCAGCGCCGGCCGGCCGGTTCGAGGTGGGGGCTTGGCCGCCGTCATTAGCCTGCTGCCGAGCTTCCTCTGCTGCACCCCCATCGTGCCGACCCTGCTGGCCTTCGTTGGGCTCTCCGGCGCCAGCCTTTATTCCACCACCGGCTCGGTCCAGCACTTCTTCGCCACCGAGCAAAACCCGCTGCTGCTCGCCAGCCTGCTCCTGATCGTCGCGGTCTGCGGTTGGAGCTTGCACCGCCTGGCGCAATCCACCTGCCTTCAGGAGGCGGGGTGCGAGCGATGCGATCCGGTTCCCGCCCCCGCCCTCCACGCCGGCCCAGGGGGCGCCACTGCGGCTGGCCACCGTGAGAGTGGGGAGGGTCTGGTGTGAGCAAGCGCCGCACCACTCCGCAGCGCATGACCAGGCGGGAGCGCCAGCAGATCAGGGCTGAGGCCGCCCATCGGAGCCGGGTGCGCTGGGGCTGGATCGGGGCGTCGGTCGCAGCTGTCGCGGTGTTGGGAGCCCTGCTGGGACTCCACTTCGCGGCCGCCTCCAAGCCCGTGCCGGCCCCCGCCGTTCCGGTGGCCGCTGTGGGGCAACCGGCCCCCAACGGGCGTTTGACCACCGCCAGTGGCGCCGTCACCACCGTGAGTGCACTCCAGGGCAAGCCGACCTTGCTCTGGTTCGTCACCACCTGGTGCAGCAGTTGCCAGGCGGGTACCCAGGCGATGGCCCAGGACCTGCCGAACTTGCGAGCGGATGGAGTCCGAGTGGTGGAGGTCGAAAATTACCGCGATCTGGGCCAGGCGGGACCCTCGATCCAGGCCTTCGCGAGCGCCCTGGCGGGTAAGGCTGCGAACGCTGGAGACTGGACGTTTGGCACCGCCTCGAAGCACCTGACCCAGGAATACAACCCTGGGGCCGAGCTCGACATCTACTACCTGCTCAACTCCAGCGGCCGGGTCGTCTACGTCAATAGCGCTCCGGCCTCCACCATGTCCCAGCTGCTCCAGGCTGCCAAGAGCGTGGCATGAGCGCACCTGTGCTTCCCCCGGATTCCGGTGCTTCCCGACGACTAGGCCTCCGCCGCATCGTCCTCTTCGCGGTCGCACTGGTGACTCTGGCGGTCCTGGGGCTGCATCTGGGCGCGAGCCGTAATTCTCCCGACGCGCCGGTGGCGCGAACGGCTCAGCGCGCTCCGCACGAGGCGGCGTCCGTCAACGGTGCCTTCACCACCGTTGCGGGCAACCGAGTGACGGTGGGCCAGATCAGGGGAGACCAGCCCGCAATGGTCTGGTTTGTGGCCGCGGGCTGTGCCAGCTGTGCCGCCAGCATCCCCGCGGTCCAGCAGCACATTGAGCAGCTGACCGGTGATGGGCTGGTGGTGATAACGCTCGGGCTGTACAGGGATTTTCCCCAGGGTGAGAGCGGGGCGGTGGCGCTCGGGCGGTTCGCCGACGCGGCTGCCCCCGGAGCGCTCAGCCACCCTGACTGGGTCTGGGGAGTCGCTTCCAAGGCTCTGAGCGAGACGTACGACCCCACCGGGACCCCGGACTCATACATCCTGGTCGGCACCTCTGGACAGGTGCGCTACCGGGGCAGTGTCCCCGTGAGCACCATGCCTCAGCTCCTCGCCCAGGCGCACACACTCGGCGCACTGGCGCGAACCGTCGGCGCCTCGTCGATTCCCTGCTGCTGACTAGTCGCGGCCTGTAGGGCTGTGGCCGCCACGCTCCGGCACCATGCCCTACGGAAGCGCTTGTGGTTTCGCACGTGGTGCGGCGGCGGACAACACCGCCGCTGAGGGTGATCGGATCTATGACCAGGGAATCGACCACCCGGCCGTGGCTGGACTTCTCAAGGCGGGGGAGGCAGGGCCGGGGCCGAAGTAGCCCACCGTGATCCGCTCAATGGTGAACTGGCAGGCGAGCAGGGTGATGCCCACTTCAGACCTACCTGGATCTGGATCCTGTCGCTCCACCTTCTCCTGTTCTCCCTCAAGCTCCGCCGTTTCCCGCCGGCAGGCTCGCCTCTGGGCGAGCCCGGTCTCAGCGTCGCTTGCCGCCCATGGTGACGCAGAATCGTCCCCTGCGGCAGGCGGGGCAATGCGTCCTTCCACGTGTTGCTGCCCCGGGGTTGGCGACCTCGTCGGTGGGGGAAGGGCAGCGGCATCCGCCGTGCCTCGCCCAGGCCGTGTGGAGCTGGCGGAGAGCAGACCGCTACCGCTCCTGCCGGGGAATCCAAGCCACGTTCCGGATCGCTCCGAAGGTGCCCCAGGACCCTTGGCCCACCTCGGCCGGTTCGCGCACGCTCTCCCCGACGGCGGCTGAGCGCCCGGCCCGCTCCGAGCGGCCCATTTTTGGGGCCGCACCAAAACTCGATTGACTCCAAGGCATGTGTCCATCTAGGATTGCCCTGCATGACGGACAGAGCCGTGGCTGGGTCAGGTGCTGAGCAGTCCCTTGCCTTACGTGCGGTCGGACTCCGTGTCACCGTGGCGCGGGTGGCGGTGCTCCGGGTGCTGGGTGAGGTGTCCCACGCGGACACCGACACCGTGATCCGCAGGGTCCACGCGGCGGTCGGCGCTGTCTCTCCCCAAGCGGTGTACAACGTGCTCGCGGACCTGCTCAGGGCGGGACTGGTCCGCCGCATCGAGCCGGCTGGCAGCGTACCCCTGTACGAGCTGCGGGTGGCCGACAACCACCACCACGTGGTGTGCCGCCGATGCGGCGCTGTGGACGACGTGGATTGCGCGGTCGGGGAGGCTCCGTGCCTCAACCCCTCCCAAAGCCAGGGCTACCTGCTTGACGAGGCCGAGGTCACTTACTGGGGGATTTGCCCCACCTGCCAATTGGAGGAGGGCCGCCTGGCCGTCGGGGCCCCGCCGTTCCAGAGGCGCACTTCACCCGCGAAGTCGCGTGATCGCATGACGAGCACTGCGGTGGATGAATAGGAGGATCGAGATGTCCGAGAACGATGACCGGACCGAAGGTCGGTGCCCCGTGTTGCCCCCCACCAACCTGATGGGCAGGCGCTCAAACCAGGACTGGTGGCCCAACCAGTTGAACCTCCGGGTGTTGCACCAGCACGCGGCCGGTCGGGGGCCTCTGGAGTCAGCCTTCCGGTACCGGGAGGCGTTTGCCCAGGTCGATGTCGAGGCACTCCGGCGCGACATCTTCGCCGTGATGAACTCCTCCGAGGATTGGTGGCCGGCCGACTACGGCCACTACGGGCCCCTGTTCGTCAGGATGGCCTGGCATGACACCGGCACCTATCGGATCGCCGATGGCCGGGGTGGGGGAGGGACGGGCAACCAGCGCTTCGCGCCGGTAAACAGCTGGCCGGACAATGTCAGCTTGGACAAGGCGCGCCGCCTTCTCTGGCCGGTGAAGCGACGCTATGGCCGCAGCCTCTCCTGGGCGGATCTCATTGTCTTCGCCGGCAACTGCGCTCTGGAGTCCATGGGGTTCAAGACCTTCGGCTTTGGATTCGGTCGTGAGGACATCTGGGGACCGGAGGAGGACGCCTACTGGGGTCCAGAGGACACGTGGCTGGGCGACCAAAGATACAGCGGCGACCGCGAGCTGGCGAACCCCTTCGCCGCGGTCCAGATGGGGCTGATCTACGTCAACCCTGAGGGCCCGAACGGCAACCCTGACCCCCTGGCGGCCGCTCGCGATGTGCGCGAGACCTTCTCCAGGATGGCCATGAGCGACGAGGAAACGGTGGCCCTGATCGCCGGCGGGCACACATTCGGGAAGACTCACGGTGCGGTGCCGAACCCAGAGCGCCACATCGGGCCCGAACCCGAGGCGGCGCCACTGGAGCAGCAGGGACTGGGCTGGAAGAACAGCTACGGTGCCGGCAAGGGTGCGGACACCTGGACCAGCGGCCTGGAGGGGGCGTGGACCGGCGATCCGGTCGCTTGGGACCAGGGGTTCCTCGACAACCTCTTCAAGTACGACTGGAAGCTCACGACCAGCCCCTCTGGCGCCCGGCAGTGGGTTCCGACCGACCCGGCGGCCGATGGGATGGTGCGGGATGCGCATGACCCGTCGCGGAGGCATCCTCCGGTGATGCTGACGACGGACCTGGCCCTCAAGGTTGACCCGGTGTACGAGCCGATCGCGAGACGCTTCCATGAGCATCCGGAGGAGTTCGCCGATGCCTTCGCCAAGGCGTGGTTCAAGCTCACCCACAGGGACATGGGCCCGATCTCCCGATATTTGGGCCCGTTGGTGCCCCACGAGCCGCAGATCTGGCAGGATCCACTTCCCGCCGTCGATCACGAACTGGTGGGTGACGCGGACGTGGCGGCGCTCAAGCGCGCAGTTCTGGCGTCCGGGCTGCCGGAGCGCCGGCTGATCCACACGGCGTGGGCGTCTGCGGCAACCTTCCGGCGCACCGACATGCGGGGCGGGGCCAACGGGGCGCGGATCCGGCTTGCGCCCCAGAGGGAGTGGGAGGTCAACGAACCTTCGCAGCTGACGGAGGTGCTCAGAGCGCTCGAAGGCATTCAGCGCGACTTCAACGCCGCCCAGTCCGGAGGCAGACGCGTCTCCCTGGCTGACCTCATCGTCCTCGGCGGGTGCGCGGCCATCGAGGAGGCGGCTCGGAGCGCCGGCCATCAGGTCACCGTGCCCTTTACCCCCGGGCGAGTCGATGCCCTGCAGGAGCAGACCGATGTCCAGTCCTTTGCGGTGCTCGAACCCGTCTTCGACGGGTTTCGAAACTACCTGAAGCCCGGCCAGAACCTTCCCGCGGAACATCTGCTGGTGGAGCGAGCCGACCTGCTTGGCTTGACCGCTCCCGAGATGACGGTGCTGGTGGGCGGACTGCGCGTTCTGGATGCCAACCATGGCCATTCCCAGCATGGGGTTCTCACCAATCGGGCGGGGATTCTGACCAACGACTTCTTCGTGCACCTGCTCGACATGGGCGTGGCATGGGAGCCGTCCGAGTCAACATCGCAGCTCTACGAGGGCCGGAGCCGGGACACGGGACAAGTGAAGTGGACCGCAACCGCGGTGGACCTCGTGTTCGGCTCGAACTCCGAGCTGCGCGCGCTTGCCGAGTACTACGCCTGTGACGACTCGGAGGAACGGTTCGTCACCGACTTCCTGGCCGCCTGGGACAAGGTCATGACCCTGGATCGGTACGATCTTGAGGCTTCGTCGTCGGCCAGGAGCCAATTCGTGCGCGCCTAGAGCAACGTTGCTCAAGGAGGCGGGCCAGCTCGGGACCCTCCAGGGGGCCCTGAACTACCCGCGGTAGGCGATTCGGGGGTGGCCGGGCAGCCAAGGCCGCGCTTCCTCAGATCGTCGGGACTGGGGAACCGGCGGCGGATGGGCGGGTGGCGCTCGAGGTTGCGCCACACCCATTCGCCGCGGTCAACCCGAGGCCGCAGGGCGGCAGAACGAGTGGGCCGCGTGGGCACCGGTGGGTCCTCGGATCGGGGCCAGCGGTTTGGAACGGTTGCCAGCACGGCTCCCCGCGACCAGGAACGCCGACCGTGCCCCGTCCTGTCGAAGGGGCCGGCAGGGGGCGACGGCCAACGGGGACTGAGTCTCGCGGCCGGGTAAGGAGCGAATGCTTCTCGAAGGCGTGGTGACCAAGCGACCGGGCCGCCCGAACTCGGTTCGCCCGATTGGATGTCCCTATGGCGGGCCAGCGCCTCGGACGTCGTCCTCGCCGGGCGCCCGGGGAGTCTCGGGGTCCGCGGGTACCCTGAGATTCTCCCGGACTCCCACGTCGCGGGGCCACCCCGCGCGCTCTTGGCCCCGTTGACCGACCGGGAACAGACCACAAGATCGTCCGTCCAGCGCGCGATACCTGGAGTCGCCGTCTCAGCTCGGTGTCGTGCTCGGGGCCGGAGCGCGCGGCACGAAGACGGTACCGCTCAGGTCTCCGCGCTCACGAGCTTGTGCATCACGCAGTGCTTCAGGCCCTTGGGTCGGTCATACGTGAAGCCCGCGCGCTCGAACATGGCCCGGGTGCAGCTGTAGAGAAGGGAACCGGACGTCCGGTTGGCCGGAGCCTCCTGCGGGTAGGCCTCGACCAGCCCACCACCCGTCTGGGAGATCAGGTCAAGGGCCCCGGCCAGGGCCAGTGCGGCAATCCCCTGGCGGCGGTGGTCACGGTCCACGAAGAAGCAGGTGATGCGGTAGTCAGGCTCGTGCGCCATTCCCCGGAGGTACTCCTTGCGGTGGTAGATGTTGGGGAGTTCATGGGGAGGGCCGTACTGGCACCATCCGACGGCGTCAGTGCCCTGAAGCACCAGGGCGGCGTGAGCCTGTCCCGCCGCCACCAACCGCTCCTTGAGGTCGCGGTTGCCCTCATAGGTGCGGGTCTTCTCCGCAGCCATGGTGTGAAACCACGTGCACCAGCAGCCACCCCATACTCCGTTGTGTTTCTCCACGAGGCGCGCGAACGCTGGCCAGGTGCTGGCGTCCAGGGATGCGACTCGATACCCGGACAGCCGCCCAGTGCCGGTGCTGGTGGCTGGCGGGACTCCCCGAGCCCCCCGGCGGGTCCGCGCCCCATCGTCCATGGAAACCTCCGGCTGGCCCTCAAATCGCTGGGCAGCGTGAGATTGTACGCCGGCGGCGGGTAGCCGACGCGGTGGGAAACTGCACCAGGGGAGACCTGGAAGGCGCCGGCTGCGACCGGCTCGAGGTGGTGCTGACGTGGCCAGGCCGGCACCGCGCTACCGAGTTCGACCGACCGCCATCCGTGGTGTTGCTGCCCCCGCCCGGAGCGACGACGTAGGGGGCGCATCCCGGAGCGGATCTCGAGGGGGGCCTGAAACCCGCGGATCGCAGGTTCCGCTGGTGGTCCGGCGGAGCAACGATCTGGCAGACACCGCGCACCATGAGGTACGTGAGACCGGAGCTCAAGGGCAACTGATCGAGCCTGGTCCCGATCGGCAGATCGGCGTGAGGCTCCTGGTGGCGGTGATGTTCTCTCACCTCAGAGGGCGTCCAGAAACGCTCTCATCTCCCGCCGCGAACGGAGCAGGTGCACCGACTTGTGCGATGCATGGTGCGAGATCTCGGAACGTGCCTCCTCAACTTCCGAACGGTGAAGGCGGCAGATCCACGCCACGCCGCCCCACTCGTCGCGCAGGCGTCGGGTGACCGAGGCCTCGCATCCCTCAGGCATTTCACCAACGGGCTTGCGAAGCCCCCGAAGAAAGGCGCGGCTCGCGCATAACCACCAAGGGGTGTCGAGAAAGACCACGGTGTCAGCGCGTTCGAGGCGCAGGGCAAGAGTTTCGTTGTAGTTGCCCTCGATGATCCAGGTCTCGCCAGCGAGCAGAACGCGTTGCCGGGATCTCCACGCATCGTCCCCCGGTCGCACCCAGCCCGGCTGCCAGTAGTGGACATCAAGGTGAACCAACGGCAAACCAGTCCTGGCCGCGAGCGCACGTGCGAACGTGCTCTTCCCAGCCCCCATCATTCCGTCAACCACCACACGGTGGCCGATCATCCGGGACGCACCGTCCATCGCGCCGAGTATGGCACCGGCGCCGAGGAGATGGCTCGCTCGGCGCTGTCTGCCGCGGGTGGCGAGCCATCACCCGGATCTCGGGACCAACCGTGGGCGTCGCCGTCGTCGCCCACCTGCACGGCCTCAGACCGAGGGCCGGGCGGCTGCCGTATGCTCGACGCGCTGCGCCGATTGGTTCGAGCCGGAGGCGGGGCTTGAGCGTGCTGCCCACCCACCGCTCCACAAGCCGCGCTCGTAACACCATGTGAGCTGGCCCCGGAGCCGGCGACCCACCTCGACAATCTGGTGCCAGCAGTGGGAGTCGAACCCACACGAGCTTGCGCTCAACGGTTTTTGAGACCGCCGCGTCTGCCATTCCGCCATGCTGGCCGGGGCCGTGGCTCGCCTAGCCTATTTCAGTCGCGGTCCTCGAGGTCCGGCAGGTTCATCTCGTTGACGATCTCCTGGAAGACCTTGAGCTTGGGGTCCTCGGTCTGCCCCTCGGGCACGACGCCCGCCTGGTCCAGCACCTCTTTGGCCACGAAGATGGGGGAATCGAGGCGAATCGCGACCGCGATGGCGTCGCTGGGTCGGGAGTCTATCTCCAGCTCGCGCCCGGCCACGCGCCCGGCGATCTGAGCGTAGAAGGTGTCATCCCTGAGCTCTGAGACCCTGATCTGGGTGACGGTGAATTGGAACTCGCGCAGGAGGTTGACGATAAGGTCGTGGGTCATCGGTCGCTCGGGGTGTACCCCGTCGATCTGGAGGGAGATGGAGTTCGCCTCCGCCACCCCGACCCAGATGGGGAGGAAGCGGTCGGCGTCCTTCTCCTTCAGGACCACCACGTGCTGTCCGCTGGGCATGTGGACCCGGACGCTGTCCACCGACATCTCGATCAGGTCCATGGCTCCTCACCGTTGCATTGCTCTGAGCCCCCAGCCCGCCGTCGTCTGGCGGCCTCTGGGCGCCGTGCCGATGTCACAGCCCATCATAAACTCACCCGGATGAGCTGCCGGAGGCCGGCTGAGGTCGCGTTCCAGCACCCGCCCACGAACTGGCGCCGGCGCGGATCCGAGAGCTGATGCCCGGTCCAGCCCGGACCCAGCGCCTGGTCTTCGGAGAGGTGGCTGAGCTGTATCACAGCGCGCGGCCGGGCTACCCCCCTGCCGCATTCGACGCCATCGCGGAGTTCAGCGGAATCCAGCGGGAAGCGTCGGTGCTGGAGGTGGGCGCCGGGACCGGGCAGGCGACGGCGGAGCTGCTGAAGCGTGGCTGGCGGGTGCTGGCGCTGGAGCCCAGCCAGAAGATGGCCCAGATCGCAGCCCGGGAGCTGGCCGGCCATGGTCAGCTTGAGGTCGTCAGGCGGGAGTTCGAGCGGTGGCGGCCCGGAGGTCGAAGGTTCGCGCTGGTCTGCTCGGCGCAGGCCTGGCACTGGGTCGATCCCAAGGTGCGCTACGCCAAGGCCGCGCGCGTGCTGCTCCCCGGGGGAACGCTGGCCTTGCTCTGGAACCGGCCCAAGGCCTCTGGCGCCGGGATGGCTGACCGGCTGGAGGAGGTGTATCGTCGCTGGGCCCCGCACCTGTCAGCCCGGCCTCCCGGGGAGCTCGACCTGGACCGCCGGGTAGAGATCGCGGCCTCTGGGTGCTTCGGGCCGACCCAGCTGCTTGAGTTCACCTGGGCGCGAGATTACTCCGGTGACGAGTACGTCCAGCTGATGCTGACCCAGTCAGACCACCGGATGCTCGAAGACAGGCAGCGCCAGCAGCTGATGGCGGGGATCGCTGAGACCATTGCCGCCGCCGGGGGCCAGTACCGGGTCCAATACCTGACCCTCCTGTATCTGGCGGCCACGCCCCGATAATGGGCGCGATGGTGGAGGCGACCGGCCCTCGGGTGCTGCTGGTGGATGGCCACGGCCTGGCCTTTCGCGCCTATCACGCGCTGCCGGAGATGATCAACTCCAAGGGCGAGGCGATTCGGGTCGCCTATGGGTACACCTCGATGCTGTTGCTGGCTTTGTCCCAGGGGTTCGACTGCGCGGTCGCCGCCTTCGACCCGGCCGGCCCCACCTTCCGCGACCACAAGATGGCGACCTACAAGGGCCAGCGCAAGCCCACGCCGCAAGAGCTAATCGACCAGATCCCGATGCTGCAGCGGCTGACGGAGGCGCTCAACATCCCGGTGGTGGTGGTGCCCGGTTACGAGGCCGACGATGTGCTGGGCACCCTCGCCCGCCAGGCGCGTGAGCTCGGGTGCCGGACCGTGATCCTGACCGGTGACATGGACCTCATCCAACTGGTGGACGATGCCACCTTCGTGCAGACCAGCCGTCGGGGGAGCTCGGAGCCGATGGTGTACGACCCCGGGGCGGTGCGGGAGCGTTTCGGCTTCGCCCCCCCCCTGATGGTCGACTACAAGGCGCTCAGGGGTGACGCCAGCGACAACATCCCGGGGGTTCCGGGGATCGGGGAGAAGACGGCGACCGCTCTGATCCAGCAATACGGGGACCTGGATCAGGTCCTGGCGGCGGTTCCGGCCATGCCCAGCGGGCGGACCCGCCGGGCCCTGGAGGAGCACGCCGAGGAGGCGCGCTTTGGTCGCGAGATGGTGACCATCGTGCGTGACGTGCCCGGGGTCCAGCTGGACCTGGACAGGTGCCGGGTCGAGGACTACGACTACCAGCGAGCCCGGGCACTGCTGGAGGAGATCGGCATGCCGAGCCTGGTGCGCCGGCTGCCCACCCCGACCGACCGGCCGCCGGCGGTCGAGGAGGGGCCTGCCCCCAGCGTGCTCGCGACCTCAGAGTCCCTGGCAGGGATAGTCGACGAGGTGCGCCGCGCGGGCGGCCCGGTGACGGTTCGGGTGGTGGCGGCGGCGCCGCGGCGCCGGGGCCGGATCCTGGGGGTGGCCCTGGCGCTGGACGGGCAGCGCAGCTGGTATGTGCCGATCGAAGGCAGCGCGCGTCTTGATCCGGAGGCGCTGGCCCCGCTGCGCGCCCTGCTGGCGGACCCTCAGGTCGCCAAGCAGGCTTTTCAGTGGAAGGACGAGCTGCTGGCACTGATGGGCGCGGGATGGGAGGCATCCGAGGCGGAGTTCGACTGCGTGCTCGCCTCCTACCTGGCCGACTCCCGGGGGCGAACTCCCACCCTGGCCGCCCTCTGCCAGGAGTTTGGGGGCCCGACCCCTCCACCACCCCGCGCGGCCCAGGTGGGCGAGCTGCCGTTGGAGAGCGACCGATCCGTCGGAGAGGGGAGCGAGGTGACCTGGGCCGCGGCCGAAGCCGCATGCACCGCCGCGATCCGGCCTGCGCTGGAGCGGCATCTGGCGGAAGCGCAGGGGCTGGAGCTGCTCCGCGATCTGGAGATACCGGTCTCGCGCGTTCTGGCGGAGATGGAGGAGATCGGGGTGCGGCTGGACGCGGGACAGTTGGAGGCACTCGCCGCCGAGCTCTCGGTCCAGGTGCAGGGCCTGGAAGAGGAGATGTTCCGTCTGGCGGGACGAGAGTTCCTGCCGGGCTCACCGGTTCAGCTGGCGCGGCTGCTCTACGACGAGCTGGGGCTGCAGAGCTCGCGGCGCACCAAGACCGGTCGGTCGACGGACGCCCAGGCGCTGGAGGCGTTGCGGGAGCAGCACCCGATCGTGCCGCTGATCCTGGAGTGGCGCCAGGTGACCAAGTTGAAGAGCACCTATGTGGATGCGCTGCCGCAGCTGGTGGATCCGGACGACGGTCGCATTCACACCAGCTTCAATCAGGCGGTGGCCGCCACCGGGCGGCTCTCGTCGAGCGATCCCAATCTGCAGAACATCCCCATCCGCAGCGAGCTGGGGCGGCGCATCCGGGCCGCCTTCGTACCGGGCGATCCCGCCTGGCGCCTGGTCTCGGCGGACTATTCCCAGATCGAGCTCCGGGTGCTGGCGCATCTCAGCGGGGATCCTCAGCTGCTGGCCGCCTTCCAGCGCGGCGACGACGTCCACGCGGATACCGCGGCCCAGGTCTTCTCGGTGGACCGCGCGGCGGTCACTCCCGACCAGCGGCGGATGGCCAAGGTGGTCAACTTCGGGATCCTCTACGGGCTCTCCAGCTTCGGCTTGGCGCGTGACCTCGGGATTCCTGCCGGAGTGGCTGAGGAGTTCATCCAGCGCTACTTCCAGACCTTCTCCGGGGTGCGAGGGTACCTGGACTCGGTCCGCCAGGAGGCCCGCAGCCAGGGGTACGTCAGCACCTTGCTTGGTCGCCGACGCTACCTGACCGACATCCACTCCAACAACCGGCAGGTCCGGGAGGCGAGCGAGCGGATGGCGATCAACATGCCCATCCAGGGCTCGGCGGCAGACCTTATGAAGTTGGGCATGGTCCGCACGGCCCAGGTGCTCCGCCGCTCCGGACTCAGCGCCAGGATGCTGCTCCAGGTCCACGACGAGCTGGTCTTCGAGGCGCCCGCAGAGGAGGTGGCGGAGGTGGGCCGTCTCGCCCGCGACGGGATGGGTGGAGCGTTCGAGCTCAAAGTACCCTTGGTGGTTGACCTCAAGGCCGGCGCCAACTGGCGGGACCTTACGCCGCTCGGCCTCGGCTGAGGCTGGACGTGCCGGAGCTTCCGGAGGTCGAGACCATCGTGCGCGATCTGCGCCCGGTGATCGTGGGCCGGCGGATCGAAGAGGTGGTCCACCTCAACCCCCAGGTGCTTCGCCACCCGAGCCTCGGCGAGGCGCTGGAGGCACTGCCGCATCGGGCCGTGCTCCGGCTCAGCCGCAGGGGGAAGTTCATCCGCATGCACCTGGACTCCGGACAGCTGCTGGTGGTGCACCTGGGCATGAGCGGCAGCCTCACGATCGCGGCCACGGAGACCGTGCCGTTGAGCCACACCCATCTGCGGCTGCGGCTGGAGGGCGGGGATGAGATGCGCTATCGCGACCCCCGCCGGTTCGGGCGGGTCGCCCTCGGAAGTGAGCCGGAGCTGGTCAGTGGAGGAGCGCTCCCGGTGCTGGGGGAGGAGCCGCTCGCGCGGGGCTTTCCGACTGAGGTGGTGCACCAGGCCCTGCGTTCCTCGAGGCGCCCGGTCAAGGCGGTGCTGCTGGACCAGGCGGTGATCGCGGGCTGCGGGAACATTTACGCCGACGAAGCCTGTTTCCTGGCGCGGGTCCGCCCCTCCCGGCGCGCCTTCACCCTCACCGCTCAGGACCGCCGGCGTCTGCTGGCGGCGCTGCCGGTCGTGATGCGGGAGGCGGTCAGGCGGCGCGGGACTTCGTTCTCCGACTATCGGGACGGCTTCGGGGCCAAGGGCGAGGCGTTCGAGTCCCTGCTGGTCTACGGAAGAGGTGGCGACGCCTGCGCCCGCTGCGGTAGTACCCTGCGGCAGTCGACAGTGGCGGGACGGACCACGGTGTTCTGCGCGAGGTGTCAGGGTTGAAGAGACGGGTCGCGGTGGTGTCCTTCGATGACGTGCCACCGGTTGGGGGCCAGGGGAGGTATGTGGCCGGCCTGGAGCGGCAGATGCCCATGGAGGGCTACCAGATCGAGATGATCAGCCCCAAGCGGGGCCCGTGGGGGGAGTGCCCGCGGATCCCGCGCCGGACCCGCCGTCCTCCGCTGGACTTCTCCCTGTACCTGCGCCGACACATCGAGCAGGTGGCGCGGGACGTGAAACCCGAGCTCTGGCACTACCAGGGAGGACCGGGCGGGGTCATGGTCCGGCGCCACCCACCCGAGGCGCCCCTGATCTACACGTCCCACCACACCTATCGGACCGCTCACGGGCGCAATCTGGGGACGATGCCGATGGGTTACATGGAGTCGCGGGGATATCGGATGGCCGAGCACGTGATCGCGGTCAGCCCCTCGACCGCGGCCTCGCTCATGGCCGACTCGGGCGTCCCCCGGGGGCGGATCTCGGTGATCCCCTCCGGCGTGGACACCGGTTGGTTGCAACCCCCGCCGGAGGAGTCCGAACGGGACACGATCCTGTTCGTGGGGCGGCTGATCCCGGCCAAGGGGGTGCAGTACTTTGTCGCCATGTTCAGGGCGCTGGCCCAGGAGCACCCAGGGCTGGTCGCGGAGGTGTGCGGTGATGGCGTGCTCCTGCCGGTCGCCATGGGGGCGGCGGAGAAGTTCGAGGGCCGGCTGCACATCCGCGGGCGAGTCGACGACACCGAGCTGCGGGAGGCCTACCGCCGAGCGCGGGTGTTCGTGATGCCCTCTCGGTTCGAGGGGCTGGGACTGGTGGCGCTCGAGGCGATGGCCTGCGGGACCCCGGTTGTGGGGATGGACGTGCCCGGGCTCCGAGACATGCGCGACACCGGGATCACCCTGGTGCCGCCCGACGATCAGAAGGCGCTCCACGATGAGGTCAACCGTCTGCTGCTGGATGGCGCCCGCTGGCGGGAGCTGTCGGCTCAGGCGGTCGAGGTGGTGCGCTCCAGCTACTCGTGGGATGCCATCCGCCCCCGAATAGCCGAGGTCTACCGCTCGGTGCTGCCCTCGAGTTCGACCCAGGCGGCATAGCCGGCCTGGAGCTCGCGTTCCACCTCACCCAACCGCTCCAACAGGCTCCCTTCCAGAGTGGGCTGGCGGTGGGTCGCGGGGTCGGCCAGGCGATCGGTCAACGCCTGCCGCTCGGCCTCCAGGTCAGCGATCCGGCGCTCGACGCCGTTGCCGGTGGGCCCAGTCCGGCGGTCCGGCGCGGCCCGCCTCGGGGCGCTCGGCTGCGACCGCCTGGCCTTGGTCGGACGCGGGGGAGCGGCCGGGCGCGCGGGGGCGCGCTCGGCGAGCTGTCCGTCCCTGACCTCCAGGACCCGATTGGCGACGGCGTCGACGAAGTAGCGGTCGTGGGACACCATGATCACCGCTCCGCGATAGTCCGACAGCGCCTGTTCCAGCACCTCCTGGGCGGGGATGTCGAGATGGTTGGTGGGCTCATCCAGCAGCAGGCAGTTCGCCTCATCCATACCCAGCCGGGCCAGTGCCACCCGCGCCTTCTCGCCCCCCGACAGGTCCCCCACGATCGCCTCGGCGCGTTCGCCACTGAACAGCATCGCGCCCAGCACCGAGCGGGCGCGCTCGGTGAGCGCGTGAGGATGGTCGTCGAGCAAGGTCTGGAGCACCGTGCGCTGCGGGTCGAGGTCCGAGAAGTCCTGCCGGTAAAGGCGCAGGTGGGCTCTGGAGCCCCTCACCACCCGGCCGGCGACCGGCTCCAGATCGCCCACCAGGGTGTGCAGGAAGGTGGTCTTGCCCGAGCCGTTGGGTCCCAGGATGGCCAGCCGATCGCCGCGTGAGATGACCAGGTCTGGGGTGGAGAAGAGGACCTGCCCGGCGCGCCCGCAGCGCAGCCCCTCGGTCCGGAGCACCACCGCGGCGCTGGGGGCGGCGTGCAGGGCAAGCCGCATTCGCCTGAGCTCGGTCGGCTCCGGCACCCGCTCGAGGCGGTCCAGCAAAGTCTGCCGCCCGCGCGCCTGGCGTGCCCGCTGGCCGGCCTTGTAGCGCCGGATGTACTCCTCTTGGTGGGTGATGTGGGCCTGCTGCGCCTCCCAGGCCCGGCGCCACCGCAGCCGGCGCTCCTGGCGCTGCCGGAGGTAGCTGTCGTAGCTGCCGTCGTACACCTCGACCCGGCCCGCCTCCAGCTCCACCACCTTGGTGCAGACCCGCTCCAGGAGGCGCCGGTCGTGGGCCACCAGACAGAGGGTCCGCGCGCTCTGGATGAGGTGAGACTCCAGCCATTCGATGGCGGCCAGGTCCAGATGGTTGGTGGGCTCGTCGAGCAGCACCAGGTCGGCATCCTGGAGCAGCAGCTTGGCGAGCTCCAGCCGTCGCACCTGACCGACGCTCAGCTCGAGTGGTGAGCGCGCCTGTTCGGCCTCCTCCAGACCGAGGCCGTGGAGGACGGCGCGAGCCCGCGATTCGAGCTCGTACCCCCCCAGCCCCTCGTAGGCGGCCTGGCACTCACCGTAGCGCGCCAGCTGCTCGTCCAGCTCCGGGCTCGGTTCGCGCAGCCGCTGTTCCAGGTGGATCATCTCGTCGCGGAGGCGTGCCAGATCCACCCGGCTCGCCATCGCCTCGCCCAGGACCGTCTCGGCGGTGGGTTCGGGGGACTCCTGCGGAAGGTAGGTGACGATCAGCCGTCCCTGGCGCTCGATCGAGCCCGCGGCAGGCTGCTCCAGGTTGGCCAGCAGGTTCAGGAAGCTGGACTTGCCCGCGCCGTTGGCACCGACCACACCGATCCGGTCCCCGGGCTCGACTCTTAGGTCCAGCCCTGAGAAGACCAGCCGGTCCCCGTACTCGACCGCCACCCCGCTGCAGTTGATCAAGGACATGGGGCCTGCCTCCGGACTGGTTGGCAAGACGGTTCCTGGATGCGGTCAGCCGGCGGCGGCTGGCATACTCGACGGGTGCCCAGCCTGCGTCTAGCCGCGCCCTTCTCGCCGACCGGCGACCAGCCCCAGGCGATCGAGGCGTTGCGCCGCGGCCTGGAGCGGGGAGACCGGCACCAGGTGCTGTTGGGAGTCACGGGCAGCGGCAAGACGTTCACCATCTCGAATGTAGTGGCGGCGGTGGGCAGACCGGTGCTGGTGCTCAGCCCCAACAAGACGCTGGCGGCCCAGCTGTGGGCTGAATTCAAGGCCTTCTTCCCCGACAACGCCGTCGAATACTTCGTCTCCTACTACGACTACTACCAGCCCGAGGCCTACATCCCGCGCACCGACACCTACATCGAGAAGGACTCCTCCCGGAACGAGGAAATCGACCGCCTCCGCAACGCCGCCACCAGGTCGCTCCTGACCCGGCGGGACGTGATCGTGGTGGCCTCTATCTCATGCATCTATGGCGTGGGCTCACCAGAAGATTACCTCGGCGAGTCGGTCACGCTCCATCCGGGGGACAGCTGGCGGCGCGACATCCTCCTGCGCAAGTTCGCCAACCTGCAGTATGCCCGTAACGACACCGACTTCGGGCGAAGCCGATTTCGGGTCCGCGGCGACGTGGTGGACATCCAGCCCGCCTACGAAGAGGTCGCGAGCCGGATCTTCTTCTTCGGAGACGAGGTCGAGCGGATAGTGGACTTCGACCCTCTGACCGGAGAGATCCTGGCGGATCGGGGGGAGCTCGACATCTTCCCGGCGTCGCACTACGTGACTCCCAAGGAAAAGCTGGATCGCGCCCTGCTTGCCATCGAGGCTGAGCTGGAGGAGCGGCTGCGGGAGCTGGAGGTGCAGGGCAAGCTCCTGGAGGCCCAGCGCCTGCGTCAGCGCACCATGTTCGATCTCGAGATGATGCGCGAGACCGGTACCTGCGCCGGGATCGAGAACTACTCGCGGCACCTGACCGGGCGGAAGGAGGGCGAGCGGCCCTTCACGCTCATGGACTTCCTGCCCGAGGACACGGTGGTCGTGGTGGACGAGTCCCACGTCGCGGTGCCGCAGATCGGCGGGATGTATGGCGGAGACCGCTCCCGCAAGCTGCCTCTGGTGGAGTACGGCTTTCGGCTGCCCTCCGCGCTGGACAATCGCCCGCTCACGTTCGCGGAGTGGGAGGCGTCGGTCAGGCAGCTCATATACGTGTCCGCCACCCCTGGCCCGTACGAGATGGAGCGGGCGTCGCAGGTGGTGGAGCAGCTGTTGCGCCCGACCGGCCTGCTGGACCCGCCGATCGAGGTCCGTCCGTCCCATGGCCAGATCGATGACCTTCTGAAGGAGATCGCGGCGACCGTTGGGCGGGGCCAGCGCACACTGGTGACCACGCTTACCAAGCGGATGGCCGAGGATCTCACCGACTACCTGAGGGAGGCGGGGGTGAAGGTGCAGTATCTGCACTCCGACGTGGACACCCTGGAGCGGGTCGAGGTCATCCGCGACCTGCGCCTTGGGGTCTATGACGTGGTGGTGGGGATCAACCTGCTGCGGGAGGGGCTGGACCTGCCCGAGGTCAGTTTCATCGCCATCCTGGACGCGGACAAGGAGGGGTTCCTGCGTGGCTACCGCTCCTTGATCCAGACCGCGGGCCGGGCGGCGCGCAACGTCGATGGCCGGGTGGTGATGTACGCCGACTCCGTCTCGGAAGCCATGCGGGAGACGCTGGCGGAGACCGAGCGGCGGCGCGCGATTCAGGCCGCGCACAACCAGCAGCATGGGATCACTCCGACCACCATCGTCAAGGCGGTCAGGGAGCAGGAGATGGCCCGCGCCGCGCACGAGGAGGCTGCGGTCGAGTTTCAGGAAGCCAAGGGGCTACCTCCCGATGAACTGCTGAGGGTCACCTTGGAGCTGGAGAAGGCGATGAAGCGGGCCGCCTCGAACCTGGATTTCGAGAGAGCCGCCGCCCTGCGCGACCGCCTGGTCGCCCTGCGGCGCGAGTCAGAGCCCGTGGCGGCGGTGCAGCCGAGGCGGCCGGTGCGGCGGAGGCGGGGCCCGTGACCCGCCCATGGCCGGGCCAGGCCTACCCTCTGGGGGCGACCTGGGATGGCACGGGGACGAACTTCTCGATCTTCTCCGAGGCGGCGGAGCGGGTGGAGCTGTGTCTCTTTGGGGAGGATGGCTCCGAACAGCGCATCGATCTGGTCGAGGTCGACGGTTTCTGTTGGCACGGGTACCTGCCGGGCGTCGGTCCGGGTCAGCGCTACGGCTATCGGGTGCACGGCACCTACGACCCCAGCCGCGGAGAGCGCTGCAACCCCGCCAACCTCCTGCTGGACCCATACGCCAAGGCCGTGGAGGGGACCGTGCGTTGGGATCGGTCGGTGTACGGCTACCAGTTCGGCAGCCCCGACGGTGACGGGACCCCCAACCGCATCGACTCCAAACAGTCGGTCCCGCGCTCGGTCGTGGTCGACCCCTCATTCGACTGGGGCGGGGATCGTCAGCTCCACACTCCCTGGAACGAGACCGTGGTGTACGAGGCCCACGTGCGCGGCCTGACCAAGCTCCACCCCGAGGTGGAGCCGGAGCTGCGGGGGACCTATGCGGGGCTGGGCAGCCAGCCGGTGATCGACTACCTGCGTGATCTGGGGGTGAGTGCGGTGGAGCTGCTGCCGGTTCACCAGTTCATCCACGACCACGCTTTGGTCCAGCGCGGCCTGCGCAACTACTGGGGCTACAACTCGATCGCCTTTCTCGCGCCCCATAACCAGTACAGCGCCTCCGGCCAGCGCGGGGAGCAGGTGCGGGAATTCAAGGAGATGGTCAAGGCCCTCCACAAAGGCGGGATCGAGGTGATCCTCGACGTGGTCTACAACCACACCGCTGAGGGCAGCAACCTGGGACCGACTCTGTGCTTCCGCGGGATCGACAACCGAGCGTACTACCGGCTTCTACCCGATAACCCGCGCTACAACATGGACTACACCGGCACCGGCAACACCCTGAACATGCGCCATCCCCACGTGCTGCAACTGATCATGGACAGCCTGCGCTACTGGATCCAGGAGATGCACGTGGACGGCTTCCGTTTCGACCTGGCGGCGGCGCTGGCGCGCGAGCTCCACGACGTCGATCGCCTGTCGGCCTTCTTCGACATCATCCAGCAGGATCCGGTCATAAACCAGGTCAAGCTGATCGCGGAACCGTGGGATGTCGGTGAGGGCGGATATCAGGTCGGCAACTTCCCGCCTCTGTGGTCGGAGTGGAACGGCAAGTACCGCGACACCGTCCGGGACTACTGGCGCGGCGCCGAGAGCGGGGTTGCCGAATTCGCCTACCGTCTCACGGGGAGCTCTGATCTCTACGCCTCCAACGGGCGCAGGCCATTCGCCTCGGTGAACTTCGTCACCTGCCACGACGGGTTCACCCTGGCCGACCTGGTCAGCTACAACCAGAAGCACAACGAGGACAACGGCGAGGACAACCGCGACGGCACTGACGACAACCGCTCCTGGAACTGCGGGGTCGAGGGGCCAACGGATGACCCGGCGGTGTTGGAGCTCAGGGCGCGGCAGCAGCGGAACTTTCTGGCGACCCTGATGCTCTCCCAGGGGGTGCCGATGCTGCTGGCGGGCGATGAGCTGGGGAGATCCCAGCAGGGCAACAACAACGCCTTCTGCCAGGACAATGAGATCTCCTGGGTCGACTGGACCCTGCGGGATGCCAACTCGGGGCTGCTGAACTTCACCAAGGCGATGATCCGGTTGCGCCGGGAGAACCGGGTCCTGCGTCGGCGCCGCTGGTTCGAGGGTGTCACGCTCCATGGCCAGGGGGTGTCCGACATCGGCTGGTTCACCCCCCAGGGGGAGGAGATGGTGGAGGAGGAGTGGGGCCAGGGTTTCGTCAAGTCGATCGCGGTCTTCCTGAACGGACGCGCCAGCCTGTCGCCCGACCTTAGGGGAGAGACGGCGACCAGCGCCAGCATCTGCCTGCTCTTCAACGCCCACAGCGAGGCGGTCGAGTTCAAGCTGCCCAGCATCGAGTGGGGCGACGGCTGGGAGCTGGAGGCTAACACCGCCGAGACCACCGAGATCGCGGTCGGCCATCACTTCGAGTCCGGAGATACGATTCCCGTCGCGGCGCGCTCCTTGATGATCCTCATCCGGCGTGACTGAGGGTCCCCGCCTGGCTCTGGTGGTGCACTTCCACCAGCCGGTTGGCAACCTCGACCGGGTCGTGAGCCATGCTGCTCGCTCTTGCTACCTCCCCTTCCTCCGGGTGGTGGCGGACCACCCCGAAGTTCCGTGGACCCTCCACTATTCGGGCTGCCTGCTGCGCTGGCTCGATGCCCATGAGCCGGAGGTGACGAAGCGGCTGAGACGGCTGGTCGAAGCGGGCGTCGTGGAGCTGATGACGGGGGGCCTGGAGGAGCCGATCCTGGCCGCCATCCCGAGGCGCGACCAGCTCACCCAGATCGGCCGGATGTCGGAACGGCTGCGCAGCGCTTACGGCGCCGCTCCCACCGGACTCTGGCTCACCGAGCGGGTGTGGGAGCCCAATCTGGCCCTGACACTGAGCCGCTCCGGGGTCACCCACACGGTGGTTGACGACACCAGCCTGCGCGCTGTCGGCGTCGCCGCCGGGCAGGAGAGTGGGCCGTGGGTGACCGAGTTTGAGGGCGAGTCCGTGCTATTGCTGGGGGCGAGCCGGAGGCTGCGCTACCTGATTCCCTACGCCAGCCCTGAGAGCGTGCTGGCGGAGGTCGAGGCCGCTGGCGGTCTGTCGGTCTACGCCGACGACGGGGAGAAGTTCGGGGAGTGGCCCGACACCTACGCGCAGGTGTTCCGCCGCCGCTGGCTGCACCGTTTCCTGGTGGCTCTGGAGCGGGCCTCGGCTCAGGACCGGATAGAGATTGTGAAGTTGAGCCAAGCAGCCTCCGCCCAGCCGCGCGGGCTAGTCTACCTGCCCTCTTGCTCCTACGACGAGATGATGACCTGGGCCCTGCCCACGCCGGCCCGCCATTCGCTCGAGTCCGCGGTGGCAAGGCTCCGCCGTGATCAGGACCAGGAGCTGTTGCCCTTCGTGCGCGGAGCCCCGTGGCAGGGCTTCCTGGCCAAGTACCCCGAGGTGGCCAGGCTGCACCGGGCGATGCTGAGGGTGAGCGCCAAGGTCGAGAAGGCGGGCTCGCCCGCGGCGGCGGTGGAACACCTGCATCAGGCGCAGTGCAACTGCGCGTACTGGCACGGGACCTTCGGCGGGGCCTATCTAACGTTCCTTCGCCTGGAGCTGTGGCGGCAGCTGGGGCTGGCGGAGGCGGCGGCAGATTTGGTTCTCGGGTCAGCGCCGGGGGGAGGCATCGACGTGGTGGATCAGGGTGCCTCGGGCGGAGAGGAGCTCCGGCTCTGGGGGAGGTGGGGATACACCGTGGTTGCGCCGGGGCAGGGGGGACAGCTGCTGGAACTGGTGAGCCGGGCCGGTCCGGCGAATCTGACGGCCGTGATGGGTCGCCATCAGGAGGCATATCACCTCGGCTCCCCCTCGGCCGGAGAGGCGGACAGCGAACTCGAGATGGGGGTGGCCTCAGCCCCGAGCGCCCCATGGGTGGAACGGCTCACCTTCGACGGTGGTGAGGTGGGAGCGCTGCGGGATTGGCTCGACGGGACCGCCCTCGACCAGCCCTACGGTTGGGAGCCGACCGCGGACGGGGTGCGCCTCAGTTGGAGCGGCATGGGGGTGCGGGTCGAAAAGACGATCGCCGTCACGCCCACCGGGGTCCAGGCCGATTACCGGATCACGCCGACCACCGGACGCTGGGAGGGAACCTTCGGAGTCGAGGTGAGAAGCTGCCCCACGGCGCCAAACCGGACCGCCGACAAAGTCCAGATGCGCCCGACCGGGCGTGGATGGTCGGTGTGGCAGCCGGGGGCGGTGGCCAGCCTCGCCACCCAGGTGTCTCCTGGGTGTGAGCCGACTGCTTCCGAGATCGTGGCGGTGGGGGCGACCCTCTCGGGTTGGGAGCGGATGCAGCAGGGACTGAGCCTGCTCTGGAGCTGGCCGCTGGTGGCCACCGCCAAGGAGCCTGCGACGCTGCGCCTGCGCCTGCATCCGGTTGTCCCCCGCCGTCCGCTTCGGGGTGTTACGGTGCATCCCGCTGGAACGGGGAGTGGGACTTGAGGCGGAGCTGCACGACGATTTCCAGCAAGCTCAAGAGGCGCTGGTCTGGAAGCTTGAGGGGCTGTCGGAGTACGACCGGTCCCGGCCGATGGTTCCC
>JAJYWT010000180.1 GCA_021791345.1 bacterium
AAAAATTCAAATAGAACCTGAGGCATTCTACCGCGCACAGGCGAACTCAGATGGAGCCTCCAGGGCCCGAGCCGGCGGGAGGGCACTCAGGACAGCAGCGCTGTCGCCTCCTCCTCCGCCTCTGGCAGATCGGCAACCGGGTCACCCAGAACCGCCTGACGGACCTTCTGCGCGATCTCCTTGGTGAGCTCCGCGTTGCCGCGCAACAGGTCGCGGACGTTCTCCCGCCCCTGCCCGAGCCGGGTGTCCCCGTAGCTGAACCAGGCCCCGCTCTTCTCCACGACCCCCGCCTCCAGGGCCGCGTCCAGAACACTCCCCTCGAATGAGATCCCCTCGTTGTAGAGCAGATCCAGTTCGGCGGTACGGAATGGAGCCGCCACCTTGTTCTTGACCACCCGAACCTTGACCCGGCTGCCGATCACATCCATCCCCTGCTTCAGGGACTCGATGCGCCGGATGTCGATCCGCACCGAGGCGTAGAACTTGAGCGCCCGGCCGCCGCTGGTGACCTCGGGGTTGCCAAACATCACTCCAACCTTCTCCCGCAGCTGGTTGATGAAGATGACCGAGCAGTTGGACCGGCTGATCGCGCCGGTGAGCTTGCGCATGGCCTGCGACATGAGCCGAGCCTGCAGACCGACGTGACTGTCTCCCATCTCGCCGTCGATCTCCGCCTTGGGTACCAGGGCCGCCACTGAGTCGATCACAACCACGTCGACCGCCTGGCTGCGCACCAGCGCCTCCACGATCTCCAGGGCCTGCTCGCCGGTGTCCGGTTGGGAGATCAGAAGGTCCGCTGTGTTGACTCCGATCCGCGCTGCATAGGCGGGGTCCAGCGCGTGCTCGGCGTCGATGAAGGCAGCGATCCCCCCCGTCCGCTGCGCCTCGGCGACCACGTGGAGGCTGAGGCTGGTCTTGCCGGAGGACTCCGGGCCGAAGATCTCCACGATCCGCCCTCTGGGAATGCCGCCAACGCCCAGCGCCAGGTCCAGGGTCAGCGCTCCGGTCGAGATCACCTCGACCCCCTTCAGGCCGCTGACATCGCCAAGCCGCATGATGGCACCCTTGCCGTAGCTGCGCTCGATCTGTCCCAGAGCGGCCACCAGGGCCCGCTCCCGCTCGCTGTTCACCCTGGCCAACTCCTTGGAATCCCGCTTCTCAGGGCCGCTCAGGCGTCCTGGAATCTCGAGTGTAACGCTCATGTGGGTCGCCTCCTGGTGGTGGTTGGGGTTGGTGATCGAGGAGGAGCTGTAACAGCATCCGAAGCCGCTAGTAGAACTGGTGTTCGCCATTGTAGCATCGGGACCCCGCGGATGGCATCGGCCCTCCCCGGAACTGGATGTCCGTTCAGGATCCCAGCTCCTCAGCCAGCATCCGCAGGGCCAGCTCGACTGCCGCGACCCGGTTCCCGTGGCGGCCCCGATCACGGTCGAGTTTCCCGAGCCTGGTTCCCCTTGCCGAGGACAGGGCCACGTACACCAGGCCTGCCGGCTTGCGCTCCGACGAACCCGGTCCGGCGACGCCGGTTACGCCGATCCCGACTGCCGCACCGAGGGCCGACCTGACGCCCGCCGCCATTGCCGCCGCCACCTGAGGGCTGACCGCCCCCCGGGTCTTCAGCACGGCTCCGGGGACGCCGAGCAAGGTCAGCTTGGCCGCATTGCTGTATGTGACCACGCCACCCAGGTAGACCGCCGAGCTCCCGGGCACCGCGGTGAGGGAGGCCCCCAAAAGACCGCCCGTGCACGACTCGGCGGTGGCGATCGTGACCAGCGGAGGGCCGAGCGCCTGAAGTAGCACCCGGTGGGCGGCCGGAAACGGATCTCCCAGGTCCTTCACATCCAGACCGGCTCCGGCCGCGGCGGGTGGGGGATCCGGCTCGGCCCCGGCAATCCGCGCGGTCGTTGCCGGCCTCAGCGGTAGTTGGTGAACTGCAGCGGCACCGGGAGGTCGAGCTGGCGGAGGTCCTGAATCACGGCCTGAAGGTTGTCCTTATCCTTGCTCACCACCCGCAACTCATCCCCCTGAATCCTGACCTGGACCTTGGGATGACCCGCCTTGATGCGCTTGCTCAGATCCCGGGCCGTGTCCTCATCGATTCCCTTCTGGATCTTGATCACCTGACGCACGTTGCCCTTGGCAGCGGGCTCGGGTTTGCCCGGGAGCAGGATTTTGAGGGACAGGTTGCGGCGAACCAACTTGCTCTTGAGCACATCCAAGACCGCGTCCGCCCGACCCTCCGAGGCCGCCAGGATGACTATCTCCTTGTCCTGGAGTTCGATCTCGGCAGTCACGTCCTTGAAGTCGTAGCGGGTTGCAATCTCTCTCCGGGCCTGCTCCACGGCGTTGACCAACTCCTGGCGGTCGAAGTCGGACACCACATCGAATGAGTGCTCAGTGCTTGCCATGGTCCAAGACTAGCCGCCTACTCCTCCTCGTCGCTGGAATCCAGCATGTGTTCCAGTTCCGCCATGTTCATCAGAACCTCGCGGGACTTGCTGCCCTCGTAGGGCCCCACCACCCGCGCCTCCGCGAGCTGATCCACCAGCCGGGCCGCTCGGGTGTACCCAACGTTCAGCTTGCGCTGGAGCAGCGACGCGGCGGCCCGCCCCTCCCCGATCACGATCCGCCCCGCGCGCTCGAACAGCGGATCCCGTCGGGTGGCGCCGTCGGCCGGATTCGGGCTGAGCGCTGCCGCCTGCAGGATCTCCTCCTGGTACGTGGGGCGCCCTTGCGCCTTCCACCAGCCGATGAGCTGGTCCAGTTCGCGGTCGGAGACGTAGGCACCCTGCAGACGGGTGGCCTTGCCGGCATCGATCGGGAGGTAGAGCATGTCGCCGCGGCCGAGGAGCTTCTCTGCCCCCATCTCATCCAGGATGACCCGGGAGTCAACCCCGCTGCTGACGGCGAACGCGACCCTGGAGGGGATGTTGGCCTTGATCAGCCCGGTGATGATGTCCGCCGATGGCCGCTGGGTCGCCACGATCAGGTGGATCCCCACCGCGCGCGCCAGCTGGGCGATCCGGCAGATGAGGTCTTCGATCTCGCTGGCCGCCACCATCATCAGGTCGGCGAGTTCATCGATCACGATCACGATCTTCGGCAGGGTGCGCAGGCCCAGCTGAGGGGCACGCTCGTTGAAGACGGTGATGTTGCGCGCGCCATGCCCGGCGAAGAGCTTGTACCGCTGCTCCATCTCCACCACCGCCCAGCGCAGCGCGGCCACCGCCGAGTCCGGCTCCACCACCACCGGCACCAGGAGATGGGGCAGCCCCGCGAAGCCACTCAGCTCCACCCGCTTGGGGTCCACCAGGATGAGCCGCAGCTCCCTGGGGGTCGACTGCAGCAGGAGCCCGGCCAGGACGGCGTTGATGCAGACGCTCTTGCCGGAGCCGGTGGCGCCGGCGATCAATAGGTGCGGCATCGCGGCCAGGTCACCCAAGACCGGATGGCCGCTGACGTCAGCCCCCAGGGCGACCGCTAGCCGGCTCTTGAAGTCGCCGAATGACGGCGCCTGGACGATCTCCTTGAGCGTCACCAGTTGGGCCGCTTTGTTCGGAACCTCGATCCCGATCGCCGACTTCCCGGGGATCGGAGCCTGGACGCGGATCGGGGCGGCCAGGGCCAGGGAGAGGTCGGTCTGATAGGCCAGCACCCGGCGGACTGGCACCCCGGGCCCCGGCTGCAGCTCGTACTGGGTCACCGTCGGACCGGCGTTGACCCCCATCACCTTCGACTCCACTCCGAAGTTGTTGAGGGTCGCCTCGATCGTCCGGATCCTGGTCCGGATCTCGTTCTGGAGACGTTCACGCTTGCCCTGGGCGGAATCCAGCAGATCCAGGCTGGGCAGCACCCAGTTGGGTTCCGGCTCCTCGCCGTCGGGTTCGTCGGTTGCATCCTCCCCCAACGCTGAAACGGGCAGCGGCGGTGTGGAGACTGTGCCGGGGACCGCCACGGCCTCCGGGGTGGGCGTGGGCTCGTCCACCGTCTGCTCGTCTTCATCGAGGTCATCGAAGATCCTCTGGAACGGTTCCGGCAATCGCACCGGCGCCTCGGCGGCCTGGATCGGGGCCGAAACAGGGGAGATGGCCAAGGGAACCGTCTCACCCCCACCCCGAACCGGCTGGGGTCTCGCCTTGGGCCCGTCGGCACCAACACGCGGCGCGAACAGCGCCGAGCCGGCCGCCGACAACGTCTCCATGACGATCCCGCCCGACCTTGCCAGGGAGACTCCGAGCCCCACCACCAAACCCGCGGTAGCCACCGCTCCCAGCGCAACCATCGCCGCCGCAGGCCCAATGAGCCGGGCCAGGTGGAGGCCCACCTCCCTGCCGATCAGGCCCCCAGCAGGAGCGCTGGCCACTGCGGCCATCGAGATCGCCGCCAGCGCGGAGACCGCAAGCGCCGCCAGGACCTGGCCGAGGCTGCGCTCGGCCGCAGGCCCCGCCAGCAGAGCGACCCCGCCCGCCACCAGTGCCAGCCCGAGGATCCAGCCGCCGATTCCCACCCCGGCCGCCATCGCGGTCGCGAACTCGCGGGCCACCGGAGCGTCATGGAACCCCAGCAGGATGATGTCGATCACCCCCAGCGACAGCGCGCCCAGTGCGCCCAGCTCCCGCCGTTGCTGGGCGCTCAGCGCAACCAGCGGCCCCTGGCGCCTAGTGCTCGGCCTGGCCCTTGAGCGGGTTGGAGAGCGCCGCGTGGCCCTCGCTCTCTGGGGCGGACGCCTCTTGGTTGTCGCCATCGCAAGGTGCCTCAATGCGGGGTGGCCTGGATGGAATACAAGATGGAGGTGCCACCCGCTGCGGGCAGTTTAGCAGCGACTTCGCACATCTGCTCGACCTGGTCGTCAGAAGTGAGTGTCCAGCAGCCTCCACTCCCAACTCGGCCCCGGCACCGGACCATCGGCTACCACCGGATCTGAGCGGCTCGGGCCCCCGGGCACGGCCGCCCCCACCAGTCCCACCTCGCGGTCGGACACGACCGGCCCATGGATTGGCCCTGGGGATGCGGAGAGCGCAACCACAAGCCCGGGCCAGCCGAGAAAGTGAACGGGACCCAGGGCGCTCAGGCTCGCGTGCGCGCCCCACCTGGTGTGCACACTCCCGACCACCTGGCCCTCCTTGATGGGGGTCACCAGCTCCAAC
>JAJYWT010000194.1 GCA_021791345.1 bacterium
CGTCGCCTGGGGTGAGCAGCAGATGTCGGTGGCCGAGGATGTCGGCCGCCACAACGCGGTCGACAAGCTGGTCGGGCAGGCGCTGCTGGAGGATCGCCTGCCGCTGTCCGACTGCTGCCTGGTGGTGAGCGGCAGAGCTGGGTTCGAGATCGTGCAGAAGGCGGCGGCGGCCCAGCTGGCCGTGCTGGTCTCGATCTCGGCGCCGTCCTCGCTGGCGGTGCAGACCGCGGACGCTCTGGGCGTCACCCTGGTCGGATTCGCCCGCGGCGGCACCGCCAACGTCTACACCCACCCGGAGCGGCTCCGGCTTGGCGCGCGAGTGGACAAACCCACCGCCCAGTGAGATCGAACCAGGATCTCACCCTGCTGCTGCTGGCCGGCGGAGGCAGCCGCCGGATGGGGCGGGACAAGGCGTCGATCCCCTTCCCCTCTCCCCTGGACCCGCCCCTCATCCAGCGCGTGCACGATCTGCTCCGGCCGCTGGCGGCGGATTGCCTGGTCGCCGGACCGGCATCCTTTGAGCTGTCCTGCCGGTTGGTGGGTGATGCCCCCGGGATCGCCGGACCTCTGGGTGGGCTGGTGGCCGGGCTGCGCGGGGCAACCACCGAGTACGTCCTGGCTGTGGCCACCGATCTCCCCCTGGTCGAGCCCAGGCTGGCCCAGCACCTGCTGGGCCGGGCCCGTGCCCGGAGGTGCTCGGGCGCTGTCGTCTGCCGCAGGAGCGGGCAGTTGGAACCGCTCTTCGCGGTCTACCGGACCGGGGCCGCCCCGCAACTGGAGGCGGCGGCCGCGCTCGCACCCGCCCATCGCGGGATCTCCCTGCAGCTGGCCATCTTGCGGCTCGACCCGTTGGTCGTGGCGGAGGCCGAATGGCGAAGGTTCGACCCCCAGGGCTCATCATTTCAGGGCTGCAACACCCCGGAGGAGCTGGCGGCAGCGAGCCTGCTGGCCGGCGCTCGACACCAAGGAGGAGTTTCATGAACAGCTGGTTCGACCGCTACCTGAAGGCTCTGGGGGCCGGCGACACCGTGCTGCGAACCGAGGAGGCGAAGTTGGTGCTGGAGCTGGCCGGCGAAGCCGCCCACACCTCCGGAGCGCGCCAGTTCGCACCCCTGGCGGCCTACCTGGCGGGCCGGGCGGCGGCCGGCATGGCTCGCGAGGGGCGGCTCAAGGTGCTGCAGGCGGCGAAGGAAGCGGCGGCGGCAGCGGGCAGCGCCGGGGACGACCTGGAGCTGGACTAGGCTCCCAGCGGGATGACGTCCACCGCGGTACCGCGCGGCACCGTCACCCCCCGGGCGGGCAGGACGACCAGGCAGTCAGCCCGCGCCAGGGAAAGCGTCGCCCCGCTGCTCTGGTTGCCGGCCAGCCTGACCCCCGGCACCTTGCCGGGGCGGGGCCGCAGCACGGCTCGGTGGAAGGTCTCCAGCCCCTCCGGCTTCTCGACGTCCTCCAGCAGCTCGGCGGGCTGAGTGGGCGGCTCCGGGTGGGCCGCCCCCTGCATCGCCAGCATCGCCGGGGCACCGAAGAGGATGAAGGTCACGCAGGCGGAGACCGGGTTCCCGGGCAGGCCCAGGAACACCGCGGAGTCCAGGCTGCCGAATGCGATCGGGCGGCCGGGACGCATCGCCACCCTCCAGAAGGCGAGCCGTCCCAGCCGCTCCACCGTCGCTCGGACGTGGTCGTGGTCACCCACGCTCATGCCCCCGACACCAACCAGGACGTCGGCCTCGCCGGCCGCGCGCAGCAGCGCCGCCTCCACCTGCCGGGGGTCGTCGGTCGCGGTCTCGCGCAGCACCAGCTCGCCCCCGGCGGCCGCCACCAGCGCCTCCAGCGCGGGGCCGGCGGTGTCGTAGATCTCCCCGGGCTGCAGGGCGCTCCCGGGGCGGCGGATCTCGTCCCCCGTGGTGATCAGGGCGACCCGAGGGCGCCGCCCGACGGCCAGCTCACCGGCCCCGGAGGCGGCGAGGGGTGCCAGATCCGTGGGGCGGATCCGATGCCCCGCCGGGAGCACCGCCTGGCCCGGCGCCAGGTCCTCTCCGGCACGCCGGACCGCGTTGCCCCGGCGGGGCCGCTCGTGGATCAGCACCTCCTCCGACCCGCGATCGGTCCACTCATATGGCACCACCGCGTCGGCTCCCTCCGGGAGCGGAGCGCCGGTCATGACCTTGGCGCACGACCCCGGCTCGACCACCACCGCGCCCGGCGCCATCCCCGCCCGCATCTCGCCCCTAACTGGCAGACGCCAAGGGACCCGGGGTATGTCCGCAGCCCTGACCGCGTAGCCGTCCATCGCGCTGTTGGCAAACGGCGGCAGCAGCACCATCGCCTCGACGGCCTGGCTCAGCACCCTGCCCGCCGCGTCGCCGGCCACCGGCACCCGCTCGGTCGGCAGCACCGGCACCGCCTCCAGCATCTCCCGGCGGGCGGTCGCGACCGCGAGGGGACCCCGGACAGGCGCAGGGCCCACCGCCGACGCCGCGGCCTCCTCCCTATTCACCGATGCGGGCATCGCTCAGAGGTTCCCGCGCGCCTCCTGCTCCTGCTCGATCGCCTGGAACAGGGCCTGGAAGTTCCCCTTGCCGAAGCCACGGCAACCCTTGCGCTGGATCACCTCGAAGAAGAGGGTCGGACGGTCCTCCACCGGTCGGGTGAAGATCTGCAGCAGGTAGCCGTGCTCGTCACGGTCCACCAGGATGTTGAGCTGGCGCAGCCGCTCCAGGTCCTCGTCGATGTCACCCACCCGCTCGCCGACACTGTCGTAGTAGGCCTTGGGCGCCGCCAGGAACTCCGCGCCCTGCTGGCGCAGCCAGCCCACGGTCTCCACGATGTCACTGGTGTGGAGCGCGATGTGCTGGACGCCAGGACCGTGGTAGTAGTCGAGGTACTCATCGATCTGCGAGCGCTTCAACCCCTTGGCGGGCTCGTTGATCGGGAAGGTGATGCTCCCACCGCGGCCCCCCCGGACCACCTTGCTCCGCAGCGCCGAATACTGGGTGGCGATGTCCGACTCGTCGAACTCCTGGAACACGTCGAAGCCGAAGACCCGGTTGTACCAGTCGACCCACTCGTCCATGCGGTGCAGCTCGACGTTGCAGACGCAGTGGTCCACCACCTGCAGACCGGCCCCGGTCCCCTGCTTGAACTCCTCCCGGAAGCCGGGCAGGAATGCCCCTTCGTACTCCGAGCGCTCCACGAAGGTGTGCACGGTGTCACCGAAGGTCCTGACCGTCGCCAGCCGCACCGCGCCCCGGTCGTCCTCCACCACATGCGGCTCGGCGACGGGGCGCGCGCCGCGGTTGACCGCGTCCTGATAGGCGGAGTTGGCGTCCTCGACCTGGAAGGCGAGGGCGCGGACGCCGTCACCGTGGAGGCGCACGTGGTCGGCGATCTCCCCATCAGGCGATAGGGGAGCGGTCATGACCAGATGCACATCCCCCTGGCGCAGGACGTAGGAGGCGCGGTCCCTAACCCCGGTCTCCGGCCCGGAGTAGGCCACCACGTCGAAGCCGAACGCGGAGCGGTAGAAATGGGCGGCCTGGCGTGCGTTGCCCACGTAGAACTCGATGTGGTCGACCCCGTCCAGGAGGGTCTCGCGGTACTCGGGAGCCCGAGGAATCGACTCGGTGTCTGCTTTCACAACCACGCCTCACCTAGTCTGGGCCGCCCGGAGCCCGGGCGGGGGGCATATGCCCCTGCGGCCAAGGTTAGCGCTCCGGCCAAGAGTTTTCCCGGTGGCTCAGGAGCCCTCGACGCTGTAGGTTGCCACGAACTCAGACTTCCCGTCCGTGTAAGCCTCGCGGTTGTCGGCGTAACGGCTCACCAGGCTCAACTTCAGGGCAACATACTCCTGGCGGACTCTGGGATCCGACCGCAGTCGGTCCCGAAACCGCAGCACCCGTTGGAAGTCGGGGTGGTCGGGCTCGATGAGGTGGAGGTGATGGGTGCGCCGCTCCGGCGAGGGTTTGCAGAACCAGTGCTCCCAGGGACGGAAGGGGCTGTAGCGATATTGCAGAGCCTCCAGGGCACCGAAGTACTCGCGGGCCGCGTCCAGCGACCTGACGCCGGCCAGGATGTCGATCACGGGCTTGCCGGTCATCCCCACCACCGCCGTGCTGCCGATGTGATGGATCCCACCGGAGATCACCCCCGCCAGGGCGCGCTCCAGCAGTGCCCTTTCCGCCTCGAACCGGGCCGGCCAGCTGGGGTCGTACTCGCTGAGGCGGACCGGCTCATCAACCCAACCCGGGGGCCTTGCTGCCATGGCACCGTGAGAATAGGGCATGTGGCACCTAGCGAGCGAGTTGTTCCGGACCCGTTCTCCGAGCCGAGCTTGTCAGTTGACCCTGGGGACGTCCAGCTTCCCTGGAGATCCTGCTGGCCCACCGCTGACGAGACCGCGCTCTCTTTCTGCTGCCCTCTTGAGGACGGCCCCTGGTTGGCGGCGCGCGCCCTCGAGGTGGTGCGCCAAGTCTCCGGGGCCAGACCGGATCCCTCCAGGGAGCGGTACGCGGTCGGGAGCGGGGGTGGCGCTCCCCTGATCCTGGGCGAGCCCCTGATCTGCCACGGTCTGCGAGCTGTGCTCGAGACCTGCCAGACCGACGGTCAGCCGACCGCCGAGGTGACCCTGCGCCTGCCGCCGTGGGCCGAGCTGGCGCTCGGCGTGGCCGAGGAAGCGGTCTGGGAGCTGGCCGACCAGCTCGCCGTGGAGCTCGGCTCAGCCTGCGGGGTAATCTCCGACGGCCGGGCGGTGGGGTATCCCGACCTCGGCGATCCCGAGAGCACCGCCCGCAAGCTCCAGCTCTCCCATCTGGGGGTGATGGTGCCCCCGGACTGGTCGCGGTTCCTCCGGCCGGCGTCCAGCCCCTACTGGGTGCTGCCCTTGAGCCAGCTGGTGGTGGTCCTGGAGTAGGGGGCGGCCGCCGAATCCAACCAGCGGTGGCGCGAGCAGTCGCCGGTGCCACGGCAGCGACCGGTCCCGGCCCGTGGCCGGACGTGGCGTCAGGGCGATCGCACCAGGGGGAGGTGGAGGCGCATGCAGGGGTTGGAGGCCGCCGTGAAGCCCAGCTCCCGATAGAGGCCGGCTGCCAGTGGCGCCGCATGGAGTTCGACCCGTCCCACCCCGACCTCC
>JAJYWT010000172.1 GCA_021791345.1 bacterium
AACGGGACTGGGATGACTTCACCCGTTTCTATGAATTCCCTGAGGAGCACTGGGTTCATCTGCGGACCAGTAACCCGATCGAGTCGGTGTTCAGCGGGGTGCGGATCCGGACCGACGCAGCCAAACGGATGCAGGTGCGTGAGAACGCCGCATATCTCGTCTTCAAGCTCGTGATGCGGCTGAGCCTGACCTGGAGGGCGATCAACGGCCGCAACCAACTGGACCTGCTCCTCGCCGGCGACGTCTTCGTCAACGGGAAGCTCCAGCGATCTACTCAGCAGGCCACGGAGGGCACAGCCGCGTAAATCTCAGCTGACCCGCTGGAAGGCATTTCCACAGGTCTTGACAAAACCTCCTTCAGGTCAGCGCCGTAGCCGAATGCTGCTCGGATGAGGAACCAGGCGTGGACGAAGGCATCGCAGCCTGGGTCGGCCACTGTTCTCACGGTGACGATGACCGTGTTTCAGCTGCCCGGGAACAAACTCGTGGCCGCGTGACCCCCGCTCCCACCGGCGACTGCGGGATCATGGTAGGGCTGGCTCCTGCCGACACAAGCCTGAGCCCGCAGGAGCAGAGAGCCGCGCGGGGGATCGGCAGGGCGGTGGTCGATTGGGAGGATCCCGGTGAGGTTGGTCAGCTTCCGTAAGGACGACCGGTTGGTGGCGGGTTTCGAGGAAGAAGGGCTGCTGGTCGAGGCCACGGAGCTGAGCAGGGCCCGCGGGCTCGAGGCGCCCACGGTGCGGCGCCTTCTGGAGCTGGGGCCGGACGTCATCCAGCATCTCGTCCTGGAAGCCAGGGGCCGGCTTGGAAACCGGGAGCCTCCGGTTCTCCGCCTCGAGGCTGTCCGGCTCGGCCCCCCGGTGCCTGATCCGGACAAGATCATCTGCCTGGGCCAGAACTATGCCGAACACGTTGCCGAGATGGCCAGCGAGCGGCCCAAGGTTCCCAACCTGTTCGCCAAGTTTCGCAACGCTCTGGTGGGCAACGGCGAGCCGATCCGACTGCCGGGGATCAGCCGGCAGGTGGACTACGAAGGTGAGCTGGCGGTGGTGATCGGAAGGCGCTGCCACCGGGTGGGAGAGCAGGATGCGCTCAAGTTCGTGGGGGGCTACGCGCCTATGAACGACGTCAGCGCCAGGGACCTGCAGTTCCAGACCGGGCAGTACACCATGGGCAAGGCGCTGGACACCTTCTGTCCGATGGGTCCGGGTCTCACCCTGGCCGCGGATGTGGCGGACCCCCAGCAGCTAACGCTCAGAACCTACTTGAACGGGGAGGCGGTGCAGGTCGGGAGCACCGCCGCGATGCTGTTCTCGGTGGCGGAGGCGATCAGCTTCATCTCGTCGGGAATAACGCTGGAGTGCGGCGACGTCATCGCCACCGGCACCCCCTCGGGGGTCGGATACAAGCGCCAGCCGCCGCGCTTTCTGCGACCGGGCGATCGGATCGAGGTGGAGGTGGAGGGGATTGGTCGGCTCACCAACCCGGTCGTGCAGGGCTGAGGGCGCGGGTCAGTCCGCCGGATGCGGCCCGACTCCGGGTGAGGTGGCGCCCCAGCCAGGGGGATTGCCGCCGCTTCCGGGAACCCATCATGGATGAGGGCCTCTCCCCGGTTGCCGCCACCCTGAGCCTGCTCCAGGCGCACCGGCTGCTGGAGGTCTCCTTGAGTCGGCGGCTGGAACTGGCGACCGGACTCTCCCTCTCCGAGGCGGAGGTGGTGGTGCGGCTCGGGGCAGCCGCCGGCGGTCGTATGGGGATGCTGGAGCTGGCCCATGCCACCTGCTTCAGCAAGAGCGGGGTGAGCCGCATCGTCGACCGCCTCGAGAAGCGGCTGCTGGTCGCACGACGGGCTTCCACCAGGGACCGGCGCCTCATCTGGGTGGAGGCGACCCCGGCCGGGCGGGAGCTCATGTGGGAGCTGCTGGCGGCCCTGCAGGTCGCGGTGGAGGAGGACTTCGCCCGCTACCTGAGCGACGAGGACATGACCGTGCTCGCGGATCGACTGGACAAACTGGTCGCCGGGATCAGGGGCGCGCCGGAGGGGAACGGCAAGGACCCGCGGGGCTGATCGACTCCATCGCTGAGTCGTCCGCTTGCCGGCCGGTACGCGTCGCCCTGGCATCATGGGCAAGGGCACGGGCCGGCGGTCGGCCGTCGCCATGGTGGGAGCAGGGAGCAGATTTGTGAGCAGTCAGTTGCGCAGGCGGCGGCTGGGTCCGCTCGGACCGGAGGTCTCCGAGATCGGAGTCGGCACCAACAACTTCGGCCGCAGACTCGACCAGGCCGGCGCCCGAGCGGTGGTCGACGCGGCGCTGGACCACGGGATCAATCTGTTCGACACCGCCGACATTTATGGCGGCGGGGAGAGCGAGCGCTACCTGGGAGCGGCGCTTCGGGGCCGCCGCGATCTGGCACTCATCGCCACCAAGTTCGGCATGTTCAAGGAGGGGCTGGAGCCCTCGGACCGGCGCGGCTCTCCGGAGTACATCCGGAAGGCGGTGGAGGGCAGCCTGGGGCGGCTGGGGGTGGACCACATCGACCTCTACCAGATGCACGAGCCGGACCCCAACACTCCGATCGCGGAGACCCTGGGGGCGCTTCACGAATTGGTCAAAGAGGGCAAGGTGCGCTGGTTGGGAGTGTCCAATTTCGCCGGCTGGCAGCTGGTCGATGCGCAGTGGACCGCACGCAGCCGCGGCCTCACCGAGATCACCTCCTCGCAGGACGAGTACAGCCTGCTGGAGCGCGGGATCGAGCGCGAGGTGTTGCCCGCGATCGAGCATCTGGGAATCGGCCTGTTGCCCTACTTCCCGCTCGCGAGCGGCCTGCTGACCGGCAAGTACCGACGCGGGGAACCGGCGCCGCCGGGGACCAGGCTCTCGTCAGGGGCCAACGCCGCCAGTCTTGCCGATCAGGCCAAGTTCGATGTGCTGGAGGCGCTGCAGGCCTTCGCGCGGGAGCGGGAGATCACGCTGTTGCAGGTCGCGATCGGCGCTCTGCTGGGTCGGGCCGCGGTCTCTTCGGTCATCGCAGGAGCGATGAGCGAAGAGCAGGTCGCCGCCAATGTCGCAGCGGCCAGCTGGGTCGCCAGCGCCGAGGACTGGGTCGAGCTCGACCGGATCACCCGCCGGAGTCCGCGCCCATGACACTCGACAACCGCGCACCTGGAGGCTACTCGTGAAGGTCTACATCTCATGCGACATGGAGGGCGTTGCCGGGGTGGTCGACTGGCAGCAGTGCGGCCCCGGTCCGGAGTTCGAACTGGGGCGGCGGTTGCTGCTGGCGGAGGTCAACGCGGCGATCGACGGCGCCGCCGCCGCAGGCGCGACCGAGTTCTTGGTCAACGACTCGCACGGGGCGATGCAGAACCTTGCCCCCGACCAGATCCACGGGCGGGCCGATTACCTATCGGGCAGGCACAAGCCGCTCTACATGATGGAGGGTTTGGACGAGACCTTCCAGGCGATCTTCTTCATCGGCTACCACGGGTCTGTGGACGGCCCCCCGTCCACGCTGTCGCACACCTACAATCCCTCAGCGGTGCTGGCGGCGGAGCTCGACGGCACCATGGTCGGAGAGGCGGGGATCAACGCCCTGGTGGCGGCGCACTTCCGGGTCCCCATCGCTCTGGTGAGCGGCGATCAGCACACAGCTTCCCAGACCGCCGCCATCTGCCTGGGGGTGACAGCAGCGGTGGTCAAGCGTTCAGTGACCCGGATGGCCGCTCAGAATCTGCACCCCGAGCGGGCACGAGAGCTGATCCGGGATGCCGCCAGCGCCGCCATCCGGGGACTCGACTCCATGCGCGCGCCCCAATTCGCGGGGCATCCCACCCTCAAGCTGAGGATGCGCAACGCAGACCTGGCGGAGCTGGCGACCGCCATCCGAGACGTCAGCCGAATCGGTGACACCGAGGTGATGGTGGGGGGCGCCGCACCCCTGGAGGTGTTCCGCAACTTCGTGGGGGTGCTGCACATCACCAGGGGACTGGCTCTGGAGCATTAGGATCCCTGGCCCGCGGCCGCTCCATACCCCAGGCCGCGCTGAGCTGGGGCATCCACCAGTCGGATCACGGCTGCGGCTTGCGCGCCTGGACGATGAACCGCTCCTCCGAGAAGCTGAGAGGGCCGGTGGCACACCTCTGGTGGAGCTCCTGAAGGCGATCCAGGTACCGCTCCACCGTGAAGTCCGGGATCTCCCATGGAACCGCCCGCAGGTACCAGACCAGGGCGCCGACGTCGTCCACTTTGGTTTGGATCCGCACCGCCCGTGCCGCCTCGATCGTCAGGCCCGCCGCCTGCAGCTGGCGTCTCGCCTCGGCCACGCTCCAGCTGGCTGCTGGCCCCGCCGCGGGCGCGCCCAGCAGCGCCCGCACCGAGTCGTATGAGCCCACCTGTTGGGTGATGAACAGCCCGCCCGGTTTCAGCACGCGGTGCACCTCGGCCGCCACGAAGGACTCGTGGCGGTTGACGATGAGAGCGAACGACGCGTCCGGGAATGGCAACTGGGGCTCATGCGCCGTTTGGGTCATGTTGTCGGACGGTCCTTGGTACGGGAGCACCTCGATGCCAAGTGGCTCGAGGCGAGCCCGGGCCACGCTGACGTTGGGCGCCAGCCCCTCGACTGCCACCGTCCTGGGGGGCCGGCTCCGGAGCTGTGCCAGCCACTCGCCGCCACCTGTTCCCAGGTCCAGCAGATCCGGCGAGCGGGCGGCCGCCACCGCGACGATCCGATCGTAGCTCCAGGGTGGCGCCGTGGACCGCATCCGGCCCGCGACCCAGGAGAAGTCCCAGCCCGAGATGGGGTGTGCGATGGCATCCGCGATCAGCTCCGGGAGCGAGGCCATGGCGCCCATGATGACGCCGAGGGCGGACTCGGCGACCGAGGTGGTTCGTCGCCGGTCGGAGAACCGGCGATACTGCTGGGGATGAGTGGTCAACTGCCCCCACCTGGCCGACAGGAGGCGCCGAGCGGGCCGCCCGAGCCAGATCTCGAGTTCACACTGATCCTGCGCCCGCGCACGGACAGAGCCGTTGCCGGGATCGGCGGGGAAGGCGCCGAGTCAGTCTCAACTGGCGGCTTTGTCGCTCGTTCGGAGTTGGGGCAGCTGCGGGGAGCGAGCCCCGGTGACATCACGACCGTTCGGAGCTGGGCGGCGACCCGTGGCCTGCGCGTGGTCAGGACCCGGCCGGAACGACGCGAGGTGGTGCTGGCGGCACCTCTGACCCAGATCTCGTCATTGTTCGGGGCGCAGTTCGAGACCGACGCCACCACCACCCCGCCGCGCCGAAGAGTGCTATCAGGACCGGTTGTTCCCGTCGATCTGACCGAGGTGGTGGTGGCGGTGCTCGGTCTGGACTCCGGGCCATTTATGCCGCCCCGGCTGCGGCGGCTGCCTCTGCCGAGCTCGCCCATGCCCCTCAACCAGGCGGCCCCGCTGAGCTTCTATCCAACCCAGGTGGCCGCTGTCTACCGCTATCCGGCTTCGAGCTGGGCCCGGGGCCGGTGCATCGGCCTGCTGGAGCTGGGAGGAGGGTACCAACCTGCGGATCTCCAGAGCTACTTCGCCGGCCTTGGCCTGGCGCCTCCGACCGTGGTGCCGGTTCCGGTCGACGGCGGTGCCAACCGGCCCACCGGAGATCCCAACGGGCCGGACGGGGAGGTCGCTCTCGACCTCGAGGTTGCAGGGTCCGTCGCACCTGATGCCAAGCTGGCGGTCTACTTCGCCCCCAACACCGACCAGGGGTTCCTGGCCGCGGTGTCGGCCGCGGTTCATGACCAGGAGAACACCCCCACCGTCCTCTCGATCAGTTGGGGCGGCCCCGAAGCGGGCTGGCCGGCGGCCACCGTGCAGGCGTTCGAGCACGCATTTCAGGATGCCGCACTGGTGGGTATGACGGTCTGCGTCGCCGCGGGCGACAACGGCTCCGGGGACGGCCTCAACGACGGCCTGGCCCATGTGGACTACCCGGCGGCGAGCCCCTACGTGCTCGCCTGCGGAGGCACCCGCCTGGTGGCGGCAGCCGGCGCTATCGAAAGTGAGGTGGTGTGGAACGACCAGCCCCAGGACGGCGCGACCGGGGGCGGGGTGAGCGCGGTGTTTCCGCTGCCCAGCTGGCAGGTGGGGATTGGGGTGCCGCCGTCGGTCAATCCGGGCCACTTCCACGGCCGGGGCCTGCCGGATCTGGCCGGCGACGCGGACCCTGAGACCGGCTACCGCGTCCTGGTGGACCAGCAGGCGGCGGTCTTCGGTGGCACCAGCGCGGTGGCGCCGCTGTTGGCGGCGCTGGTCGCGATCTGCGCGGGCGCCGTAGGCCGGGACCTGGGCCACCTGAACCCGCTTCTGTACCAGCAGTTGGCCCCCGAAGGGGTAACCCGCGAAGTGGTCGATGGCAGCAACGGAGCCTACTCGGCGCACCCCGGTTGGAACGCCTGCAGCGGATGGGGCAGCCCTGTCGGGGTCGCCCTGCTCGAACGGCTGAGATCGCTGCTGGCCGCTCCCACCCCCGCTCACAGGACGGGGGCTGGAGGCGGTCCCTGACCGGAGCCAGGTGGCCCGGTCGGGGTTGGATCGGGTCCTGGCGCGCGGTCGGCCCCTCGTGGCAAGCTTGACCGGTGACCGTGATGCAGCAGGGGATCGGGACCGCGCGATTGAGCGGCGCAGCCGCGGTCCTGGCTGAGGACCTGCGCAAGAGCTATGGTGAGTTGGAGGCGGTCCAGGGGGTCAATTTCCAGGTCGCGGCCGGGGAGACCTTCGGTTTCCTCGGCCCCAACGGGGCTGGCAAGTCCACCACCATCTCCATGCTCTGCACCATCACCCGCCCCAGTGCGGGCAGAGCCCTGGTCGCCGGATTCGACGTGGTCCGGGAGCAGGCGCAGGTTCGGCGTCACATCGGCCTGGTCTTCCAGGACACCACCCTGGACGACTACCTCACCGCCACCGAGAACCTCAGCTTTCACGCCGAGCTGTACGGTGTGCCCAAGAGCCAGGTCCAGGACCGGCTGCAGCAGGTGATGGAGATGGTGGGGCTGTGGGACCGGCGCGCCAGCCTGGTGCGCACCTTCTCGGGCGGAATGAAGCGCCGTCTGGAGATCGCCCGAGGCCTCCTGCACTCACCCCGGGTGCTCTTCCTGGACGAACCGACGGTGGGCTTGGACCCGCAGACGAGATCGCACATCTGGGGCTACATCACCGAGCTGAAGAAGCGGGAGAAGATCACCATCTTCCTCACCACCCACTACATGGATGAGGCTGAGTACTGCGACCGCATCGCCATCATCGACAATGGCCTGATCGTGGCCAGCGACACCCCGGAGGCGCTCAAGGCCAGTGTCGGCCAGGACCGCGTGGAGCTGCACACCAGCGACGATCCCGCCACCATCCGTCAGCTTGCCGAGCACTTCGACCTGGACGCCAGGATGAGCGAGGGAGCGGTCGCCTTCTTCGTGAATCAGGGGGAGGAGTTCGTCCCCCGGCTGTTCGCCGAGCTGGGCATTCGGATCCTCTCCGTGCGCGTCGCCCGGCCGACCCTGGACGACGTCTTCATGAATTACACCGGCCGTACCATCCGGGACGCCGAGGTGAGCGGCTCTGACAAGATGCGGCAGAACCCGTGGATGCGGGCCAGGAGCCGCTAGTGGCACAGGCTCGCCAGCAGTCGATGCCAGCGGTCGCGCCGGTCCGGGTGGCGGGGAACGGGCTGGCTGACGACCTGCGGGCGATCCTGGTCGTGTGGAAACGGGAGCTGATCCGCTTTCTCCGCAACCGGCTGCGCATTGTGACCTCGCTGGCGCAGCCCATCCTCTTCCTTTACATCCTGGGGACCGGACTGTCCCCCTTGATCAGCCAAACCGAGCACTTCAACTTCCGCACCTTCATGTTCCCGGGAGTTCTGGGGATGACGATCCTGTTCACCTCGATCTTCTCGGCGATGTCGATCGTCTGGGATCGGGAGTTCGGTTTCCTGCGCGAGATGCTGGTCGCCCCGGTGCACCGCTGGACGCTGGTCTTGGGGAAGTGCCTGGGCGGCGCCACCGTGGCCAGCATTCAGGGAGCGATCATCCTGGCTCTGGCCGGCACCGTCGGGGTTCCCTACAGCCCGGTCATGATCCTGACCCTGCTGGGCGAGATGCTGCTGACCTCCTTTGCGCTCACCGCCTTCGGGGTGATGCTGGCCGCCCGTATCTCCCAGGTGGAGTCCTTCCAGATGGTCACCCAGTTCTTCGTGTTGCCGATGTTCTTCCTGTCGGGCGCGATCTTCCCGCTCAGCGACCTGCCCGCCTGGCTGGCCGTGCTCAGCAAGATCGATCCCCTCTCCTACGCGGTCGCTCCCTTCCGGGAGGCGGTGTTCAGCCAGATCCAGCTTCCCCCACCCCTGGCCCGGACCCTCAACCCCGGCATCAGCTGGGGGGCCTGGGTGCTGCCGGTGTGGTTTGAAGTCGCCATGATCATGGCTGCGGCGGTGGTCATGCTGGCAGCCGCCATGCGCCAGTTCAGCAAGCCGGACTGAGATTGGCGGCACCCCACCCGCCCGCGAGCGGGCCGGAGCGAGTTTACGATGCCGTCAACCTGCTCGCCGATCCCATCTACGAGTACTGTCAGATCACCAAGCAGCTGGGTGACGGCTCCAGCTCCGAGCAGGCCCTGCTGGATCACCCGTGGATGCAGCGCCAGCGCCGCATCCACCAGCTGCAGTCCGCCTGGTGGGTCTTCCACACCGCCGAGCACTCCCGCTTTCAGCATGCGGTCGGCGCGATGCATCTCTCGGGGCGGATCACAGAGCACCTGTATCCCAGCCTGCGCGAGAGCTTCCCCGACCTGCCCTCCGAGCCGCTGGTGGTCGAGACCATGCGGGTCGCCGGATTGCTCCATGACAGCGGCCACGGTCCCTTTGGACACTTCTTCGACAGCCAGGTTCTGGCTCGATTCGGCCTCGATCATGAGGACCTGGGGCGCGCCCTGGTGATGGGGCCGTTGCAGGACCTGATCGCCTCCCTGCGCCGGAGCCCCTCAGGCCGCTTCGGTGAGCACGAGCGGATCGACCCCAGATGGGTCGCGTTCGTGATGGCCCCGGCTCCCCTTCCCGGATTCGCCCCTCCGAGCTGGCTCGGCGCCCTGAAGGCGGTTCTCTGCGGGGCGGTCAGCACCGACAACCTGGACTACGTGCCCCGGGATGCCTACATGTGCGGGGTGGGGGTCGGCCCCGTGGATGTGGCCCGACTGCGCCACTACATGTTCATCAAGGACGGTTCGCTGGTGCTGCACCAGCACGGGGCTCCGGCGCTCGAGGGGTTCCTCGCCGCCCGGTTGTACATGTACAACCACATCTACTTTCACCGAACCGTGCGGCGGATCGACCTGCATCTTCGACCGGTGTTCGCGCGCACCTGCTGGAAGCTGCTGCCCCCGGGTAGTCCCCTGGAACACCTGGAGGAGTACCAACTTCTGACCGACTGGTCCCTGCTGGGCGAGGTCGAGCGGCTGCAGCGGCATCCGCGGACCGCCGACGAGGCCGAGCTGGGCCGGGGCTGGGAGGCCGTCACCAGCCGCACGCTCCCGTGGCAGCTTGCCTATGAAGCGTTCCGGGAAGTCGGAGGCGACGACGAGCCGGCGACGCTTCGGGACGCGGGCTTCCTCGAGGACCGGATCCGCGAAGAGCTGCCCACAGCGCTCTCTGAGGTTCCCCTGGAGGTGGACCTGGCCAGCACCTCCCCCAGGCCGGAGAACCCAGCGCGGGCCGGCGAGCAGCTGAACATCTTCGATCCCATCTCCGGCAAGGTGGAGGTCGAGGCCGCCCCTCAACTCCTGGCCCGGCTGCTCCCGGTGCGGACGGTGTGGATGCGGGTGTACACCCCCGACGGGAGCGCGCGAGAGGTCATCCGCCGCGCGGCGGCCGCCGCGGTCTCGAAGCTGGTCCCGGCGGCGGGGGAGAGCCCCCTCTAGCCCAGCCGGACGCGGGGGCCAGCAGGCATCACCGGGGCCGCCGCCGCCTCGAAGTTGACCTGGCTGATCTGTCCCGCCAGCTGGGCCGCGACCTCCGCGAAGATCCTGGCCTGCGCCGACTCCGGTTGGGCGAGCACGAGGGGCAGCCCCGCACCTCCACCCACCCGCACCGCTGGATCGAGTGGGATCTCGCCCAGGAACGGGACCTGGCGGGCCGCGGCCAGCTGGCGCCCACCGCCGCGGCTGAACACATCGGTCATCTCTCCACAGTGGGGGCAGACGAACCCGCTCATGTTCTCGATCACCCCCAGGATGCCCACGCGGAGCTGCTCGAACATCGCGATCCCCCGTCCCACGTCGGCCAGGGAGACGTCCTGGGGGGTGGTGACGATGACCGCACCGGTGAGGGGTATGGATTGGGCAAGGGTCAGCTGGACGTCCCCGGTGCCGGGGGGAAGGTCGCAGATGAGATAGTCGAGCTCTCCCCAATTGACCTCGAACAGGAACTGGCGGAGTGCCCCCGCCAGCATCGGGCCCCTCCAGATGACCGGTTTGTCAGGGTCGATGATGGTCCCGATCGAGACCACCTCCAGGCCGTTCTTGGCGAGTGGGATCATCCTGCCGTCCTGGGCCGACGGGCGCTCCTCCAGCCCCAGCATGATCGGGACGTTCGGCCCGTAGATGTCAGCGTCCAAGAGGCCCACACGCGCACCGCTTTGCAGGAGGGCAAAGGCCAGGTTGACCGCGACTGTGGTCTTGCCCACGCCACCCTTGCCGGCGGAGACCGCGACGATGTTCCGCACCCCGGGGATCTCCTGGCGTCCGGTCACACCGCGGGTGCGGCTGACATCCGCATCCCACTCCAGCTCGACTCGGTCCACTCCGTCGACGTGCCCCACCACCGCCGCCCGGATCTCGCCCTCGATCCGGTCCTTGAGCGGACAGGCCGGGGTGGTCAGGACCACTCGCAGCCGCACCGTCGTGCCGTCCAGGCGCAGGTTCTTGAGCATGCCCAGCTGCATCATCGGCCGGTGCAACTCCGGATCCTGCACCCTGGCCAGCGCATCCTCTACGGCCGCCAGCCGTTGGGAGTCATTCATCCACTACCCACTCCACTTTGATCATAGCCGGGAGCCCGCAGCCCCCCAGCCGCAATTGTTGCAATAGCTGCCAACAGCTATCATCTTCTCACCATGGACCGGCTCGAGATGCTGCGGGAGAAGGGCAAGCGGCTCACGCCCCAGCGGCGGCTGGTGTACTCGGCACTGCTCGAGAGTCCGGGACACGCGACCGCCGACGAGCTCTGTGCCAGTATCTCTCACAAGGTCCCCGGCTTCCAACGCACCACCGTCTACCGCACCCTCGACCTCCTGGTGGAGATGGGTCTGGCGCGCCGGGTCCAGCTCGGCCACAGCAACGCCTACGAGGCGGTGCAGGTCGGAAACGAGTCTCACCAGCATCTCCTCTGCGATCTCTGCGGGGCCACCTTCGACGTCAGTGTGCCCGAGGTTCCCGACTGGGTGGACCGGATCTCCTCGCGGATCCATTTCCACGTCGAGCGTGTGGAGCTGGTCGGCCACGGGGTCTGTGAGCTCTGCCGCCACGGAGCCTCGGGGATGGCTGGGTAGCGGGAGCGGACCGGGCCGGTCAGGGAGTGCGGTCGCCGAGGGCGTCAGTCGCTAACAACTGCTCCAAGAGCTCCTCGAGCTGCCGGTAGGCGGCTGTCCCGAGCTCGCGCTCCAGAGATCGCCGCCGCGCCCGTGCTCGGCGCGAGAGTTCCTCGGCCAGGGTGGTGCCGAGTTCGGTCGGCCAGACACCCTTGGCCCGGCGATCTCGGACCGACGTTCGGACCTCGACCAGGTTCAGGCGCTCCAGATCGATCGCCAGCCGTCGAGCATTCATGGGGTCGGTACCCAGAACCCTGGCCAGGCCCCGCAGGGCCTGGCCAGGCTGGGCCACCGCCGCTCTTAGCGCCGCCGCCTGCGGGGCGGTGACGCCAAGATCGGCGATCGCCCGTTCCCAGCTGGCGCGCAGGTGGCGGTGGGCCCGGCCCAGCCGGAACCCGACGTCCTGGCTCAGTGGCTGAAGCGCCGATCCGAACTCGGGTGCGCCCGCCGCCGGTGTCGAATCTGGACTGGTCCGGCGGCTAGGGCCGCTCACCTGGCGATCCCGCCTCCTCCAGGAGCTCCGCGCAGATCTCGATCCCTAACGAGTAGGCCGGCATGCCAGCGGTGATCAGGGCCAGCTCCGCAGCTCCGGTCAGCTCTGCCAGCGTCGCTCCGGCGCGGAGCGCGGCCCGGGCATGCAGACGCGCCGGCGCGCCCCTTTGCAGGGCGACCAGCTGCGCGAAGTGGACTATCTGACCCACCCTGCGTCCGAGTGGATTCTCCATGATCAGCGCCCGCCGGGTGGCCTCTACGGACGCCACCGCCGCCTCCCGGCCGGTGGCCCCAGCGACCCTTAGCCGGGCCTCGATCGACTCGGGGACCCCTCCGGTGAGCTCGCGGTAGGAGTCGCGGATCGCTTCCAGCTCATCTCCCCCGGGAGCGGTCATGACCGCACCCGGGCCATGGCGGTCCGGACGTCCTCCAGGGCCCCCGCGGGAAACTCCTCGGCACCGCCGACCTGCGTTGCCGCGAGTTCAGCCTCGGCCGCCTCCTCCAGCACCGTCACCAGGGCAGCCGCCGCCTGAGGGGTGCTGCCGAAGACCAGGACGCCATGGTTCCCGAGGAGCACGGCCTGCGTCGAGGGATGCTCCCGAATCGCCTCCACGATTCCGGCGACGGACCGCTCCGAACCGCGGGGCGCCCAGGGCACGACGGGCACCTCGGCGGCCTGGCCGAAGCGAAGAAGCGCCTCGTAGCGGCAGGGGAGGGGCCGGTTCGCCAGCGCGAAGGCGAGCAGGCTGGGCGAGTGGGTGTGGATGATCCCCCCCACCTCGGCGCGAGTGCGGTAGACCTCTCCGTGCATCGCCACGATCTCGGCGTTGGTGGGATCGAGCGTTCCCTCCACGACCTTGCCGTCGAGCCGGAGCCTGGCCATGCGGTCGACGGTCAGCTCGCGGACCATGCCGTCCACGGTCAAGATCATCTCCTCTGACGAAAGACGCCCCGATAGGTTGGCGTGGCCGGTGTGGGACATGACCTGGTTTCGGAAGAGCGAGGCGGCCGCCTCCACGATCGCCTGTCGGACTTCCGGCGCTGTGCGTTGCTGATCAGCCATGCGGCACCTCCTGGGTGGATCTGGCCGCAGGGCGGGTAGCCCGCGACCACATTGTAGCGATGACTACATTATGCGCCAATCCCCGAATTCGACCGATAGCCATGATCAGGAGCCGATCTCAAGACACGCTTCGGCCGGCTCATGATTCGCGACGGGCGGCGCGGCGGCGGACCTGATCGCGGTCGGCGATGAGGAGCGATGCTCAATCCCTGAGGAGGGCGGCGAAGTCGGTCTCGCCAATCGCCCGGGCCAACTCCCGCCCCTGCAAATCGATCTCCATGGTGGCGTCGTAGACGAAGCTGTACACGTCCTGGAAGCTGAGCGGGGACAGGCCCCGCAGGAGCAGGCGCTCTCCCAGCTCTGGGTCGAGCTGCAACTGGAGATTGAGCTCGCGGGCCGCCAGCAGGAGGGATTCCAGGATCCGCACCTCGACGGTGAACTCGTCGATGAGCACCGGATCGCCGCCCCCCTCGACCAGTTGCGCCAGCCGTGACCGCAGGTCGGCGATCTCCTCCAGGTACTCCGACTGCTCGCTCTCTGCCATCAACTCTCCCCGCCGGGCGCGGCCAACCGGCCGCATCCTTTCCGCGTCAGTGGATGAGGTAGTGGGTCGCGATGATCGGCGCGATCAGGATGGCGATGATGTTGACCACCTTGATCATCGGGTTGATCGCAGGCCCGGCGGTGTCCTTGTAGGGATCCCCGACCGTGTCCCCGGTCACCGCGGCGGCGTGGGTCTCGGTCCCCTTGCCGCCGTAGTTGCCCTCCTCCACGTACTTCTTGGCGTTGTCCCAGGCGCCGCCGCCTGAGGTCATCTGGAGGGCGACGAACAGCCCCACCACGATGGTGCCGATCAACATCCCCCCGAGTGCCACCGGGCCGAGAATGAATCCCACCAAAATCGGTGCGACCACTGGGATCAGCCCGGGGATGATCATCTCGCGCTGGGCAGCTTTGGTCACGATCGCCACGCAGCGTCCGTAAAGAGGCCGGCCGGTGCCGTCCATGATCCCGGGTATCTCCCGGAACTGACGCCTCACCTCATCCACCACCCCGCCCGCGGCGCGGCCGACCGCCTGCATCGAGAGGGAGGCGAAGAGCATCGGCAGGATTCCCCCGAAGAGCAGGCCCACGATGACGCTGGGGTTGCTGAGGCTGAAGTTGTAGTGGTGGTTCCCCAGAGTGAGGGTGTAGCCGGCGAACAAGACCAGCGCCGCCAGGGCCGCGGAGCCGATCGCGTACCCCTTGGTCACCGCCTTGGTGGTGTTGCCCACCGCGTCCAGCGGGTCGGTGACGTTGCGCACCGACTCCGGCAGGTCGGCCATCTCCGCCACGCCACCGGCGTTGTCGGTGATCGGGCCGTAGGCGTCGATCGCGACCACGATCCCGACCATGCTGAGCAGCGCCATGGCGGCGATCGCGATCCCGTAGAGGCCCGCCAGCGCGTAGGCGCCGAGAATCCCAACGCCGATCACAAAAACGGGTGGCGCGGCCGCCTCCAGGCCCACGGCGAGTCCGGCGATGATGTTGGTCGCGTGCCCGGTCTGCGACGCGCGCGCGATCCCCCGAACCGGACTGAACTGGGAGCCCGTGAAGTATTCGGTGATGGCCACGATCAGGACCGTGATCACGATCCCGATCACCCCGGAGTAGAACAGGTCGATGACCGGGTGTCCCAAAACGCGCGCGGAGAGGGCGCCGCTGGAGTTGAGCGCCACGGTGAGGATCGCGAAGCCGACGATTGACACCACTGCGGCCGCCACCAGGCCGCGGTAGAGCGCGCCCATGATCCAGCCACCCTTGCCGACGCGCACGAACCAGGTGCCGATGATCGAGGCCACGATGCTGATCGCCCCCAGCATGAGGGGGTAGACGGTGAGCGCGAAGTTGTGGAACTCCAGGCCCCCCAGCAGCATCGCCGCGATCGCGGTGACCGCATAGGTCTCGAAGAGGTCGGCGGCCATGCCCGCGCAGTCACCCACGTTGTCGCCCACGTTGTCAGCGATGACCGCCGGATTGCGGGGGTCGTCCTCAGGAATCCCCGCCTCGATCTTGCCCACCAGGTCGGCCCCGACGTCGGCCGCCTTGGTGTAGATGCCACCGCCCAAGCGGGCGAACACCGAGATCAGCGAGGCGCCAAAGGCCAGTCCGACGATCGCCTGGGGCTTGTCCATGATCCAGAACGCGATCGTGACCCCCAGGAGGCCGAATCCGACCACGAAGAAGCCCGTCACCGCGCCCCCGTTGAAGGCCACGCGCAGTGCCGGCCCAATCCCGCCGCGAGCCGCCTCGGCGGTCCGGTAATTGCTGCGGACCGAGACGTTCATGCCCACATACCCGGCGCTGGCGGACAGAGCCGCGCCGAACAAAAAGAGCAGCGCCGTCTGCCAGCCCAAGGCGGAGCTGACCAGCCCTCCCAGAGCCAGCACAACTGCCAGCACCACCCCAATCACCGCGATGATCGAGTACTGCCGGTTGAGATACGCCGAGGCGCCCTCCCGGATCGCCTGGCCGATCTCCTGCATCCGCTCGTTGCCGGGGGAGCGCCGCATCACCCAGCGGGTGAGCACCCCCCCGTAGAGGAGGGCCAGCACCCCGGCCACCAGGATCGGAATCAGGTCGGTTCGGTTCATGGGCGCGATGACCTCCCAGCCGCGCGGCAAGACTTCCTGAGAACTGTTGGGGCGGGCCTGATCGTGCCAGCGGTGGCGGCCCAAGCTGCCGGATTATATCGGGGTGGACCCCGCAACCGCCATTTCTCCCGATCGACGCCGGGTACCGCCGCCGGCTGGCCGGGCGCCCGGCTGTTGAGCGCGCACAGCTGGATCGTGGCGATCGGGGACGAGGTTCTGTCCGGTCACACCCTCGACACCAACTCCAACTGGCTCGCCGCTCAGCTCCGGGAGACCCCGTTTCCGGTGGCTCGGATCACGGTCGTGCCGGACGAGCCGATGGCGATCTCCGAGGTTGTGGGGGCGGCGGTGAGCCAGCGGGTGGCCCGGGTATTCTGCTGCGGAGGCTTGGGGCCGACCCCTGACGACCGCAGCATGGCGGCCCTCGCCGACACTCTCGGCCTGGAGCTGGTGGAAGATCCGGCGACCATGGCCCGCATCCGCCAGCGGGTGGCGCGGATGCACGCCGAGGGCCGGGTGCCGGGTCCGGAACCCAACGAGGGCAACCGCAAGATGGCCCTGGTGCCCCGGGGGGCGCTGGTGCTGCGCAATCCCGTGGGGATGGCGCCCCCAGTGGCGATTCCGCTACCTGACGGCAGCGAGCCGCGCTGGATTCTGGCCCTGCCCGGGGTCCCTCACGAGCTCCGAGCGATCGTCGAGCAGGAGGCCATTCCGACCTTCTGCGGCGGCGAGCGGGCGGTCACCTATCGAGAGGCGCACTTCCAGGGCGTGCCGGAGTCGCAGTTCTACCCGATCCTGACCCGACTCGGCGAGGAGTACCCGCAGGTGCACTTCGGCTCCTACCCGCAGAGGGTGCGCGGGAACCTCATCATCCGGGCCTGCTCGGCAGACCCGGATGCTCTGGACCTGGCGATGGCGGATCTGCTCGAGCACGCGCCGCGAGCAGATCCCTGATCAGCGGGCTACCCGGTGGTTCTCGAAGCAGGCGCTGCAGTAGACGGGCCGATCGTACTTGGGCTCGAACGGCACCTGGGTCAGGGTGCCGCAGTCGGCACAGACGACCTCATGCATCTGCCGCGGGGGCCGCGGGCCCGAGGAGCCGTAACCTCCTGCCGAGCCCTGACGGGACGCCTTGGCCAGCTGCCGGCAGGGCTGGCAGCGGGTGGGCTGGTTGACCAAGCCCTTCGACTGATAAAACTGCTGTTCTCCGGCCGTAAAGATGAATTCCGACCCGCACTCCCGGCAGGTCAGGGTGACGTCGACGAGGCTCAATCCGAGCATCCTCCAACACGAAGCTAGCCAGGACCACTCGGTCGTGCCTTGTATCGCCGCCCGGAACTGTCTGGCGGCCGGTACTATAGCAGGCCCGCCGCCAAGTTGCGCGCTTTGCTCAGCCGACCCCGCAAATCAGAAGGTGAAAAGGTCAATCCCGCCGGCCACCGGGAGCTGGACTCCGGTGACGTATCCGGCTTCTTCGCTGGCGAGATAGCAGACCGCGGCGGCGACGTCCTCGGGGGTCCCTGGGGCCCGCATCGCGGTTCTCAGCACCATCCGGTCGACCATCTCGGGAGGGGTGGTGCGGAACGACTCGGTGGCGATGATCCCCGGCACCACCGCGTTGCTGGTGATGCCGTGCCGGGCGCCCTCCAGCGCCAGCGACCGCATCAGTCCGAGCAGCCCCGCGGAGGTGGTGCTGACACTGGCCTGTCCGAAACCGCCGGCGATACCGGCGATGGAGGACATGAAGATCAGCCGTCCGAAGTTGCGCGCGCGCATGTGCGGCCAAGCCGCCTGGCTGCAGTTGTAGGCCCCGGTCAGGTTAACCCTGAGATCCCGCTCCCACAGCTCGGGCGATTGGTCCATGATTTGGGCGACATGATCGTGAGCCCCCGCGTTGTTGACCAGGATGTCCAGGTGGCCGAATTGCTCCACCATCCGGTCGACCACCTCCCGCACCATCTGGAAGTCGGCCACGTCCATGCGAACCGCCTCCGACCGTCTCCCGAGGGCCTGGATCTCCCGGGCGGTGCGCTCCGTGAAGACGACCCGATCGGTCACCATCACCCGCGCCATCACGCTGTCGCTGGCTTCTGCGACCCGCTCCAGCTCCGGGTCGGACTCCACCAGAAGGTCCGCCACCACCACGTCGCAGCCGGCTCTGGCGAGCGCGAGCGCGTTGGCGCGCCCCAGGCCCCTCGAAGCCCCCGTCACCAGAGCCACCTTTCCCGACAGATCGAACATGGCCATCCTGGCACCCGAGTGTACCTGCCTTGACAACGGCCACCACGCCGATCCACCCTTCTCGGTCAGGGATGCCGCAACCGCTGCGCGCAACTGTGACTTCGAGATCTTCGACTTGACCTGGCGGCGCCGGCCGTGGTCACTCGCACGGCGTCTCATCCCCGCCCTGGCCGCGGGAGCGCTGCTCGCGCTGCTGCTGGCGGGCTGTGGCCAGAACGGCGAGGCCACCAAGAGCGGCCCTCAGATAATCAGCGCGTCAGCGCATGCCCTCCTCACCGCCCGCTCGTACAAGTTGCAGGGTACGGTGCCGGTGTCGGGAGGCACCGGCAGCTTCACGTTCGAGGTGGGGGGGCCCCACCTGGGTTCGGGCACCTTCACGCTGGGCTCCCTCACCTTCCAATTGCGAGAAATCAGGGGCACGGACTACGTCAAGAGCGCCACTCTCTGGGAGCAGGCCGACGGCGGCGCCCTGCAGGGATTTCTAGCCAACAAGTGGGTCTCCATCCCGGCCGACAACTCGCTGGCTCAGACGCTCACAACCGGGCTTGCCGCGCTGACCTCGGCCAAGCAGGAGGCTCAGGTGATCCTGAAGGGGGAGTCACGGGCCACCCGAGGCAAGACCTCCACCTTCGCCGGCCAGGGTGTCGTGGAGGTGACCGAAGGGTCCGGCAATAGCGCGACCAAGGTGCTGGTCGCGACCAGTGGTCCGCCGTTTCCGCTGCGCGTGGACGGTCGGGGCCAGGACTATCTCGACCTCTCCGACTTCAACCAGAACTTCAAGATAGCCGCTCCGGCCGGGGCGGTGAGCCTGGTCCAGGTTCTGGCCGGACTCAACGCGGGCTTCGGTTCGGGAACCCGCAACTGACCGCGCCGCGGTCAGAGTGGCCGCAGCTCGACTCTCCCCTTGGTCAGCACCCGCTCCCCGGTCTCGGAGAGGGCGTCCAGCTCGATCACCACCAGCTCCGGTCCGGTCTCCACCATTCGGGGGTTGCCGGAGAGCAGCTGGCCCGACGGCAAAGGGGCGGCGAAGCGGCAGCTGACCCGGGCGGTCCACGCTTTGTGCGCCGCCCACAGCTCGATCTCAGAACACGCCGCGCCCAGGGTGAGCAGGCCGTGCGCGATCGTGGATGGCAGACCGACCGCCTTGGCGAATGCCGGGTCCAGGTGAATCGGATTGTGGTCTCCAGACGCCTCGGCGTAAGCGTCGATTCTGGCCTGGGTCAGCCGCTGCCGCAGCTCTGGAGGCGTCTCCCCGGCTCCTGGTGGGAATGCGTCCATCGAGGGGTGGTCCATCATCCTGGGCCCCGCACCAAGAACAGGCTCCGGGAGTGGGCGACCTCGGATCCGTCCCGCGCCCGGCCGTCGCAGACCAGCTCCAAGAACACCATCCCCCGCCGCTCCTCTGCCCTGGTGATGGTGCCGAACGGAAGGAGTTCCTCCTCGAAGGCGGCCGGCCGCTCGAACCAGAACTCCTGCTCCCCATGAAGCAGGCGGGGGAGATCGAGCCCGACCTCGGGGTCGGAGAAGACCAGCGGGACGATGGGCCACAGCAGGTACACCGCGGCGAAGCACGCCAGCGGCCGACTCGGCTCCGGTGCGTCGTCGCGCCCGGTCACCGCGGCCAGATAGGCGCGGTGGCGCGGCCGATCCACCTTCTGCCAGTCCGCTTGATAGGTCTTGCCGAGACAGTCTGGGTTGAATCCCATGGGCTCGCCCAATATAGAGCCAGTCGCAGCGCCCACGCTGGGCCTGCGGATCGAGAGGGCACCGCTCCGCGAGCGGATGCGGTGGTCAGTCGACGGCGCCGGGGTTGCCGCCGGGGTCGAGCGAGTCCGGCGCTTGGGCCGGGCTGAGGTACGGAGGCAGGTACTCGTTGTCGAGGAGGAAGGGGGACATCACCTGAGGTACCCCGCCCACCGATCTGACCAGCCGCGCTCCTACCTCCTCGAACACCTCGGCCACCGACCGCACCATGCCGCAGGGGACGCCGGCCCGATCCAGCCTCGTCTGCCACTCCATCGCCCCGTGGGGCCGCAGCAGCGCCTCCAGGGCCATCCGGAGCTCATCGCGGTGCTGCACCCGGCCGGCGTTGCTGGCGAACCGAGGGTCACCGGCCAGTCCCTCATCGCCCAGCTCGGCGACCAACGCCGCGAACTGGCCGTCAGTCCCGGCCGCAATCACGACGTCGCCGTCACCGGTCGTGTAGAGGCCATAGGGGGCGACCTGGGGGTGGTCATTGCCCATGCGTCCCGGAGCCACCCCGCCCGCCAGCCAGGACATCGCCTGGTTCGACAGCAGAGCGATCACCGAGTCCAGCAGGGCGATCTCCACGGTTGCCGCGTGGCCGGTGACCTCGCGGCCGCGCAGGGCGGCGGTGACCGCCAGCGCTGAGAACAGCCCGGCCGCGAGATCGGAGATGGGTACTCCGACCTTGGTCGGGGAGCCTTCGGGATATCCCGTGACCGCCATCATCCCTCCCAGCGCCTGGGTGATCACGTCGAAGCCGCGCCGATCGGGCTGCTCCGGGCCGAACCCGGAGATGGTCGCGTGGATGCAGCGAGGATTGAGGGCGGACACCTCCGGGACGGACAGATGCAGCTTGGTCAGCACGCGCTTGGTGAAGTTGTGAACCAGCACATCGGCGTCCCGCAGCAGGCTGCGGACGCGTTCCTGACCCGGTTCGCTGGCGAGGTCGAGGCTGACGAAACGCTTGTTGCGGTTGGCGGTGTAGAAGTAGGTGGCCGTTCCGCGGTCGAAAGGGGGGCCCCAGCGTCTGGTCTCATCCCCCTGCGGGCCCTCAACCTTGACCACGGTGGCCCCCAGGTCGGCAAGGAGCATGGCGCAGTAGGGGCCGGCCAGCACCCTGGAGACGTCCAGCACCCTGACCCCAGCCAGGGGTCGCCCGGTAGCACCCGGCTCCATCTCCCAGAGCACGTCCATTGCGCCCCCCACGGTAACCGGTCGGGCACCGGCGCCACGGCATCCCGGACCGCCCGCACCGCATCCTCGCCCACCTCAACCGTCGCGACGCCAGCAAACTGTCGTGGTGTGCGGGCGCAGCTCCGCGTCCGCGGGCCCGGGGGTGGCCCACCGGCCTGCCTCCCGGGCGGTCGAATCGGGTCCCGGACTGGTGATGGCTGTACTCTTGGTCGGCTCTGGTGCGCGAGCTGGCGGTGGTCGCCTATCGTGGACTCTGCAAGTCGGGGCTGACGCGATCCCGGTGCCATGTGGCCCCGGCCAGGAGTGACACGTGCGCACATGCCCGCCCGAGCGGAACCGAGTTCGGCCGCCCCGCGTTGGAGCTGACGTGATGCTGGTGCTGATCCGACGCGTGCCATGAAGAGCAGATCGTCGACGCTGCGCCGCCTGAAGCTGACCGTCTCCGCGGTGGTGGCGATTGTGGTGCTGGCGGCGGTGGGGCAGTACCTGCGGCCCGTACCCGCGGTTCACCTGGTCCGCACTGTCTCCGCCCGGGTGCGGATCCCCGGCTCCAACCCAACGCTGCCGTGGCCCAGCACCGGGGAGGCGACCGTGGCTGTGGAGGGAGTGGGCACGGTGGGGAGCTACGGCGGGAATCAGCCGGAGGCGATCGGATCGGTGGCCAAGGTCATGACCGCCCTGCTGGTCCTCCGGGCGCACCCGATCGGAGTCGGCGAATCCGGCCCCGAGATCACGGTGACGGCTCAGGACGTGGCCACCTATCACGCTGACAACGCGGCTGGGGACTCGGTGGTGGCGGTCGCGGCCGGGGAGCAGCTCAGCGAGCTGCAGGCGCTGCAGGCGCTCTTGATACCGTCGGGCGACAACATCGCCTCGCTGCTGGCCAGCTGGGACGCCGGATCCGAGTCGGCCTTCGTGGCGCAGATGAACCAGATGGCGGCGAAGCTCGGACTCCGTCACACCCACTACGCGGATGCCAGCGGAGTGTCGGCGGCCACGGTGAGCACCGCCGCCGACCAGACGCGGCTGGCCGAGGTTGCGATGGAGAACCCCACCTTTGCCAGCATCGTCGCTCTGCCGCAGGTGACCCTGCCGGTCGCGGGGCTGACCTACAACGTGAACTCCCAGGTCACCCACGACGACTTCATCGGGGTCAAGACCGGCTGGACCCCGGCGGCGGGAGGCTGCTTCGTGTTCGCGGCGCGGCGCTCCGTGGGGGGCACCCCGACCACGGTGGTGGGCGCGGTGCTGGGCCAGGGTGGGGTGACCGAGCTGGGCAACGCCATCAACGCCGCCGTGGCGCTGGTGAACGCGACCTTCGCCACCCTCAGCCCCTACACCGTGATCCCGCGGGACGGGGAGGTCGCCTCCCTGACCCAGCCGTGGCTCGCCGCAGTGGCGATCCCGGCTCCCCGCTCACTGACGGTGGTGGGGTGGCCGGGACTCACCCTGCGTACCTCCCTCAGCCCCCGTCGGCTCACCGATCGGGTCGCGGCCGGCGCGGTGGTGGGTGAGTTCCGCCTGTACTCAGGGCAGTTCGTAAAGACGATCACCCTGCGGGCCCCGGCGGCGGTGCCGGCCCCGTCGATCCGCTGGCGCCTGACTCGGCTCTGAACCTGCGGTCACGGCTCCCACTCCCACCGGGAACACCGGTCGCCGGCCGTCAGCCGGCGAAGCGGTACCCGATCCCGGGCACGGAGTGGATGTAGGTGGGGTGCTCGGCGTTGGGCTCGATCTTGCGCCTGAGCCGATACACGTGGGCGTCGACGGTGCGAGTCTCGATCTCCACCTCGTAGCCCCACACCCGCCGCAGCAGCTCCGATCGGCTCATCACCTGCCCCGGCTTGCTCGCCAGGAGAGCCAAAAGGTTGAACTCCGTCAGGGTGAGCTGGACCTCATTGTCGTCATGGAAGACCTGTCTCCGGCGGAGGTCGATGCTGAGTCCGGGGAACTCGAAGCGCTCCTTGACGGTCTCTCCCGGGATCGACTCCGCACGCCGCAGATGGGCGCCGATGCGGGCCACCAGCTCCCGCACCTCGAACGGCTTGACCACGTAGTCGTCGGCACCCAGCTCCAGACCGACCACCACGTCGATGGTGTCGCTCTTGGCGGTCAGCATGATGATGGGGATCTTGTGGCCATCCGCGCGCAGCTTGCGGCAGACGTCCAGCCCCGACATCCCCGGCAGGTTTATGTCCAGGAGCACCAGGTCGGGAGCGTTGTGAAGCACGGCCTCCAAGCCCTCAGGTCCGGTGGTCGCCTCCAGCACCGTGTAGTGCTGGGGCTCGCAGGCCAGCCGGATGATCTCCCTGGTACTGGCGTCGTCCTCCACGGTCAGGATGGTCTTGTTGCCCCCGCTCATGCTCCCTGTGCCTCCAGGTATTCGGTCACCGTGTTCAGAAAGCTCTTGACCTCTATGGGCTTGGTGATGTAGCCCGAGCAGCCCGCCTCCAGTGCCTCGCGTTCATCGCCGAGCATGGCCCGGGCGCTCAGGGCAACGATAGGGGTTCTCGCGGTCCGGGGATCGGCCTTGAGCAGGCGGGTCACGGTCAGCCCGTCGATCCCGGGGAGCTGGATGTCCATGAGGATTAGGTCATAGGGGTGGGCCTTGGCCATCTGCAGCCCCTCCTGCCCGTCGGTCGCGGTGTCGACCTTGAAGCCCTGCCCCCGCAGCACCAGGGTGGACAGCTCCAGGCTGGAGGGGTTGTCTTCGATGACCAGGATCCGGTTGCGGAGCTGCCCATCGGGGCGCAGCCCCCGCAGCGGCAGGGTGACGGTGAAGGTAGCCCCCTTGCCCAACTGGCTGTCGACCTTGATCGTGCCCCCGTGCAATCCCACCAGCCGCTTGACCAGGGCCAGCCCCAAGCCGGTCCCCTCGAACTGCCGATCGGCGGCGGCCTGAACCTGGAAGAACTCGCTGAAGATCTGCTCGTGATGGTCGGGGGCTATGCCGATTCCGCTGTCCTTGACCTGCAGCACCAACTGCCCGGCCCGTGGCTTGGTGCGCGTCTTCACCAGCGCCTGGCCCCCTTCGGGGGTGAACTTGATGGCGTTGGACAGAAGGTTGTAGAGGATCTGCTTCAACTTCCCCTTATCCGCCCGCAGCAGCGCACTCTCGTTGTCCAGCTCCACCACCACGTTGACGGAGGCGCGCTCGGCCAGTGGTCTGACCACCGTCAGGACCTCGGAGATGCAGCTGCCCACCTGAAATTCCTCGTACTGCAGCTCCAGCCGGCCCGCCTCGATCTTGCTGAGGTCGAGTACGTCATTCACCAGATTGAGCAGGTGCCGTCCACTGGAGTGAATGTTCTCCAGACATTCCTGCTCCTGCTGCGGGCTCATCTTGCCGGCGAGATTGTCCTTGAGGATCTCACTGAACCCGAGGATGGAGTTGAGCGGGGTGCGCAGCTCGTGACTCATGTTGGCCAGGAACTCGCTCTTCAGCCGGCTGTTCTCGCGGATCTGGGCGTTGGCGACCTCCAGCTCATGCTTCTGCAGTGCGATCTCCTGGAGCTGGCGCTGGGCCGACGCATGCAGCGCCGCGTTGTCCAGGCTGATGGCGGCCTGGTTGGCGATGACCCGGACCAGCGCCTGCTCCAGATCGGTGAACGGCTTGACCTGCTTGCGCCCCAATGTGAGCGCGCCCACGACCCGGTTGGGCGACTCCAGGGGCATCACCATGACGCTCTTGGGCGTGGTGCCCGACGCGAGGGTCTTGAAGCGTGGGTCGGTGGTCGCGTCGGCGACCCGGGCCGCCTTGCGCTCGGCGACGGACCAACCCACGATCCCCTCGCCCAGGCCGAACGATGCCACGCTGCCCACCTGCTCGGTGTAGGGGTACGTCACCATCGCGGTCAGCCGGCTCTCCTCGTCGTCCAGCAGGAACACGGTCTCCGAGTCGCACTCGACCAGCTGGGAGAGCGCCCGCAGGGTGAAGTCGATGTTGACCTTGACGTCGAGGCTGGACGTGAACAGATTGCCCACCCGCTCCAGCAGGTCGACCATCGCCTTGTCGTCCATCGGCCTGGGATTATAGGTGCCGCTCGCGATCGCAGAAGGCGGCGGGGCCGCCGGGCCGCTCCCTGGCGCGCGGCCCCGGGGCGCGCTCACTTTCCTGGCGCGCGGCTCGGGGCTCAGCAGCTCCACGCCCCGGTCACGACGAACGAGGCGCCGGTGCGGTCCATGAACCGGATGGCCATCAGGCCGGAGTCCAGCCCGGCGTCCAAGCGGAAGTCCCCGCCCACCGCCGCCCAGTTTGAGCTGGGTATCGCTCCAGAGCTGCCCACAGACCCGTCGGGAACGACCTCTCCCGTGGCCCAGTTGGTCTCCATCGGCAGGCTGGCGGTGGTGAAGGCGGGGTAGTACTGCCCCGCCCCCTGGTACTGCTGGAGCTGCACATCCAGGATGTAGGGGTGGCCGGCCAGCCCGACCACCATGGCGACGTTGAAGTGCACGCCGGACGCGGTGTGGTACACACCGCAGTTCGGGGCGCCGTCCACCAGGCTCGAGCCCGGGACATCGGCGGCTCCCACGTGCCCCGACATGGCACCGCTCACGGTCAGGGCCTGATAGGCGTTGGTCACGAACGAGGACGAGACCGTCGGGTTGAGCCCCGGCGGCGCACAGGTCCAGTTCCCGCTCACCACCTCGGCGTATTGATTGCCACGGCTGCCCTGGCGGGCGGAGCCGAAATACAGCTCCAGGCTGCCGCCCCGCCCTCCGGGCGAGACCACGACCGATCCCGCCTGTGCCTCTCCGAGGGTGCTCAACCGGGTCGTGGCGACGGCGGTCGCAAGGCCGGCGGGAGACCCCACCCGGTAGAGGCCTGGGCCGTTGAACATGGGGAGCTGAATTGTCAGGCTCGCCACCCTACCGGCCAGCGGCAGCTCGAGCGCCGCCAGATACCCGTACCCCGGGTAGACCCCGCACCGGGCCGCGTAGCCGACAGTGACCGACGCCGCCAGCTCGCCCTTGAACCTGAGCGCCTCAGGGAGGTGGGTGCCTGCGGGGAGGGCCACCGCAGCCAGCGGAGTCGCCCCCGTCGCCGTTCCCGCCTGCTGGTGCCTCGCCGCTGACTCACGGCGCCGTCTGGGGCGGAGATGCGCCGGAACCCCTCCGCACCCGGTCAGTGCGACCAGGAGCGCCGCAACCGCAACGGCGCCGGCGGCCAGAGCACGGAAGGTGCGCGACATCACCAAGGAGCCGGTTCGCCCTGGGGGGGACGTGGAGGGGGTGGGGGCATGGCCTGCTTGCAAGGTACGCCTCTCGACTCCCAACTTTCAAGTGGCTCATCTCGCTTGGGGCCGCTAGGCCCTGGTCCTGCGGGCCCGGCCCGACCGTGGCCGGCGTCGAAGGACACGCCGCTGCGGCTCACGCCGGCCGCCAGCTCGCGCCCCCGTCGGTCGTCTCCCACACCGCTCCGGCCGTCAGCAGCCACACCGTTTCCGAGTTGGCGATGGAGATGTCGGGCGCGCTGAGGGCTCCGCCCCGAGCCACGGCCGGGCGAGCCGCCGCCGGGCGCCACTTACCGCCGGCGGTCGAGGCGAGGTAGATTCGGACAAGGGGGTTGTCTCCGGCTCCGACCTGCGCGGCGACCACCGATCCCCGATCCCCGCTGAGGTCGAGCGCGGCCAGGCGGGTCGGCGCCCCTGGCACGAGCGACCAGGTGTGGCCCAGGTCCTGCGACTCCTCGAGCTCGGTGCCCCTGCCGTGATTGACCTCTGCCAGCCCCAGCCATCGCCCTGCCCCGAGCCGCTTGAAGGTCGCGCTGGTGACGAGGTTGTAGCCGCTGGCAAGGCTGCCCTCCGGTTCCCAGCGGCGGCCGCCGTCACTGGCGGCGAAGAATCCCGTCGGGTAGGGCAACCCGGTCCCCTCCTCGGTGCCGGCGATCGCGCCCACACCGCTTCCCGACGCCGTGAGCCACAGTCCCAGCACCCCCCAGCCCTGAAGGGGGAAGCCCGGACCGACCATGGTCCAGCTGCGACCGCCGTCGGCTGTGCGGTAGAGATCGAAGGACTGGAGCGCGGCTCCTGTGCCTGCGGCGGCGGCGAATCCCACCTCGGGCCCGATCATGTCCAGGGCCAGGACCTGGGTGGGGAGCTGGCTCACCAAGCTCCAGCTCCGCCCTGAGTCCCGGGTCTCCAGGACCGAGCTGTCCGAGCCCAGGCTGCCGTACCCGAAGGCAATGGCGCTGGAGATGGCATCCAGCCCGCCGGTGGGGCTGAGCCCGGGCCAGACCTGGGTCCAGGTGGCCCCCCCATCCCGGGTCGCCAGCAGCGCGGACCCATTCTCCCCGTATCCCACCTCGGCGCTGGGATAGGTGAGCTCCCGCGGCTGGAAGAAGTTCCAGCGGTGGACGGGCCGCCACTCTCCATCGACCAACTTCGAAAGGAATGCCGCCGGTGCCTCACAGGTGGCGAGGCTGCTCTGGTAGGTGCCTATCACCGTTCCGGTCGGCGCGATGGCAACCGCTCCCGGCGGCGCAAAGTCACCGCACTCCGCCTGCGGAGTGGGATCCGGTGGTCCGTTGGCGCGCCAGCGGAGGCCGCCATCCACGCTCTCGAAGCCGCCGACGGAGCACCCGTGCATGGCACAGCTGTCCTGCTCCAGGTAGCTGAGCCACATCTCGCCTCCAGGTCCCAGTTGAAGGCGAGCCTCCAGCCCAGGACCGATCTGGGAGAGAGGCCCCAGGCTGGCCACCTGGGTCCACGTCCCGCCCTGATCCCCGCTGCGCATCACCAGCAGGTGCGGCGACCCGGTCACCCCTTCGAGACCGGGGACTCCCGTCACCGCCCAGAGGGTGTCGCCGCGTGCCGCGATCGCGCTCACCAAGCCAGTTGTCCGCAGCGTGGTACTCCAGTGCACCCCACCATCGGTGGTCAGCAGGACCGCACCGGGGCATGGGGCGCCGGAGAGGGAGGCCTCGGCCCTGCAGCTGGGCGCGGTCGCAGCGATCCCGAGTTCGGTGGTGGCGAATGCGACCTGCCAGACCGGAGTCGGCATCGCTGGCAGCTGGTGCCAACTGGTGCCGCCATCGGCGGTCGCCAGCAGCACTGACGACGGGCAGTCGGCGGGGGGAGTGCCCGGCTGTCCGCAGGCGAGCGACTCTCCCGCCAGGACCCAGCCCGCCTCGGCACCGGCGGACGTCGAGAAGAACGGGAACAGCCCACCCTTCCAGCTGGTGTGCCAGGTGGAGCCGCCATCGCTGGTGGTCACGATTGACTGGGCGGTCTGGGGGGAAGCCGATCCCGACGAGGACAGTGCCATCCAGCCGTCACGCGCAGTCGGGAACGAGATCGCGGAGATGGTGGGAGGCGGGTGGGCCGGCAGCACGATCGGGTGGGTCGCTCCAGCGGTGGTCGAAGCGTTGCGCGGCAGAGCGCAGCCACTTGAAAGGACCGCGAGCGCGACTGCCGCCAATTGAGGCCCCCGCGCCGACCAGCCGCTCATCGCGCGTGTCACTCGGGGGTCAGAACGGGCCGCAGGAGGGGCCGGTTACTACCGGGCTGACCGTGCGACGGCCACCCCGGTCGCGAGGTCGGCGTCAGCCCACCTCACTGATGAAGGGCTCCTCGACGTGCGGCCCGCCGGCCGCGTCCGAGGGGGCAGCCACGGTCGAGCAACGTCAAAGGGTGGTGGTCCGGCGGTCGGCGCGGGCTCGAGCCGGCCGGCGGGAATCTGACAGATGGCGTGTGCTCCCGAGCGCACGCGGGAGGCGCACGTGATAGGGAGTCGTGACCGTTAGTGGGCCACCGCCTCCCGACCCTGATGTAGCATCGGCATGGGAGTGCATGGGTCCAGGTGGGCCCCTCGATCTTCAAAATCGATGGGGGGCGCGACATCGCGTCCCCGGAGGGATCGTTCCCCTCGCCTCCCGCCAAATTGATTCGCCGTGCCCCTACCGCGGGAT
>JAJYWT010000242.1 GCA_021791345.1 bacterium
GGGAGTGCATGGGTCCAGGTGGGCCCCTCGATCTTCAAAATCGATGGGGGGCGCGACATCGCGTCCCCGGAGGGATCGTTCCCCTCGCCTCCCGCCAAATTGATTCGCCGTGCCCCTACCGCGGGATTCACCCTGGCGAACACTCATCCACGGCTCCCCTACGGCGCCGCCGACGGCTGGAGCCGTCAGTGCCCCGGCCAGGTTCCCAACTTCCCGAGGCGGCATGGTCACTCTCTGGACATCGCTGCTCTCGCAGACCTTGGGGACCGTTGGCGATTTCGGCCGAGTGGAATGAACGCGGTGTCGTGGCCGATTCCGGGGGCGCCGTCGGCCCCGAGGCTTCTTGCCCGACTCGGCGATCGCGGCGGCAGCCCAAATCTGCGACAACGCTCGCTGCGAGGTCCCTGTCTTTCCAGTGGTGGCACAGGAGCGGGAAGTTTGACATCGCGCAGCGCCGTCGGCGCGCACGGGGGGTCGGCGCTTCGCCGGGCCGCCGAGTCACGGGCGTCCCTCCCAACAGCGCGCAGCTCCTTGGCCCGACGTCGGACCAGGGACTAGAGTCGACAGGGTGGACGATTCAGCTACCCCCGGGCAGAGTGGGACGAGGCCCCACCTCCCCGCTGTCGGCGCACTCATGCTTCGGGATGATGTGCGTCAGCTGGCCGCAGAGCACGGTCGCGGGGCGACCGTCGCCGCCATCCGTGCCGCGGTCGCGGAGTTGCGGGCCCTACGGGACCCATGCGTCCTCGGGCCGCTGACCGCTGAGGACTGGGTGGTGCGGCGCGCCACCGCGGGTGTCGAGCGGACTCCGCGCCGGCTCCGGCGGGTCGTGAATGGGACCGGTGTCGTGATCCACACCAACCTGGGCCGAGCGCCGCTGGGGGTCGCGGCGGCGCGCCGAGCAGCGGAGCTCGCCGCAGGCTACTCCAATCTCGAGTTGGACCTTGCTTCGGGTCGCAGGGGCGACCGCCAGGACCTGCTCTCCGAGCTGCTGTGCTCCCTCTCCGGCGCGGAGGGTGCGCTGGTGGTCAACAACGGGGCCGCGGCGGTGCTGCTGGGGCTGGCGGCCCTCTGCCGGGGGCATGAGGTGGTGGTCTCGCGGGGTGAGGCCATAGAGATCGGCGGAGGGTTCCGAATCCCTGACATCCTGCGCCTGTCGGGGGCCCGGCTCCGGGAGGTCGGTACCACCAACCGGACCCGGCTCAGTGACTACGAGGACGCCGGTGGGGCCCGCACCGCGGCCTGGCTGCGCGTGCATCAGTCCAATTTCCGAATGGAGGGGTTCGTCGAGCGGCCCTCCGCGCGGGAGTTGGCGCGCGCCGCCCACCAGCGTGGGCTCCTCCTGCTGGAGGATGTGGGCAGCGGGCTGATCCCGGCGGCGGAGGCCGAGACGCAGCAAGAGGACCGTCTCCTGGACAGCGTGAAGGCCGGGGTCGACCTTTTGTTCTGCAGCGGGGACAAGTTGGTAGGGGCCAGCCAGGCGGGGATCATCTGCGGCCGGGCGGATCTCGTGGCCCGCCTGCGCCGCCATCCCCTGGCCCGCGCTCTGCGCCCCGACAAGCTGCAGCTGGCGGCTCTCGAGGAGACCCTGCTCTGCCACCAGAGTCCGGATCGACTGCGGGAGATCCCCGTTTGGCGCATGCTCCATCAGGACGATGCTGCGCTGGAGGCCAGGGCGCGCCGCTGGGCAGCAGTGCTGGCGCGGGCGGGAGTTGCTGCCGAAGTGGTCGGGCTGAAGGGGGCAGTGGGAGGCGGGACCACCCCTGGGCACCCCCTCGATTCCCATGGGCTCCTGATCCCCGCCCGGAACCCGGCGGCCTTGCGCCGACGGCTGCTGGCGGGGGATCCACCGATCCTTACCTTGGAGCAGGACCGCGGGGTGGCCATCGACGCGCGCTGTGTCCTCCCCGACGAGCAGTCGGGGATGCTGCGGGCGCTGGTGGCGGCGCTGGGGTCGACGCGGTGAACGAGCCAGTGGTGGGGACGGCCGGGCATGTTGACCATGGCAAGACGGCCCTGATCCGGGCGCTGACGGGCATCGACTGCGACGCTCTGCCCGAGGAGCGCCGCCGCAGCATGACGATCGAGGTGGGGTTCGCCAGCTGGCGCCTGCCCTCCGGGCGCACGGTCTCGGTCGTCGACGTGCCTGGCCACGAGCGGTTCATCCGCACCATGGCGGTGGGGGCTCGGTCCATCGACCTCGCCCTGCTGTGCGTGGCGGCCGACGACGGGGTGATGCCGCAGACCAGAGAGCACGCAGCGGTGCTGCGGGTGCTCGGGGTGCGCCAGGTGGTCCCAGTGGTGACCAAGGTCGATCTGGCTCCCGAGCGCGCCGCCGGCTGCGCCGAGGAAGTGGGGCATCTCCTAGACGACACCGGCCTCCCCCACCGCCCCTGGGTGGGCTGCAGCAGCATCACCGGGGTCGGGCTGGAGGAGCTGGCGGCGGCGGTGGACCATGAGCTCGGCCGAATCCCGGCGCCTCTGGACCGAGGAATCCCCCGGCTGCTCGTGGATCGCAGCTTCACCATGGTCGGGACCGGGACCGTGGTCACCGGACTGCTCGACGGGGGAGCGTTCAGGCAGGGACAGCAGATCGAGGTCTTCCCCTCCGGCGCTCGCGGCCGGGTACAGGCCATGCAGCGCCGCGGCCAGCTGGTCGACACTGCCGAGCCGGGGGGCCGGCTGGCGGTCGCCCTCCACGGGGTCGAGCTGGCCGAGGCTCCGCGCGGGAGCGTGGTGGGTCTCCCGCACCAGGTGGTGGCGACCCACACCCTCGACTGCTCCGTCTTCGTGCCCCGCGCTGGAGCTTTCGGGGTGCGCCAGGGGATGCATCTGGAGGTGCTGGCCGGTGCCGCCGCCGCGCCGGCGCGGATCTGGCTGGCCGGCGAGACCGAGCTGGGACCCGGTGCCTCAGCCTTTGCTCAAATTCATCTCGAGTCCCCGCTGTGCTCGTTGCCCGGGGATCTCCTGGTGCTGCGGGCACCGAGTCCGCGGGCGATCCTGGGTGGGGCTCTGGTGATCGACAGCCAGCCTCAGCGCCACCGCCGCTGGGTCGAGGCCCCCCTGGAGACATGGGGGTTGCGGGAGCGGCATTTGGTTCAAGCCAGCCTCGATGGCCTCCGGGCCCTGGCCATCCTCGAGGTGGTCGGCAGCCCGCTGGGAAAGACGCCGAAGGAGGTGGCGGCGCGGGTCGGGCTGGCCCACCCCAGCGTCCTGGAGACCCTGGAGCAGGCTTGCGCCGAGGGTGTTCTGGTCAGGCTGGGGAGCCGCTATCTCAGCGCCGAAAGTTGGCGGGAGCTCTTCCGACAGGCGCAGGCGGCTCTCAGGGAACATGAGCTGGTCCACCCCCTGGCCCCCGGGATGGTTCGGGGGGAGCTGCTGAGAGGGCTGGGGCTGAAGGCTGACGGGGACGGGGAGGCGGCGTTGCGGCAACTGCACGCCGAAGGCGCCGTGGAGCTGCGGGGCCCGCTGGCGACCCTTCCGGGCAGGCCACCAATCGGCGTCGGCACCGCTGCCACCGCTCGCGTGATGGCCACGATCTCCCGGGCGGGACGGACGCCCCCAGGGGTGGCCGAGCTCCGCGATGTCGGTCTCACCAAGGAGGTGCAGGGCCACCTCGTGCGGGCGGGCGAGGTGGTCGCCCTGACTCCGGACACCCTGATCTCCCGGTTGGTGCTGGACGAGATGGAGGCCGACCTGGAAGAGCTGCTCGCGGTGGCCCCAGCTGGGCTCACCGTCGCCGAGATCCGCGACCACCTCCACAGCACACGCCGTATCGTGGTCCCACTTTTGGAGCGCTGGGAGCGGGACCGCCGCAGCGAGCGCCGCGGCGACCGGCATCGATTGCTGAGGAGTGCTTCATGACCGAGCCCTTGCGACTGACCCAGATGACCGGTCAGGGCGGTTGTTCAGCGAAGATCGCGCAGGCAGATCTTCACGCCGTGCTCGGCGGCATCGCCACCGAGGCCGGAGGTGACCTGCTGGTCTCGGCGCCGACGATGGATGATGCCGCGGTTTACCGGCTCGGGCCTGGCCTGGCGTTGGTGGCGACGACGGATTTCTTTCCCCCGCCCGTCGATGATCCCCACGCCTACGGGGCGATTGCGACCGCCAATGCGCTGTCCGACGTCTACGCGATGGGAGGGGTGCCGCTGCTCCTGCTCAACCTGGTCGGGTACGACCTGGCCAACCTCGACGGTGGCGTGCTGCGCCAGATCCTGGAGGGCGGCGCCGAGGTGGCCGCCGAGGCGGGGTGCGCGATCGCAGGGGGCCACTCGATTCGCAGCTCAGAGCCGCTGTTCGGCTGCGCAGTCGTGGGCCGGGTCGACCCCGAGCGCATGGTCACCAACCAGGGAGCCCGTCCCGGGGACGTGGTGTTCCTCACCAAGCCGCTGGGGACCGGGGTCATCCTCAACGCCCACAAGCAGGCCGAGGTGGACGAGGCGGTGCTCGGCGAGGCGATCTCGGTCATGCGCCGACTGAATCGCGGGGCGGCGCAGGCCATGCTCGGGGCCGCCGCGACCGCCGCGACCGATGTGACCGGTTTTGGGCTCGTCGGACATGCCCACAACCTCGCCAGCGCCTCCGCGGTCCGACTCCACATCCACGCGAGGATGCTGCCGGTGCTCAACGGGGCGGTGGAGCTGGTGCGGGCCGGCAAGGTGCCCGGGGGCAGTCGCAGGAACCTGGAACTGGCGAGGGAGCAAGCCCACATCGCGACCGACCTGGAGCAGGACCTGGTCGTGCTCGCCTGCGACGCTCAGACCAGTGGGGGTCTGCTCGTCACCATCCCTGAATCGGGGGCCGCATCATTTGCCGCGGCCGTACCCGAGGCGCGGCGGATCGGCGAGGTCACGTCCACCCTCACCGGTCGGCCGAGGGTGGAGTTGGTGTGAATCAGCGGCGCCGGGCTCCGGCCCGCAGCACCTTGAACGCCGCCCGCGCCTGCCGCCTCATCACGAGGTCCGAGACCGCCCTACGCGAGTGCGGGATCTCTCCCCTCAGCTCCCTGGTCCGGTCGTCAGTCATCATGCGGATGATGGTGGGGTTCATCATATGATCTCCCGGTAACTTGTAATATCCAACTAGCCAGTAACAGAATAGCAGGCAATGGCTAACTTGTCAAATGAATTTCGATAGTTACATGGATCTGGGCGTCGAGGCCGCGGCCGAATTGGTGAATCGACTCACCCCCGGCTTCAGCCGCGGCAGGGAGCAGGTGGGCTCGGGGGCCGCCGCCGTCCGAAGGCAGGCGGCTCAGGTGGCTGAGGCCGCGATCTGGGGTCGCTCTGGGGCTCTCTCCGACGCGGATGCCGAGGGGCTGTTCGATCTGGCGCGGCGGCTCAGAGAGGTCTTCGAGGCCGCCGCTTCCGGGGATCAGGACGAGGTCGCCCAGCGGGTCAACGGGCTGCTGCACGACTACCACGCGGCTCCCCAGCTGGCTCGCCACGACGGGGAGCCCTGGCACCTGCACTTTCAGAGTCAGGAGAAGGAGGCGGGTCGAGCCGAGGCCCGAGGCGCCACCTGCGCCACCGCCTTGGCGATCGTGGTGGGCACCGGCGGCCAGGGTCGCCTCGGGGTCTGCCATGCGGAGCGCTGCGACCGGGTCTTCGTGGACACCTCCCGCAACGGCTCCAAGCGGTTCTGCAGCCAGAGCTGCCTGAGCCGCCAGAAGGTGGCCGCCTTCAGGGCCCGCCACCCCGGCAAGCCCCACGAGCCGGCAGTGGAGTTGTAGGGGCTAACACCCGCTGCGGAGGTCCCCGGCCCGGCCGGGCCGGGTTCAGCTCTGGCTCTCCACCAGGTAGCGCGGATCCTCCGCGGATTGGAACCCGGCCTGGTAGATCGACTGCCTGAGCGCGGCCGACCCGGCCAGGGTCAGCGCCGAGCCGATCACGGCCGCTCTCCGGCTGCGCCGGCCCCAGGTCACGACCAACGCCGAACCCGCCAGGGAGCTGAAGCGCTGCCACCGGTTGAGAGTCCCTGCCCGGCCCTCCCGATACGGCCTGGCGAGGTCGCCGAGCTTCCGCTCCATCGCCAGCCCCGCCCCCTGCTCCAGCACGGTGCCCCATCCGACCATGCGTCGGCCGGCCTGGGCGTCGCCGACCGGGCTGGTGACGCAAACGGCAGCACCCGCGGAGGCGAGGGAGCTGCCCGCGAACACGAACGGCAGGAGGTGCCGGGCTCCCCGCCAGATGGGGTTGGCGGTGTTACCGATCAGAACCGCGGTGTACGTGGAGAGGATGGGGCCGAGCACCCCGGCCGTGGTGTCGGCACCCGTCACCGCGAACCCGGGAAGCCCCAGCTGCTCAGCCACCTCTCCGGCGCCGAGGGCGGATCCCAGCCCCACCAGCGTCCAGCTACCGACGCTCATCGGGGAGGTGGGGCGGAAGACCCGCAGCATGTTCAGGAATCGCTCGGGCCGGCCCAGGTCGGAGATCAGCAGGATCGGGCTCACCAGGCTCCCGAGCAGCGCCATCCGGCGGGCCCGTCTTGCCAGCCGAGCCTGCCCCGAGCGTCGGGCGGCCATGGCCGTGGCGGCCAGCGCGCCGGTCGCGCCGCCCACGAAGAAGTACCAGGGCACCTCGATGGTCCAGGCCGGTCGCTTCACGATCGGCAGTCCGTAGTAGGAGCGGGGCTGGACGGGTGGCACCATGGCCCGCTCCGCGCTCTGCGATCCCGGGCTCACCGCCGTTGCCGCCGCAGGGAGCCCACGACCCCGGCCAGGATCAGCATCGACGCCGCCGAAGCCATCCCCCACATGGTCGCGAGCTCGGATCGCCGGTAGGTGGGGGCCGGGGGCAGTCCGTAGACCTCGGGCTTGTCGAGGAGCAGGAAGAACGCCCCGAACCCGCCGACCCCGTCAGAGCCGTCGGCCCCGTAGAGCTGGGCTTGCTCGTGGCCGGGCTCCTGGCGGACCTGCTCCAACCGTGTTCGGGCGCGCTCGCGGAGCTCGTCGAGCGGGCCGAACTGAATCGACTCGGTGGGGCAGGCCCTGGCGCAGGCCGGCGTCTCGCCGACCTTGAGACGGTCGTAGCAGAGGGTGCACTTGAAAGCCCTGCCGTCGTCCTGACGCCGCTCGATGACCCCAAAGGGGCACGCCGATACGCAGTAGCCGCAGCCGTTGCAGATGTCCTCCTGAACCACCACGGTTCCGAACTCGCTGCGGAAGATCGCGCCGGTTGGGCAGACCTCCAGGCAGGCAGCGCGGGTGCAGTGCTTGCAGACGTCCGAGCTCATCAGCCACTGCAGGCCGCCGCCCTGGTCGGGGTGGTGCCGCTCCACGAAGGCCACGTGGCGCCAGCTGTTGGCCCCGAGGCGAAGGGTGTTGTCGTACGAGTTGCCCGACCACGCGGGGTCGCGGTCAGGCACCCCGTTCCACTCCTTGCAGGCGACCTCACAGGCCTTGCAGCCGATGCAGATGGAACTGTCGGTGAAGAAGCCCATCCGGGTCCCCCCCGCCTGCCACACGGGCAGTGGGACGGCCGCCTGGCGCGGGCTGGCCGCGGTCACTCGAACCCACCTCGCGGGCGGCGCCCGGGGCGGATGTCACAGGTGGCCGCCTTGACCTCCTGGATGTGCACGTTCGGGTCCAGCACCAGCGGGAAGAGGTCGTTGGCGGAGTCTCCCCGGACCAAGCCTCGACTTCCCCAGTGGTAGGGCAGTCCTACCTGGTGGATCCAGCGATCTCCGACCCGCAACGCTGTCATCCGGGGGGTGATGAGCACCCGGGCCTCGATCGACGCCCGCATGGTGACGATGGTGGCCCACCCGCCGGGTCGCAGCCCGCGGGCCTCGGCCAGCTCGGGGCTCACCTCGCAGAACATCTCCGGCTGCAGCTGGCTCAGCCGCGACAGGAACCGGCTCATGCCGCCGGCGGTGTGGTGCTCCGTGAGCCGGTAGGTGGTCATCACGAACGGATACTCCTCGCTCCCGGGCTCGCCCGGGAACGGGTGGTAGGGGTTGTCGGGGCGCCGGAAGCGCTGCCGGGCCGGGTTGCGCTCCTGCTCGTATAGCGCGTTGCGCACCGGCGACTCGTGGGGCTCGTAGTGCGTAGGCAGGGGGCCGTCGACAACCCCGCTGGGAGCAAACAGCCAGCCCCGGCCGTCGGCCTGCATGATGAACGGCCGGTCACCGGCCAGCGAGTTCTCCGCCACCGCTCCCGCCGGTGGGACGTAGTCGGGTCGCCGATCCGCCGGGAAGTCGGGGGTATCGGGCCCGACCCAGCGGGCCTCCTGCTCACTCCACTCGACGTAGCGCTTGCGCTCCGACCAGGGTCGCCCGGCGGGGTCCGCGGAGGCGCGGTTGTAGAGGATTCGCCGGTTCATCGGCCATGCCCAGCCCCAATCCAGCGCCACCCAGTTCTGTTCCCAGTGGGGCCGGCGCTGGGCGGTGCGGTTGATGCCGCCCGCGAAGGCGCCCGCGTAGATCCAGCACCCACAGGGGGTGGATCCGTCGCCCTGGATCGCCCCCAGGCCCGGAAGCGGCTTCTGATCGCCGGACCAGCCGCTGATCTCCCGCAGGACCGCCTCGGGATCTGGATCCTGGGACTCGAGGAGCGGATAGTCCCAACTCAAGTCGATGATCGGCCGGTCGTCGAGCTCGGGGGCCGCGGCCAGCTTCTCCCGGATCTTGCGCCCCAGCCAGTAGGCGAACCAGAGCTCCGACCGGCAGTCCCCGCGGGGCTCGACCGCCTGCTCATGCCACTGCAGCAGGCGCTGGGTGTTGGTGAAGGAGCCGGCCTTCTCGGTATGGGCCGCTGCCGGGAGGAAGAAGACCTCGGTGCCGATGTCCTCGGGACGGACCTCCCCAGAGGCGACCTCGGGCGAGTCGTACCAGAAGCTGGCGGTCTCGATCTCATAGAGATCGCGCACCACCAACCAGTCCAGGTTGCGCAGGCCCTGGCGGTGCAGGCTGCCGTGCGCCGAGCCCACCGCCGGGTTCTCCCCGAGCACGAAGAAGCCCTTCACCCAACCATCCACCATCCCCAGGGTGCTCTGGTAGGTGGAGTGGTCCCCAGTCAGCCGGTGCAGGTAGTCGAAGCCGTACTGGTTGCCGGCGGTGGCGGCCTGGCCCCAGTAGGCCTTCAAGAGCGAGACGAGATAGCTGCGCAGGTTGCCCCAGTAGCCGCCGGCGTCGCCGCCGTTGAGACGGCAGAACTCGTCCAGATCGGTGGGATCGTCGACCTTGGGCACCGGCAGATACCCCGGCAGGACGTCGAAGAGGGTCGCGATGTCAGTCGCCCCCTGGATGTTGGCGTGTCCCCGCAGGGCCAGGATGCCACCGCCGGGGCGGCCCATGTTGCCGAGCAAAAGCTGCAGGATGGCGGCGGTCCTGATGAACTGGGCGCCGGTGGTGTGCTGCGTCCACCCGACCGCGTAAACGAAGGCGGTGGTGCGCTCGGGGCCGGAGCGGTCGCAGATCGTCTCCGCCAACTTGAGAAACTGATCCCGGGGGACTCCACACACCGACTCCACCATCTCCGGGGTGTAGCGCGAGAAGTGGCGGCGCAGGAGCTGGAACACGCACCTCGGGTGTTCCAGGGATGGGTCCTCATCCGAGACCCGGCCGACCACCGCCTGGTCAGCTTGCCTGGCTTGAGGGACTCCCCGCTGGCCCGCCGAGGCGTGGACGACGCCATCCTGGTACTGCCAGGTGGAGTTGTCGTAGCTGCGGGTTTCGGGATCCCAGCCGGAGAAGAAGCCGTCCAGATCCTCGGTGTCCACGAAGCGCTCGTCGATGAGGGTCGCGGCATTGGTGTAGCTGCGCACGTAATCGCGGAAGTAGCGCTCGTTTTCGAGCACGTAGTGGATCAGGCCGCCGAGGAAGGCGATGTCGCTGCCCGCCCGAAGCGGGATGTGCTGGTCAGCCAGCGCGCTGGTGCGGGTGAACCGAGGGTCGACGTGGATCAGCTTGCCGCCCTTCAGCTTCGACTCCACCACCCACTGGAAGGCGACCGGGTGGCACTCGGCCATGTTCGAGCCCATGACCACGATGCAGTCGGAGTTCTGGAGATCCCCGGGGAAGGTGGTGGCGCCGCCCCTACCGAAGCTGGTTCCCAGACCGGGAACTGTGGCCGAGTGTCATATTCGGGCCTGATTTTCGACCTGGACGACGCCCAGGCCGACCATCAGCTTGCGCCACAGGTAGTTCTCCTCGTTGTCGATGGTGGCGCCGCCCAGGCTGGCGATGCCCATGGTGCGCCGCAGCGGGCGGCCCTGAGCGTCGCTGCGCTCGAAGGTCGCCCGCCGGGTGGCGATGACCCGGTCCGCGATCATCTCCATCGCTTGGTCCAGCTCCAGCTCCTCCCAGGCGCTGCCGTGCGGCCGACGGTACTTCACCTTCAATTCCCGCAGCGGGCTGTTGACCAGCTCCTTGCTGGCCGACCCCTTGGGGCACAGCCGCCCCCGCGAGAGCGGGCTGCCGGGATCCCCCTCGATCTGGGTGACCTGCTCGTCCTTGACGTACACCAACTGGCCACATCCCACGGCGCAGTAGGGGCAGATCGACGGCACCACGCGATCCGCCAGAGCGGTTCTGGGGGCGATTGCCCTGGTCTTGGCCGACGCCGCGGCACGCCCGAGGCCGAGCGGATCCCCCTCCGCCAGCTGTCGCACCACCGGCCACATGGGAAGGCGCTTGCTGATCGACATACGGCCTCCAAGTCGCTCGACCCGACCCTGGCGTACAGGATACCGCTGCGTGGGGATCCCGTTGGGCCATCTCCGCCTCCCCGGAGCCTTCACTTGCTGTCCTTGCCGGTCCGAATGTCCTCGGTGGCATTCGCAGGTGGGAGGAAGATCGCATGAGCGGCCGCGGCTCGAGGACTCGACGCGCCGGCTCCCCGGCATGCGGCACGGCCACTTAGACTTGCCCGGAATGGATCCCTCCGCCGGGCACACCCAGATGCTGTTCTTCACCGAGGTCGGACCGCGCGACGGCCTCCAGAACCTAGACCGGGAGCTTTCCACCGGGTCCAAGCTGGAGCTGGTCGGACGGCTGCTGGATGCCGGGGTGGACCAGGTCGAGGCGGCCTCGTTCGTGTCGCCCCGATGGGTTCCCAAGATGGCGGACGCCGAGGATCTCATCACTCGCTTGGTGGCGACCCGGGGGCACGCGGTCATGGCCCGGGTTAGGGTTTTGGTGCCCAACGCCAGGGGGCTGGAGCGCGCCCTCAGCGCCGGTGCCCGCCGCGTGGTGGCCAACCTCGGGGTCACTGACAGCTTCAACCAGCGCAACCTGAATCGCACGGTGGAGCAGACCCTGGCTGAGCTGGCCGAGATGGCGTCAGCGGCGCAGGCCGCCCACTGCCGGTTCGACGTCGGCCTCAGCGTCGCCTTCGGGTGCCCGTTCGAGGGCAGGGTGGGGGAGGATAGGGTGGTGGACCTGGCCGACCGCTGTCAGGAGTTGGGCGCGGACGAGATCGGGATCGCCGACACCATCGGGGTCGCGGATCCGCGCCAGGTCGGCTCCCTGATCGAGAACCTGCTGCGCTCGGGGATCCCCACCGAGCAGCTCTCGCTTCACTTCCACGACACCCGGGCGATGGGCCTCGCCAACGCGCTGGCCGCCTATGAGCTGGGGGTCAGGCGCTTCGAGGGGTCGGTGGGCGGGATCGGCGGGTGTCCGTTTGCGCCGCGCGCCACCGGCAACGTGTGCAGCGAAGATCTGCTCCACATGCTGACCCGGGTCGGGGCGACCTCGCCCATAGACCTTGAGGCGCTCTGCGAGACCGCCTCGTTCCTGGAGACGATCCTGGGGACTACGCTGCCGGGCCGACTCTATCGGGCGGGGATCTGGACCGGCAACCCGACCCCTTCCTGAGGGCCGAACCTAACCGGCGGCACCTTCGGGCTGGAGCCGGCCCTCGGGTCAGCCCGCCGGCCTTCCCAGGCTGGGCTGCTCCATGGGCGCGGCACTCCCGGAGTCGGGGGTCGCGGCCCGGCCACCGCCGGGCGCCCGGGGGCCGACCCGGGGTCGCGCCCGGAGCACCCTGGTGCCGGACAGCACCAGCGCCACCAGCATGAAGGCCACCGATGAGTAGAAGGCCGCATGGACCCCGTCGGTGAAGACGGCCGCCAGGTGGTGGTCGAGCCGGGTGGTGCCCACGAAGATCGCGAACGCCAGCCCGCGGGGGATCGAGCGCGCGGCCACCAGGATCGCGACCGAAAAGGAGAAGACCATGCCCACGTTGGCAAAGGTCCGCAGCATCCCCGAGGCGGTCCCGAACGCGCGCCCCGGTGCGGCCTTCATCACCGCCGAGTTGTTGGCGGGGAAGAAGAAGCCCGCACCCACCCCGTTGATCACGGCGGCGATCGTCACCACCGCCAGGGGGGTGGTGACCTGGACCTGGGCGTACACCAGCAGGGCCACTATCTCGATGAGCAACCCGATGGTCGCCGGCCACACCACCCCGATCCGATCGGACAGCCGGCCCGCGTAGGGACCCACGAAGGCGCCCACCAGATAGCCCGGCACCAGCAGCAAGGAGGAGTCCAGGGGGCTGAGGCGCCGCACCCCCTGCAGGTACATGATCACCAGGAAGAGAACCGCGAAATTGGCCAGGCCCTGGAAGAGGGAGGCGAGCAAGGTCGGGCTCATGGTGGGGATGCGGAACAGTGACAGATCCAGCATCGGCGCCGGGCTGGCCCGCTCGATGAGCGTGAAGGCGAGCAGCAGGATCAGCCCACCCACCAGAAACCCGAGCATGCTGGGCGAGAAGCTGGAGGTCGCCAGGGATGTGATCGCCCACAGGACCCCGAAGAGGCCGCCCCCGAGTGTGACCATCCCCGCGTAGTCCAGACGCTGGTGCTGGCGACTGCCGGAGTCGCGCAGCACCCGGAGGGCGAGCGCGAAGGCGATGACCCCCGCGGGGACGTTGATCCAGAAGATCCAGCGCCAGGAGAGGAAGGTGATGATCAACCCCCCCAACAGGATTCCCAGAATCGCCCCCACGTTCCAGCCGATGCTGTTGAAGCCGTAGGCCCGGCCCCGGGTCTCGGGCGGGAAGGTGTCGGCGATGACCGCCCCGCTGTTGGCGGTGATCAGCGCTCCGCCGATCCCCTGGAAGAGGCGGAAGCCGATGATGCTGGCCTCGTTCCCGGCCAGGGCACAGAGGGCCGACCCCACGATGAAGACCAGGAACCCGGTCTCGTACATGCGCACCCGTCCGAACATGTCGCCCAGCCGCCCCACCTGAGTCGCCAACAGGGTGATCACCAGCAGGTAGCCGATGATCACCCAGATGACGTCGGCCAGAGGGACGTGCAACGCGCGCTCCATCTCGGGGAGCGCCAAGACCACGATGGTCGTGTCCACCGCCGCCATCAGGACTCCGATCACGATCACGAGCAGCGCGAGGCCGGTCCGTGGCTTGACCGGAGCTGCGGACTGGATCACAGGGCCCGAGGTCCGCGTGGGTTCCCCCGTCCCAGGTGACGGCGGTATTCGGTCAAGACATGCTCCCAACCGCGGTCCCGGACCCCAGCGCGGCCGGGGCCCCACGGTTCGGTCCGCCAGGGATTCCGGTCGAGGGTGAATCCGCAAATCGCGGCCCGCGCCCCGGCGCGCCCGCGACTTCGCCAACCGACTGCAGGAGCGTGAACTGGACGGACATGTCGTCCATCTTCGTCGGCTCCGAACCTGGCTGCTGGCCCATCTGCGTCTCCGAGCCGCCCCGGTCGTCGTCCATCGTCGCAGTCAAGCAAACGGGCCTTGCTCGAGGTCGCAGCGAGATCAGGCTTCGATGGCAGGCCCGCCGCCAGCTCCGACGGACACGGGGGGATCTGGTGAGGCTGTGCGGGCGTCCCCCTCCGGCGCGGGGCCCGGCGGCCCGTCAGGGCCAGTGGCCGCTGGCTCGCCCGGGCCCAGCTCCACCACGAATGCGTACCCGAAGACGATGATCTGGGCCACCAGAAAGGCGTAGGCGAGGAGCAGGAAGAACAGCCCGAAGGTCGAGCCATAGGAGCTGAAGCCGTGCTCCAGGTGGAAGTAGAGCGGGAACAGCAGGCTCAGGCCCTCGAATGCGAGCCCGGCCACCAGCCCCCCGCGCACGCACGCCCGCAGCCCCTGGGCGGGTTTGGGCACCAGGCGGTAGATGGCGGAGAACAGCAGGGTCCCGACCACCACAGCCAGCACGACCTGTCCCACCCACGCCAGCGGGCCGGATCGCAGGAAGCCCGGTACGCCGGGCAGGGATGTGAGCACAGCCAGCAGGCTGGAACTCAAGACCACCGGCACCGCGAGCACGGTGAACAGCACGATCATCTCGACGCTCATGAGCTTCTGGCGCAGGAAACCTCTGGTCTTGGCACCGGACAGGGCGGCGAACCCTTGCTCCATCGCCCCGAACAGGGATGTCCCCGACCACACCAGGCCCACGAGCCCCACCACCGCCAGCGCTCCGGAGTTGCGGTGGAAGGCGTTGAGGGCTCCCAAGACCACCGATCCTCTCCCCTGGGGCACGATGGAGGCGACGGCCTTGGCAACGGTCCGTCCGACCGCCGGATCGCGAAAGACCAGCCCCGCCACGGTCACCGCCAGCAGCACGATGGGGAAGATGGCGAACAGCAGATTCCAGGCGATCAGGGTCGCCTGATTGGGACCGTTGCGCCCCAGATACCGCAGCACCACTCGGACCAGCAGGGTCCGACGCAGCCTGGCCAACAACCGCTTCATCAGCTCGAGGTTAGCTGGCGAAGCCGGGCCAAGACCGCCAGCGATCTGGGTTCGATGGGGCTCTTGGCGGCGGGCCGGCTCACCCGCGGCGGCTCCGTGAGCGCCTGCTATCCTGCCCCTGAGGTCGCGAAGTCAAGGGACCCGGCCGATGCGGAGGAGCAACGCCATAGCACTCGCCACGACCCCTCCTGCTGATCCCGACCGCCCCCTGGCGATAGACGTCCGGGACCTTCGCAAGAGCTACGGGCCGGTGCCGGCGGTGCGAGGGCTCGACCTCACCGTGCGCCGGGGCCAGATCGTCGCTCTGCTGGGCCCCAACGGCGCCGGCAAGACCACCACGATGGAGATCATCGAGGGGCTGAAGCCGTTCGACTCCGGCAAGGTCGAGGTCCTGGGCACATCGCCGTCGCAGGCTCGCCGCCGCATCGGGGTGCAGCTGCAGGAGGGGGCCCTCTACGACGACCTCACCTGCGCGGAGACGCTGGACCTGTTCGGGAGGCTCTATGGCTACCAGGCCAACCCCGCCGCCCTGCTGGCCCTGGTCGACATGGAGGAGATGCTCGACCGTCGCGCGTCGGCCCTCTCCGGGGGGCAGAAGCGCCGGCTTCAGATCGCCCTCACCCTCTGCAACGACCCGGAGCTGGTCATCCTCGATGAGCCCACCACCGGCCTTGACCCACTCAGCCGTAGGCAGACCTGGGAGATGATCCGACACCTCCACCAGCAGGGGCGCACGGTGCTCCTGACCACCCACTACATCGAAGAGGCGGAACAGCTGGCGGAGCACGTCGTGATCATCGACCGCGGCCTGGTCGTCGCCGAGGGGAGCCCGCAGCAGCTGGTGGCAGGGTTGGGCGCGGCGGCTCGGATCAGCGTGGCTGCGGCCGAGTCCTGTGATCTCACCACACTTCCCGGCGTGCTCCGCAGCCGTTGGGAGGCGGGGCGCTGGGAGCTGCAGACCAAGGAGGTGGGAGCGGTGCTGGCGGAGCTGGGCGCGCGGCTGGGTGAGGAGGCGCTGCGAGATGTCACCGTGCAGCCTCCCAACCTGGAGGATGTGTTCTTGCAGAGCGCCGGTCGGCATCTCTCGGAGAGCGCCGAGTGAGGTCCTCCCAGGTGCCACCCGGCGAGCTCTCGCGTCCTTTGGGAACGGGGCCTTGGATCCCGCTGGTTGCGCTCACCTTGGCCAACGTCAAGGTCCTATACCGGAACCGCCAGGTGCTGGTGTTCAACGTGCTGGTGCCCCTGCTCTTGATCGTCATCTTTGGGGGCTTGTTTCAGCGCTCCGCGGTGACCGTCGACGTGTCGGCGCCGGCCCCGGACTATCCGGTCCTGCGTCAGGCGCTGCCCCGGAGCTCCTTCCACCTGGTCCGCACGACCGCGACGACGGCCCGCGCCGATGTCCTGAACAACCGGGCCGCCTTCGCGCTGGTGGTGACCTCAGCGGTGGACCCGGGGGTCACGGTGCGGATTCTGGAGAACTCCAGCAACGTGACCGAGAACGGCTCGTTCACGGCGGAGGCGGAGGCGGCCGTGGCCGGCCTCAACCAGGCCCTGCTCGACCGGTCCCCGGCCGTGGCCGGGGTGGTCCAGTCCGTCCACGCCCCCGGGGGGCTCAATTCCGACGCTTTGGCCAACAACAACTACATCGCGTTCCTGGCGCCGGGGGTGCTGGCGTATGCCGTCCTCGCCGGTGGCCTCTCCGCCGGCCTCAGGCTGGTCGGAGACCGGGAGCAGGGGACCCTGCGGAGGATCCGGGCGACCCCCGCCCCCGCCTGGGTGTTTCTGGCCGCCAGCGTGCTCTCGCAGCTGGTGCTGGTCGCGATCCAGATCGCGGTCCTTCTCGGGATCGGGCATGTCCTCTACGGGATCGGCTTGGGCCCCCGGCCCCTGCCGCTGCTGCTGGTTTTGCTGGTGGGGTCGCTGTGCTTCCTGGCTGCGGGGTTCCTGGTGGCCGCACTCTCGCGCCGTGAGCAGGCGGCGGTGGTGATGTCGAACCTGATCTCCTTGCCCCAGCTCTTCGTGGCCGGCGTCTTCTACCCCCTCTCAGGCGCTCCCGCGTGGCTGCAGAAGCTCTCGATCGTGATGCCCCTCACGTACTTCAGCGACGCCCTCCGAGGCCTGATGGCGGAGGGGCAGACGCTCGGCGAGGTCACCAACGACATCCTGATCCTGCTGGGGGTGGGGGTGGCGGTGCTGGTGGTGGCCGCCCGCACCTTCAGATTCGAGCCCTCGGGGCACTGAGCCGACCCGGCGGCGCGGTCAGCTCAGCCGCACGGTCCGACGAGGGTGGCGCCGGCAAAGTTGCCCACCTGCTCCTGGATGAACCGCAGGGTCGGGGTGAGCAGATACAGGCCTTGGTCGGTCGCGACCCAGGTCCCGTGGGCATCGGTGTAGGTGGAATAGACAGCCAGGCCACGCGCGCTGGCCAGCCCCGGACCGGTCAAGAGCGTCACGGCTGACGTGGGGGAGGTGGCCACGGCCAGGGTGGTCTGACCTGTCCCCTGGATGGTCTCAAGTGGATCTCCCGAACTGGTGGCGCCGACCACCGTCACCTGGTCACCCGGATGGTAGGACCAGGTGGAGATCTGGCCGGTGGTGAGGTCGTAACGCAGCGCCTCGTCCCAGGGTACGAAGACGGCCGGGGGCGAGCTGTCGGCTGGGTTGGTCCGGCCTCCCCATACCGCGCCTGCGGCAGCGAGATACCAGTCCACCCCGCTCACTTCGGGCTGCAGAGTGACGGCTGTCGCTGTCGCCGGGTCGAGGCTCAGGAGCCCCTCGGCGACGTCGCTGGTGGGAATATGGTCCACCAGCAGGAGCTGCTCCCCGTCCCACCCCAGCACCTCGGTCTCGCCCTGCGAGTAGATGACCTGATCGCTGGCCGTGGCGATGGTGACCAGATGGACCTGGACTGAGGTGGTGCTGGGGTCGGCGACGTCACCCACGGTCACATATGCATACTGCGTCCCGCTGGGCGACAGCTCCGAGGGTCTCGCCGGCACCCATTGCGCCAGCGGCTGGTCGTACGACTCCTCCGGGACGTCCCCGTACAGGGCAGGGGTCGCCTGGGTCTCCCACTCCGAGAAGGCGCCCGCCACCGCGATCACGCCGGTGTCGGGGACCGGGTCCACCGCTCCCGACGGTAACTCCAGGAATCCGCCGAGGGCCGTCCCCGGCGCGGATTGCGCGGTCACCGAGGCGCCGTAGATGGGGAGGCTGCAGCTGAGGGTGCCGGCGCCCGGTCCGCTCGCCGGGCTGGTGAACGGGGTGGCCTGTGGGGTAACCCGGGCGCTGGGTGAAGGGTGGGCTCGGTGGCCGTGAGCGACCGCGGCACAGCCCGAGACGGCGAGCGCCGCTGCGAGCGCGGTGGTGGGCCACCGGCGCCGAATCCCAGCAGTCACCATCTGACCCCGGGTCGTCCGCTCCGCCTCTGGCGGCCTCGGGGTGAGCCGCCAACGGTCGCCGGCCTTCCCAAGCGAGCTGCTTCGCAGCGCAACGCACGGTTGCCACAGCTTCGCTCAATCCACCGGGGCCGGGATTGCGACGGGATGTGCAACTCCCTAGGGGAGGGGGCCGGCGGCCCGGCATCGGAGGGCGCGGCTCAACGGTCACCTCGCGACCGCCGCCTCAGTCGTCCCGGAGCGGCCGGAGCTCGTCTCGGCCGCAAGGCGCAGGTCGGCGCGGAGCCGCAGCGGCCAGGGTCAAGTGGGGCCCGACGCCCTCGTGTTGGCGGGGAAACTGCCACCCTCTGAGAATAGCCACTACGGGAGATCCTGGAACTGCTGCAATAGTGGCGTCCCGTGCCGGCCGCGCAATCCGCGCGGGCTGGCGCCCGGGGGATGACGGAAGGCCTCAGGCCGACTGGGCCGGCCTTCGCGGCTGCCACTGGGCGCCAGTTACCGGGTCGCGGACGGGACTAGCTGTCCCCGTGTCGCTCGGCACGTGAGACGCGCCCGAGAGCGGCCGTACACTGCCTGATCCAGAGCGTCACCGACGCCGGACAGTCGGCCGGCGAACCCCGCGCAGTGGCAGTGGTTGCCCGCGTCGGCCCGAGCCGCGGGCGGAGTCCCGGGATCCGTCAGAGGGTGGCGAGGAGTTCCTGGAGGCGGGCGACCGTGTTCCAGTTCCGCGCCGTGACCGGGATGCGCCAGTGGCGCTCGACAAACGGCCCCACCGTGGGCGCGGCGAGCACGCCGTCGGGACACCATTGATAGATGACCTTGTGGCCCAGACGAATGGTTTGGGGGTCGAGATTGGTGGGGTCGTGGTCCGCCCGCAGCTCGGCTGTCGGCTCCTGATTGAGGAAGTGCACCAGAAGCCGCGACCCCGCGCCGGTGTGCTCCGGGAAAGGGTTATCGCGGATCGCCGCTGTCAGCTCATCCCGATCCCACACCAAACAGCGGACCTCGACGCTCTGCTGTTCGGCCAGAGCCTGCTCGAACTTGCACGCGAGTTCGAGGGCATCCTGAGCCGAGTGGCAGAAGATCAGGTTGCCACTCTGCAGGTGGCTCTGCACCGCAGTCGCGCCGAGATCGATCGCGAGGCTGCGGAGTTCGTCCATGGGCACCCGGTTGCGGCCACCCACGTTGACTCCGCGCAAAAGAGCTACATAGGCCGTCACTCCGGGATTATCGCCGCAGGCTGGAGGGCCTCGCGCCAACGCTCCCGAAGCCGCCGGGTGGATGGCTAGGATGGGCCCAAGGGCCAGGCCCGGAACCGCCTGGCACTGCTTGTGGCAGGCGGTCATCAACGGGGAGGTTGGCATGGGGTGAAGGACCTGACCGACGGGCAACTTGAGGCGCTGCAGCAGCGCGCAATGGAGCACGTGAAGAACGGGACGCAACCTTCCGAGGAGGACGAGCGGCTCTCGATGCAACACGCCGCCGCCCGCTGGGCGAACGAGGACGAGTGCCCGCAGAGCGTCGTCGACGGGAATGACCTCGAGGCCGTGAGGAACCTCGCCAACTTTTCCCCCCCCGTGCCCTCGGGCAACCCCGACGACCCCTCGATCTACCGGCAGCGGTACAAGGACGGCAGGTTCTTCCGGGAGAAGGTGAGCGATGGCGAAGGAAACTGAGAGCCAGGCCGAGAAGGACCTGGAGGCCTACTGCGCCGGGCGCCTGAGCTTCCCCAACCTCGCCCAGCGGTGGGCGAACCGCGTCTGGGAGGCCCCGCAGCCGGACCCCGACGGCTTCGACCACATGACGCCGGGCAATGGCACCTGGGGCGAGGTCGACCAAATGTGGGCGGACGGCAGGCTCACCGATGAGGAGTACAACGCGCTCTGCGACGCCGCCTGGGAGCAGGCTGCGAGCCATCGGCCCGCGTGACGCGACCGTGCCAGGCGCGCAGCGCGATTCGCTTGGTGATGGCTCCGGAGCACGGATTCGAACCGTGAACCTTGCGGTTAACAGCCGCCTGCTCTACCGTTGAGCTACTCCGGACCGACGGTGGCTCAAGTCTACGGGAGATGGCGTTGGTGCGCCCCGCCCGATGCGCGACAGTCGAGTCCACTGGTGGGCAGGTAGGCTGTCGGCAAGGGCGGTCCGCCGTCCCCCCAGTACACAGGAGGATCCCGCTTGGCCGCTTCCCCCGCCCCGGTCACCGCTGCCGATCTCTTCCGCAACACCTTGGAACCCGGTCTTCGTCGGGTCTCCAGCGCCGCCGATATGAGCATCTCGCCGGATGGCACGCTGGTGCTGTTCACCGGTGAGTTGAGGCTGGACCTAATCGGTCGGCCCACGACCGCCCTGTTCGTTCTCAGTCTCGCCACCGAACAGATGACGCCGCTGACCTCGCACCAGGATTGTGGCGAGCACAGTGGCCGGTGGAGCCCGAGTGGAGAGCTCATCGCCTGGATTTCGGACCACGGCAGCCCGGGGCTGTTCTCCCCCTGGGTGATGGCCACGGGAGACCCCGAGTCGGTTCGACGCCTCGATCTGCCGGGGCTCAGTGCCGAGTCGGTGCATTGGTGTGCCGACTCCAAGCGGCTGGTGGTCCTGGCGGCAGAGGAGGGGGCGGAGCAGGGAGTTGCCAGCGGATCCGGCACCGTGGCCGCGAGCAGCCAGGAGGAGGACCGCCAGCCATGGGAGCCGACCGTCCATCGAGGTGGCCCCGAGCTGCGTGGCTGGAGGGTGGCGACTGTGGTCGAGATCGAAGGCGGCGCATGCCGCCGCATCTCCGAGGAGGGGCTGAACATCTGGGAGGGTGCGGTGGCGGGGGACTCCCTGCTCGCGGTGGCCTCAAACCTGCCCTGGGAGGGCGATTGGACGAAGTCGCGGCTCGAGCTCATCGCGCTGGACGGCTCGGGGCATAGCACGGTGTACCGGCCACGGACCCAGCTCGGCAGCCCGAGCGCCTCGGCCGACGGATCGGTTCTCGGCGTCATCGAGGGCCTGGCCAGCGACCGCGGGCTCGTGGCCGGCGATGTCGTCCTCTTGGACCGGCACGGCGGCGCTGTGAGGCGCCTTGAGCTCGATGGTGTGGACGCCACCTGCCTGCGGTTCCGGGACCGCGATCGGGTCCTGGTCAGCGGTGTCCGCGACACCGAGACCGTGATCCTGGAGTGCGATCTTCGCGATGGCGCGCTGGTCCGGCATCACCAGGGGCTGGTCACGTCCTCGAACTGGGCTTACCCCGAGGCGGAACCCCATCCCGAAGGCGGCGCCATCTTCTGCGCCGAATCCTGGGCGGAGCCTCCACACCTGGCCCGCGTGGACCGCGGGGAGCTGACGACCCTGGCCAGCTTCGCGGATCCAGGTCAGCTCTGGTTGAAGGAGCAGCTGGGCCAGATTGAGGTGGTGCGCTGGGCCTCCACGGGCGGCTTGTCCATCTCCGGCTACTTCGCGGCCCCCCGGCTCGGGAGCCCGCCCTACCCCACCATCCTGGTGGTCCACGGTGGACCTGCCCATTGCTGGCGGGCGTCCTGGCCGGTCCCGCACCTGATGTTGGTGGCAGCGCTGTCGGCTCGCGGCTATGCCGTGCTGATGCCGAATCCCCGGGGGAGCAGCGGCCGCGGTCAGGAGTTTCTCGCGATGGAGCTCGGTGACTATGGCGGGGGCGAGGTCGATGATCACCTGAGCGGGCTCGACCTGCTGGTGGAGCAGGGGCTGTCTGACCCCAATCGCCTCGGAGTTTACGGGGTGAGTCACGGTGGCTACATGAGCTGCTGGCTGACCACCCGGACCACCAGGTTCAAGGCCGCGGTCGCCGGGTCGCCGGTCACGGACTGGTACAGCCAGCACTTCGCCAGCAACATCCCCGACTTCGATGCGATGTACCTGCAGGGGAGTCCTTGCACCGAGGGCGGGGTTTATTACCAGCGCAGCCCGGTCTTCTTCGCGCACCGGTCAGAGACTCCCACCCTGCTGGCGGCCGGGATGGTCGACCGTTGCACCCCGCCGGGGCAGGCGGTGGAGTTCCACCAGGCCCTGCTCGCCGCCGGAGTGGAGACCGAGTTGGTGCTGTACCCTCAAGAGGGCCATGGGGTCCGTAGCACCGCCGCCAGGATCGACATGGCGGAGCGGACCCTGGCATTCTTCGACTCCCACCTTGGGGTGGGCCGCTGACCAGGGAACGCCTGGCCGCCGCGGCAGAAGTCAATCGGGGCGGTTGGGGCGGACCGTGCTGCTCTCTGCCGCGGTGGCCCCCGCTGCCAGCCGGCCTCTCCAACCCAGCTTCGCCAACGAGATGTCGCCCACACCGGAAGCGCCAAGGCGCGAGATCGGGGGTGGAGATGGCTGGATCCACCGGGATCGGGTTGCAAGGACCGCACTGGACCGCGATTGGCCTAGCCCCAGCGGCGGTCACGTCACCTCTTATCCGGCGCGGAGCAGCTGTCGCACGCTCCTGTCACCTTCGGTCTGCCGGTGGCCCGACCCGCGTCGGTGGGCGTGCTGAGGTCCCTCAGGCAGTCGCCTTAGCCGCCCCGACCATGAGGTAAGAGGACCGGGCAGCGGTCTGGGGCACCGTCCAATCAGCGACGGGTGGGACCGTGCGCGCCCCGGAGGGGCGGGACGCCCTCGAGATCCAGGGCCACCTTGGCAGTGCCGCAGGGTGGGGGTCTGGTCCCATCGGGCGATCTGGCGATCGACCGCGAGAGCTGTTCGCCGGCGCCGAGGTCGTGCCAGCTGGTCCTTGATCGAGTCGGCGACCGCAGCCCCGGGGGTCCTGCCGATCCCATCAGGGTGCCCCTCCACAACTTCCTGCCCCTGCGCGATCTGACTCCGGGCCCGGACGAGCGACTGAGGCGCTACTCCAGGTAGTCCTTGAGCTTCATGCTGCGCGAGGGGTGGCGCAGCTTGCGCAGGGCCTTGGCCTCGATCTGTCGGATCCGTTCCCGCGTGACCCCGAAGCGCTTGCCGACCTCTTCCAGGGTGCGCTGGTGGCCATCGATCAGGCCGAAGCGAAGCTGCAGCACCCGCCGCTCCCGGGGGGTCAGGGTGTCCAGGATGTCCTCCACCTCAGTGCGCAGCATGGTGAGCGACGCGGCCTCCGAGGGCGCGACCGCCTCGCTGTCGGGGACGAAGTCGCCGAGGTGGGAGTCCTCCTCCTCACCGATCGGGGTCTCCAGGGACACGGGGTCCTGGGCGACCTTGACAATCTCGCGGACCCGGTCGGGAGTGATGCCCATCTCCTCCCCGATCTCGGGATCCGAGGGCTCGCGCCCCAGCTCCTGCAGCAGGCGCCGGGAGATCCGCACCAGCTTGTTGATCGTCTCCACCATGTGGACCGGGATCCGGATGGTGCGGGCCTGATCCGCGATCGCGCGGGTGATGGCCTGGCGGATCCACCAGGTGGCGTAGGTGGAGAACTTGTAACCCTTGTGGTAATCGAACTTCTCGACCGCCCGGATCAGCCCCATGTTGCCTTCCTGGATGAGGTCCAGGAAGGACATGCCGCGTCCGATGTACTTCTTGGCGATGGAGACCACCAGGCGCAGGTTGGCCTCGGTCAGGCGATGCTTGGCATCCTCGTCGCCCTGCTCGATGAGCTTGGCGAGATAGACCTCGTCCTCCGCCTTCAACAGAGAGACGCGCCCGATCTCCTTGAGGTACATGCGCACCGGGTCGTCGAGGGAAACGGCGTCGGCGTCGGCCGCCAGCAGCTCGTCATCGGACTCGTCGGCGTCGAAGTCCTTGTCCCCGTCCGAGACCACGATCCCCATCTCCCGGAACAGGACGAACAGCCGCTCCATCTGCTCCGGGTCGGTGTCGAGCTCCGGGAACGGATCGATGATCTCGCTCGGACTCAGGAACCCCTGCTCCTTGCCCTTGAGGATCAGCTGCTCCGCAGCCTTGACCAAATCCTCGGTGCGGGGTGGCGACAGCGGTGCCGTCACCCTCATTGCCCTTGCCAAATCACGCCTCCAATCCGTCGCCGCGCCGCAGCTGTTCGATGCGCCGTCGCACGCCCTCGAGCTCGGCGACCAAAGCCGGGGCTGAGCCCGCCCGGTGATGGCCGAGCCCGGCCAGTTGGTCCTGCAGCATGCTCGCGGTCCTCTCGGCCACCTCGATTCGAATCGTCCTCACGCAGTCCTCCAGGGCCCTCTGCAGACGCCTCTCATCAGATTCTTCCGCCAGCTCCGGAAGGTCGGCGTTTCCGACTTCGACGATGCGGTGGGCCAGGTCCGGGGCCAAGGCGTCAGGCTCGGGCGTGGCGGGCAGGGACTCACACAGGACAGAGTACAAATCTCCATCCTTCGGATCGGGAAAGTCACCTCGAGTGACCTGATATCGATCTCTGACCTCCGCAACCAGCCCGGGCCTGGCCACCAGCAGACCCAGCAAATGGGTAGACGCGCCCATTGCACTGTTCCCCGTCGGACCGGGGTCCAAACCGCCACCTCGCACCGCTGGGCGCACCCCCCGCTCCACATCCTCCAGAATCCGTCCCGGGGCGATCCCCAGCCTGCGCCCGACCCGTTCGGCGTAGAGCTCCCGAATGCTCGCCTCGGGGATCCTGGCCAGAACCCCCATGGCCCGCCGCAGCGCGTCCTGGCGCAGCGCCCCGGATTGCGAGGACGCGTCGCCCAGGGCCTGGTCGATCAGAACCTCAAACGCGGGAGGAGCATCGCCGACCAGCCGACGCAGCCGGTCCGGATCCTCGCGGCCCAGGTCGTCGGGGTCGAGACCGTCCGGCATCACGGTGAGCCGACAGATCATCCCCGCCCCGGCCAGCAGGTCGACGGCACGCCGGGCGGCGCGCTGGCCGGCGGCATCCCCGTCGAAGCAGACCACGACCTCGTCCGCAAAACGGCGCAGCAAGCGCACCTGGACCTCGGTGAGCGCGGTACCTGAAGTCGAGACGGCGGTGCTGAGGCCACTCCGGTGAGCCCCGATGACGTCGAAGTAGCCCTCGACCAGGGTCGCGCGTCGCTCCTTGGAGATGGCGGCCACGGCCCGGTCCAGTCCGAACAGCACCCGCGACTTGTCGAAGACGGCGGTGGAGCGGGTGTTGAGGTACTTGGGCAGTTCGTCGCCCAGGGCCCGGCCGCCGAAGCCCACCCAGCGCTGGCGCTCGTCGCGGATCGGGATTATGATCCGGCGCCTGAAGAAATCCCCCAGGCCGCCGCGGCTGTCGCCCAAGCCGGCCGCGACGATCTCCTCGGCGGTCGCCTCCTTGCGGAGGAGGTAGCGGACAAGATTGTCCCGGCGCCGCCCCTGGGGGGCGTAGCCCAGATGGAAGGCCTCGACGTCCGCGGCCGTCAGGCCGCGCCGTTCCAGGAACTCCCGCCCGGGTTGGCCAGCCTCATGATGCAACAGGACCTCGTGATAGAAGTCGGCGGCCATCTGGTTGAGCCGAAGCGAGCTCTCCCGAAGCCGCGCCTGCCGCAGCTGCTGCGGGGTCAGCTGTTGCGGCGGCGCCAGATCGACCCCAGCCCGCTTGGCCAGCTCCTCCAGGGCGCCGCGGAAGTCGGTGTGGTCGATCAGTTCGACGAACTTGATCAGGTCACCTCCCAAATGACAGCCGTGGCAGTTCCACAGCTGCTTCTCCGGGTTGACGTAGAAGGAAGGGCTGCGCTCGAGATGGAACGGGCACAGCCCACGGTATTCTCGGCCCGCGCGCTGCAGGCGCACATAGCCGCCGATGACATCCACGATGCTGAGGCGGGACTTGACCTCCTCGACGTCAGTCGACGCGGCCATCACCTTGCCCCTGGTCCGCCGGGGAGGCCGGTCTGGAGGCGGCGATCAGCGCCGGAACAGACCGCGGCCCCGGGGCGCCTGTTCGAGCTCCCGAATGCGGTTGCGCAGTTCCAGCACCTCGCGCTCGCGCTCGGCCAATTCGGCCGCCTGCGCCTGCCTGGTCTGGTCCAGCTCCTGGCGCAGGTCGCGCACCTGGCGCATACGCTGCTCCAGCTCCGCCTCGAACCGCAGCCGCTGCTCGGCCTGGATCCGCTGCTCCAAGGCACGCTCCCACCTCTCAAAGAGTCCGGCCACGAGTTCGCGAGCGTCCAGGGAGTTGATCGCCAGGGTGCCCGGCCCCTGGGTGCTCGCGTTCAGCATGGTCGAGGGCGCCGCCACCTCCTCGCCGGCACCAGCCGCCACCTCCGCCGGGGCGCTCGGCTGAGGTGGCCCGGAGCCGACGGAGTCCTCCAGCGATTCCTCGTCCTCGTAATGACCCGTGTATCCGAACCCGGGCGCCGGGGGCGCCATGAACGGGGACTCGGCCGTCTCCGCCGCCTCCGGGTTGGGGCCGAAGTCGAGTCCCGAGTCGTCGTCGGCGACCGTGTCCGAGAAGGGTGGTGGTTCGGGCGTGGGGGTTGAGGAAGGCTGCCCCGAGCTCCATCCGAACGGGGATCCAGCATCCCCGTCGGCCTCCGCCGACGGGGCGCCCTCACCATCGAACGCCCCGAATGCTCCCGTGCTGCCATCCGCTGCCGGAGGGACGACCTCCCCGGCCCCCGCCTCGGTGGCCTCCAAGGGCTCGTCGTCCCAGGTCGCGGGGTCCGGCCTCCACACCGGGACGGTCTCGCCCTCCGGCTCCGTCAGCGGGATCTCCTCGTCACCCACGCCCCACGGGGCGCTGTCGGATGCCGAGGACTCCTCTACGGGCGTCCACAGTCCTTGCGGGTACTGCGCCTCGGAGGCGCTGGGCCAGTCGGTCCCCGGGGCATCGGGGGGAGTCGAGGCTGGGACTTCCGATTCCGTGGCGGAACCTGGAGCTGCGAACAGCGGGGCGCCGCCGTAGCCAACATCGGTCTCCGCTCCGGGGGAGATATCCTCCCGAGCTACGCGCATCTCCAGCTTTCCGTCGGCCTCCACCCAGTGGACTGGGATATCCCCCGACTCGATCCTGCGGCGGATCATCTCCGGGGGGAGGGCCAGCTGTTGGGCGACCTGTTCGATGGTGAGGAACTCGTCTGGCACCGCTGCTACCTCTGTGGGGGACTGGTCAGCGCGATCATGCGCGCTGAGTGGTCGACTTCCGGATCTTGCCGGTTAGTCGGGCGGGACCAGCGGTCTTGACCACCTCGTCGAAGATCCGTTGCCAAAACGATGGAGCGGCGACCGCGGTCCCGAAGACGGAACCGAGCAGAACCACCGCATCCACGCTGGCTCGCCCCTGGGTGCTCCAGTAGTCGTCCTCAAGCCGAAGCCAGAGAGCGAACTCATCGAAGGTCAGGGCGGCTCCGGCGCCGTAGAAGGGAGCCAGGCGCCGCCGCCAGTGATGCTCCGAGCGCAGCAGCCCCAAATAACCGCAGCAGGTCAGAGTGAGGATCCCCCAGACCAGGTGGTGGATGTGCAGCGGGTGGGTCCCCTGCCGGCCGCCCAACTCGATGTTCTTCAAGGGCAGCCAGTTGCCCTTGATCCCATGGGTGATGATCCGCACGGTGGCAAAGGTCCCCAGGAACGAGGTGAGGACCCGCAGGTTGATCTCCTCGTCAGGACGCTCCGCCGCCGTCTCGCGATATCGCCGCCGCAGCCGCGAGGGCAGGGACCAGAGCGTCGCCCGGGCCGACTCGACCTCGGACTGGGCCATGGACTTGCTCATCGGCTGATCCTACGTCCTTTGCCCTCTCCGTTACAGGGGATGCCCGGCTGGCTCGCGCCGGATTCGCCCCGGCCGTGCCTGGCACCGGTGCTCGCGCCTCCGTCCGCAGACGCAGACGATCGGCAATCGTCGGCAAACGATTAGTCTTGTTGCGTACGGCCTCGGAGCCGGGCTTGGGAGCCGCGAGAGCCAGCGCAGTGAGGAGGCGTGGAGACTCGAGTGACAGGATGGATCCGGCCATGACCAACGTCCTATTCGTCTGCCTCCACAACGCCGGGCGTTCCCAGATGAGTCGCGCCCTCTTCGAGGTGGAGGCCCAGGGCCGTCACCTGGCCGCATGCGCGGGCACCACCCCGGCCGAGGTGATCCACCCCAACGTCCTGGCGGCGATGGCCGAGATCGGGCAGGATCTGAGCGCCCGCCGTCCGGCCCCGCTCACTGAGGAACTGGCCGGCTGGGCGGACGTGGTGGTGACCATGGGATGCGGCGACAAATGCCCGTACATTCCCGGCAAGCGCTACATCGACTGGGCGCTCCCCGACCCCAAGGACCGGCCCATCGGCGAGGTGAGGCGGATCCGTGACGACATCGCCGAGCGGGTGGCGGCTCTGGTCCAGGAGCTGGATCGCAGTTCGAGTTGAGGCACCACGGCCCGGCTGGCACCGGGTAAGGTTTCTCCGGTGTTGGATCCAGCGGCAGCCGGGCCAGCCGCCACCGCGTCCGAGTTGGCCATCGCTGTGCGCGAGTTGAGCAAGCGCTACGGCCGCAAGTTCGCGCTAGCGGGGCTGAGCATGACGGTGCCCCGCGGTGAGGTGTTTGGTTTCCTGGGCCCGAACGGTGCAGGCAAGACCACCGCCGTTCGGCTGCTGCTGGGCCTCTCCGCCCCCACCTCCGGCGCGGGGGTTGCGAACAGTTGCTCGTACGCTGAGCTATAGTGAGCGGAGATGAACTTGAAGGAGTGGGCGAGGGGGCAGGGGATTCACCCGGTGACCGCATGCCGTTGGTTCCGGGATGGCAAG
>JAJYWT010000086.1 GCA_021791345.1 bacterium
GGCCGAGGGATTCGGGGTCCTCACCGAGATCGACGTGCGCGCCACCCTACGGCAGAAGCTGGACCTGGAGTTCCGGCCCTACCGCATCCTGGGCGCCTGCAACCCCGCTCTCGCCCACCGGGCGCTCACGGCGGACCCACTGGTGGGGGTCCTCCTCCCCTGCAACGTGGTGCTGGAGGAGGAGAGGGTCGGCTCTACCAGGGTCCTCTTCATGGAGCCCCGTGCCCTGATGAAGGGCTCCGGTTCCGAAGTGGAGTCGGTGGCGAGTGAGGCTTCGGAGAAACTCCACCGAGTGGCAGGCAGGTTGCCTGCCGGGGCTGGCTGAGCCGGACTGCGGCCGGGGCTACCCCGCGGACGGCCCAACTCCCCTCAGCGGCCGCCTCACGAGGCCCCCGCGGCCAACGTGCTCGTGGAGGTGAGAGTAACCGAAGTTCCCAGAAGCGGCTCGAGCGGGTGGGCGACGTACGTTACCTTGACGGCGTAGGCACTGGGGCTGACCACCCCCCCTCGGACGCAGAGCTCAACCTGGGCATCCTGGCCCGTGGGGACCTGCGTCAGCAGCGTGTTTCCACTAGGGCAGAATGAGTCGTTGCTGGTGCGACAGAGCGGATTAGGGTTCACCGGCAGGATGTTGGCGGCGTGCTGGGCGGCCTGCTGCACCGAGACTGGCGTGCCGCTGGCGCAGCCCCCGCTCAGGTAGAGGCGCTGGCCGCTGAAGGTGACCACGATCGCCTCCCGGGCGCCCCCCTGGGCCGCGTCGTTGACCGCCGAGGATTGGAAGAAAAGCCAGCCGGCGGCGATCACCCCAAAGAGCAGGGCAAAGAAGATCGGCGCCACCAGAGCGAACTCCACCGCGCTCTGCCCGTGCTCCCGAGGCTCGCCCACCGCTCAGCCCGTGAGGATGGCGCTGGAGCCGAGGCCGGGCAGAGGAGCCCCGGTCCCGTCGATCGCCAGCTGGGTGTAGCCCTCGGTCTGGAACATGTCAACCATGGCCAGTCCGTTGATCGTGACGTTGCATCCGCTCGGCGTGCCGGACCCGGGCTGGCCGGGACCACAGGTGAAGTTGGTGCCCGCCGAGCCGCCGGCGATCCCGTACCCGGCCAGCAGCATCCCGCCAGGTATGAAGGGAACGCCGGCCTCTCCGCCCCAGTACTGCTCATTGCTCAGGTTCTGGCCAGACGGGTTGGAGTCGTCAACTAGGACGCCGTTGAGGGTGATCTGGCTGGAGTCGCCGAGGCGGTTGTCCAGGCCGATGTTGGCCATGGTGCTCGAGATCTGCCAGAGCAGGAACTGGTTGTAGGGGCCGTCCAGTGGCTTGCTCAGATTGACAGTTCCCTGGCCCCCGATGTAGATGGAGTCGTTCAGCCCCTGGCCCGCGCAGGAGACCGGGTACTGAGTGCAGGAGACCTGGCCTGCGGACACCGGGTTGGGGTGGAAGCAGTCCGTCCCACAGGCGGCGTTGTCGTCGGCGTTGCAGTTGGTGCCCGCCCAGGAGCTGGCGGTGTGCGAGGAGCTGCAGCCGTAGTATTGACCTGCTGCATTGTTGCAGACCTCGTCCCCCTGGGAGTTGATGGTGCAGTTCTTGCTCCCGTAGCCGATGTAGGGCTCACCGTCTCCCACGTTGTGCGCGAGGGCGGAGTCGGGGATCGGCGCCGCGGCCACCAGGAGGATGCCGGTCCCGCTCACGGTGTCGCCGGCCCCGGGCTCGATGGCCACCCCCTGGTCAAAGTAGAAGATGCCCGGTTGCGGCGGCACGGCGTTGGTGCCGAGCTCCTGGCTGCAGTTGTCGAATACGGCGTTTCCGGTGATCACCACCGGATTGGGGTACACGCCCGGGTAGTAGGTGGTGACCCCGCCGGACGTGGAGGTCGTCCCGTCAAGGGCGGGGTCACCGCATCCGGCGTTGCCGGGGACCGGATCCTGGGGACTGGCGGGCAGCTGGTTGGTGATCTGCTTCTGGCCGCTGCTGACCCAGCCGTCGACCCAGATGTCCGTGCTGACGTCGAGGGGTGAGATGTTGTTGGGCGGCTGACAATGGATGTCGTAGGACGGGGGATTGGCAGCAGGGTTGGCCACCGGCCAGCTGGAGGGGACATTGCCCGAGTTCTTTCCAGCGGCGGCCGACTCGCTGCTCCCGCTGAAGCAGCCGTCCCACGGGTTGCTAACGGCGGCGGCCGAGTACTCCAGCTGCCCCCAGTCGTACATCACCCCCCCCTGTTTGCCGTCGATGATGTCGCCTGGGTTCCAGACCGAGCACTTGAGCGGGGATCCATTCGCCAGGCAGCCGTCCGAGTTGTTGTAGATGGTCCCCTGCACCTCGAACACCCCCTTTCCGGCCATGAGGATGGTGTGCGCCCCGTGCTCGCCGAGCGAGGCGATGCTGGTGGTGGGGCCGTTGCCGGTCCCGGGGTTGAGGGCGGAGGCGCCCGCCGCGGTCTTGAGGCTCGTGACCCCCATGATCTGGGCCACGAAGGGCGGCCACTGGGGGGCCACGTTGAGATGCACACCGCAGGCGCCAATCGGCGGGGTTGTGGGGGCACCGCTGGTGGGGTCGTAGATCGGCACGTCTCTTCCCGACACGGTGAGCGGCTGATTGTTGGCGTTGAGGTAGTACCCAGACCAGCCGTAGTTGGGGAAGGTGACGGCCGTGGATGGCGAGTTGGGCTGCACCACCGCGTTGATGTCGGCCACGATGTCCGAGCCTGTGGGCATGGTGCCGGTGTCGGTGCACTGGGGGTACAGCGCCTGGGCAGCCGCCTCCGAGGCGAAGTCCGCCGCGTTCTGAGCCTGGCGGTACTGGAGCAGGCCGAAGCCGCCGTCGATGGCCACCCCCACGATCATCACCAGAACCAGCAGGCTGATGGCGAAGAGGATCATCACCTGTCCGGCCTGGGACCGATGCGGAGCCCTGGTTCCCAGTGAGCGATACATGGCATTCACCCGTCGGTGGTGGCCTGGGCAGAGATCGTCCAGGTCGATCCGAACACCGGGAGGAAGCTGTCCACCGACCGCCAGACCGTCACGGTGGCTAGGGTCTGCCCCGGGCCGGATGTGGCTGGGGTGGTCACGGTGACGCACTGGCCGGAGGCGCCCTTCCCGCCGCAGTTGAGGGAGGTGACTCCGAGCTCCCCCTCCACCGCACTGCGCGCGTCTGCCAGCTGCTGGCTGGCTGGGTCCCCCTGCTGGAGGTCACCCTGCACCGCCTGAGCGCCGGCCCGGGCGGCCTGGGTGAGGTCGATGGCCGCCATCAGCATCTGGCCACCGGTGGCGACCAGGGCCAGGATGACAACCGCGATCGGCAGCACCAGGGCGAACTCCACCATCGCCTGGCCGCGGCTCCGCCCGCGGGACACCCTAGCCTTATGGGATACATGCAGCACGTCGAGTCGAGGCTAACGCATGGCTGGAAGAGCCTACCCATCCAATTCTGTGACAACTGTGTGACGGCACGTTGAGCCGGCGCCAGCCGGTGTCGCTTCCCGAGCCTCCCGTCGGAGCCAGGGTGCCGCTGGCCCTACTGGAAGTTCTGCGCCGGTCCACGCGCCACCTGGCAGCCAGCGGTTCGGAGACACCCAGGCTCGACTCGGAGCTGATCCTGGCCCACGCGCTCCAGGTGGACAGGATCGGCCTCTACGTCCAGTTCGAGCGCCCGCTGTCGGATGAAGAGCTGGCGAGGATCCGGCCCCTGCTGGCCGCCCGGGCCCAGGGGCGTCCTCTGGCCCAGCTGCTGGGGCGCCGCGAGTTCTTCGGCCTGGACTTCGCCGTGGACGACCGAGTCCTGATCCCGCGTCCGGAGAGCGAGCTTCTGGTGGAGCTGGCCGTCCGCCTCCAGGCGGGGGCTGAGCTGGCGGCGGACATGGGAACCGGCAGCGGCTGCCTCGGGATTGCCCTCGCGGCCAACCTGCCCCAGCTACGCTGCGATCTGGTGGAGCTGGATCCGGGAGCCGCAGCGGTGGCCAGGCGGAATGTGACCCGCCACGGCCTGGACGAGCGGGTCAGGGTCCTGGTGGGCAGTTGGGCGGAGCCACTGGAGGGGGGCGGCCCCTACCAGCTCGTGGTCTCCAACCCCCCCTACGTCACCACCTCGGAGTGGGATGGGCTCGAGCGAACTGTCAGGGACTTCGAGCCCCGGCTGGCGCTGGACGGTGGTCCGGATGGGCTCGGCCCCTATCGAGAGCTCCTGCCCCAGCTGCCCGGCATCGCCGCGCCCGGGGCACTGATCCTCCTAGAGGGCGATCCGCGGCGACTGGCTGCTCTGGAAACCCTGGCACGGGAGGTGTTTGGCGCAGTTGCCACGGCCCGGCACCTGGACCTCGCGGGCAGGGAGCGGGTCCTGGAGGTGAGGCTACCTTGAGCAATGTTCCCCTCTGGCCCGCCCGGGCCGACGGCGTCCTGGCCGCGGCCCGGGCACTTCGGGACGGCGGCGTGGTCGCCTTCCCCACCGATACGGTGTTCGGGCTGGCGGCCCGGGCAGACCTCCCGGCCGCGGTCCGGCGGATCTCCGAGCTCAAGGGGCGGTCCCCGCGGCAGCCGCTGATTCTGATGGCTGCCGGCCTAGAGGAGCTGGATACCTTCTGCGAGCTGGGCGCCACGGCCCGGGAGCTGGCCGGCCGCTTCTGGCCGGGCCCCCTCACCCTGATCCTCCCCTCCCGGCCTCCCGGCGTCGCCCTGGGTGGGGAGGGGACGGTCGGAGTGCGGATCCCGAGGCACCAGCTGGCGCTCGAGCTGCTGGCGGCCGCCGGCCCCCTGGCCACCACCAGCGCCAACCGCCACGGCCGACCTCCGGTATCGGATGCGGCCGCCGCGATCTCGGAGATCCCCGGGCTGGCCGGGGCGCTGGGCGCGCCGGCGGGGGTTCCGCCCGGCTTGGAGCCCTCCTCTATACTCGACCTGACCCGGGAGGCCCCCACCCTGGTGCGGCGCGGCCGCCTGGGGCCACAGGAGCTGGCTCTTCCCGGGCTTGAGGACCTCTCGGGAGCGCGGAGGGACTGAGAT
>JAJYWT010000210.1 GCA_021791345.1 bacterium
GGACCTGTTCCGGGCCGGCCACCGGCGGCCGCTGCGCCAGCGCCTGCAGCGCTCCGACGAGCTCATCGGCAGGGTTGAGCACTGCCGGCTCCAGTCGGTGCGGCTGGTCTCCGCCGACCTCTGGCAGCAGGCGGCCGCGCTGACGGCCGAGGTCGATCCCGGGCTGCGCCGGCAGCTGGGGACCGACCGGCGCGCCAGCCACCTGGGGGAGATCCTGTTCCGCCTGCAGGCGAAACTGCTGGAGGAGATCAATCAACAGCGCACCCGGGGCGCCGCCCCCGTCATCCCGCTCTTCCCTGAACGCTGACCAGACGCCCGCCTGGTCCATCGCCGCCGCCGGCACGATCGGGTTCGATGATCTGACCACTCCCGATGGCCGAGCGGCCCAGGTGCCCGGAGGGTCCGCGCTCTACTTCTCACTCGCGGCCCGGGAGCTCTGCCCGGTGCGGCCGGTAGCCGCCGTGGGCCAGGACGGTGCGCCGCTGCTCCAGGTGCTGGAGCAGGCGGGGATCGACCAGAGCGGGATCGAGCGCATGGCCGGCCCCAGTTACCAGTGGACGGCGACCCGCGACCGCGATGGCCAGCTGGAGTCCCAGGTGCAGCGGCTGGGGGTCTACGAGGAGTGGTCGCCGCGGGTGCCGGAGATCTGCCGCCGCAGTGAGATCCTCTTCCTGGGCTCGATGCCCCCCCCGGTCCAGCTGGCGGTCATGGGCCAGTGCTCGGGGGCCGATCTGGTGGCGATCGACACCATGACCGACTTCATCTCCTCCGATCGGGAGCTGCTGCTGGAGCTCATCGAAGCGGCCGACCTCTTCTTCGCCAACCGCGCCGAGCTGGAGGCGTTGCTGGGCAGCGGCGCCGGCCTCAAGCGCGCCAGCTCACTTCTGGAGACCGGCCGGCTCCGGGCGGTCGTGGTCAAGGAGGGCGCGGCCGGGGCGACCCTGGTCACCCGACAGGGGAACCGCCTGGTGCCGGCGGTGGAGGTCGAGGAGGTGGTCGATCCGACCGGGGCCGGGGACGCTCTGGCCGGAGGGCTGCTGGGACGGCTCGCCCAGCTGCGGTCATCCAGTGAGGAGGCGCTGCTGCTGGGGCTGGAGGAGGGGGTGAGGGCCGCCGCCCGCGCGATCTCGCACTTCTCGGTGCGGGGGCTGCTGGATTCGCAGCGGCGCTGAGCCGCCGCGGCTGAACCGGGGGCGATGGCCCGCGAGCGCCACCACCGGTCCGGCCAGCAATCGTGTCACCGGGTGAAGCGTGGGGGGTCCCCTGCCGGGCTCACTCTCTCTTGGCCATCCGGGACTCGTGGTCCGAGTAGTCGGGCACCAGCCGCTGATAGCCGGAGCGCATCAGCGGCGAGGAGATGAGGAAGTCGGCGGTCGCGCGGTTGGTGGCGACGGGGATGTTCCACACCGCCGTCATCCGCAAAAGGGCGCGCACATCGGGGTCGTGGGGCTGGGCCTCCAGCGGGTCCCAGAAGAAGATCAGCAGGTCGATGGTGCCGTCCGCGATCAGGGCGCCCATCTGCTGGTCTCCGCCCAGCGGGCCGCTCAGGAGCCGGCTGACCTGGAGCCCCAGCTCGCGCTCCAGGAGGGACCCCGTGGTCCCGGTGGCGTAGAGGCGGTGCGGCGCCAGGCTGCCCCGGTTGAACCTCGCCCACTCGATGAGGTCGCGCTTCTTGTTGTCATGCGCGACCAGGGCCATGCTCAGCACCGGGGTCACCCGCTCCGCCGCCCCGCCTCTCTGGGGCAGCTCCAGAGGAGGGGGGCCGGCGCGGCGCTGGCCTGGGTCGTCCGGTCCGGTCAAAGTTCGAACGGGTGCACCGGGTTGAGGGTGCGCACCACGACCGGCGCCGCCTCCGCGGCGAACTGAGCGGCGTCGTTGGCGCTTCCCACCACGAATCCGTAGTGCATGGGGACCGCCAGGCCGGGTTTCATCGCCCGGGCCAGCTCGGCAGCCTCCTTGTGGTCCATGGTGTAGGTGCCGCCGATCGGGAGGAAGGCGACCTCGGTCCGGATCGCCTCCAGCTCCGGCAGATGATCGGTGTCCCCGGCGTGGTAGTAGGTGTGGCCATTGAGCCGGAGCAGGTAGCCGACCCAGCCGTTGGCCTTGGGGTGCGCCTCCAGCCGCTCCTCGACCACGTTGTAGGCGGGCACGGTCTCCAGGTGCACCCCCGCGGCCTCAAGCGACTCGCCAGGCGCGACCGCGATCACGTTGCCGGTGAGCTCGGCGGCGATGTCCTTGGGGGCGACCACCACGGTCTTGGCGGTGGTCAGCCGCTCCAGGTCGGGCTTGGAGTAGTGGTCGAAGTGGGCGTGGGTGATGACGATGAGGTCGGCCGGGTCCTCGGTGGTCACCTCCCAGGGGTCGATGTAGACGGTGAGCCCGTCCCCCTGCCAGCGATACGCCGCCTGCTTGAACCAGATGAAGTCCTCGAGCACAACTCACCTCCCTTGAACTTGCCCCAAACGTCTCTGGAGCATATCGTCGCAGGGGCGCGGCCCCCTCACAAGCGGCCAACCGGGGCTGCTCCAGCGCCCGCCCGGAGTCACCGCGCAGCTCCTCATTTGTCACAATTCCTCCGCGAAACGAGTCGGCCTCCTGTGGGGAGGGGCAAACTGACGCCGATGGATCAGCCCACCTACCGGCCTGGGTCGAAGGAGGACTTCGACCGGCTCTACCAGAGCAGCTACCAGCGCATCTACGCCACCGCGGTGGTGCTGCTGCGCGACCCGGCCGCGGCCGAGGACTGCACCCAGGAGGCGTTCCTGCACGCCTTCCGCGCCTGGAAGCGCTGGAAGCAGGACGCGCCCGCGGAGGCCTGGCTGTACCGGATCGCGATCAACACCGTGACCTCATGGCGGCGCCGGGAGCGGATCCGGGAGGCGGGCGAGCTGGTGCGACGACTGGGTCGTCCCCCCGACCACCTGGACTCGTCTCCGGTCGAGGAGCTGGACATGGTGGCAGGGTTGCGCCAGCTCCCGGTGAAACAGGCGGCGGTCATCGTCCTTCGGCACCTCCACGGTTACAGCAACCGGGAGATCGCGGCCACCCTGGGGATCCCCGAGGGCACGGTCGCCTCGCGGCTGGTGGCCGGCAAGCGGCGTCTCCGGGAGCTGCTGGCGGACCGACCCGGGAAGATGGAAATGAACAGATCGGCCGATGCGTGCGTCCCCTCTGACAGGTAAGTCATGGAAAGCAGCAACACCCCCGACCTCGACCGGCTCCTGGAGCAGCAGCTCCAGCGCGAGGTGGCCACCCATCCGGGGAGTTCCGCGGCCCCCGGGATGGCCAGGTATCACGCTGCATCCTTTAGAGGAGGTATGCATATGCCCTTTGTCCCGAGCTTTTTGGCCGGGCTCTCCGCCAAGGGTGCCGCCGGCCTTGCCCTGGCCGCGATTGCGGTGGGTGGTGGGGCCGCAGCCACGGTGGCCTCTCACAGCGTCGACCCCATGAACTGGGGGCAGCTGGTGGTGGGGCAGGTGAAGGTCTGCAAGGCCGAGTACGGACCGTCGGCAACTCCCTCTGCGAGCACCTCCGTCAGCCCCGCCGCCAAGGCCAACGTCGGTCAGTGCGTGAGTGCGTTCGCCAAGACCCACGGCCAGATGGAGCGCAAGCTGCACGCCCACGCGAGCCCGAGTGGACGTCCGAGCGGACTCCCCTCCGGCCGACCCAGCAGCCCGGGCCGGCCCAGCGGTCTGCCCACCCCGCCAGCCTTCGACGGCAAGCCGAGTGGGCTGCCCACTCCCCGGGGGAAGGGCCGTCCCAGCAGCACCCCCGGCCAGCACTGAGCCCGGCTGAACGACAGCCGGGAATCCCGAGTCCTGCACCCGGGGGGCCGCCGGCGGCCCCGGGTGCAGCCCGCTCGGGACGATCAGGAGGCGATCGCCTGGCGGATCTCCGCCACCGCCTGATCCGGGTTTTCAACGTCCACCACCAGCGCCCGGTAGTGCTCGTGCTGGAGGGAGATGACCACCGCGTGACCGGGTCGGTGCACGTCCCAGAAGACCGTCCCCTCGGCGTCGTGGAAGAACCCGGCCTGAAGGACGCCCGGGATCCGTGAACCCGCCAGCTTGATCCCCCCTCGCATGGCCTCCACCGCCTGCTGGTCGCCGCTGACGCCGGTGATGTCCGCCAGAGGGATCGTCAGGTGGCTGCGCAGAGCCCAGAGCCGATCGGCCCCCTCCACCTCCAGTTTCAGCGCGCCGTCCTCGATCTTGTACTCGGTCACTCCTACAACTCCTGGCTGACTCCGATGGGTGTGGTGGGGTCAACGCTGCCGGCCCCACCGCTGCCCCGCCAGTCTGCAAGGCCGCGGTCGGTCCTCACAAGCGAGGGCTCCCCCATTTCGGAGGCCCGATGGCGGCCTGCGGCCCCGGCCGGGTCGTGTGCCGGTGTCAGTGGGCGGTCGCGAGCTGGCCGATCTTGACCGCCAGCAGCACCACCGCCAGCACCAGGTATCCCCGCAGCACGAGCATGCCCACGCGCTGGCCGCGCGACCACTGCGGGGGGCGGAGCTGATCAAGGGGCGGCATCCGCCAGGCCCGGCGGTCGCCGGTGACCGCCAGCTCGCGCTCCAGATCCCGGCCCCGCCTCCTGCGGCTGGAGACCGCCATCGCGACCAGCCCCAGGGTCCCCAGCACCACCGCGCCCAGGGTGAAGGGGCCGAGGGGGATCTCGGGGAACACGGTGGTGACGGTGAGGATCAACGAGAGGAGCACCAGGACCGACACGATGATGGTGGCGACCACGTTCTGGGCGCGGGTGTTGACCCAGGGGCCGAGCACCTCGGCGTCGTTGCAGAGCAGCAGCAGAAAGACGATCGCCGAGGGCAGCAGGACCCCCGCCAGCACCTGGACCCCGGTGGTCATCAGTCCCAGGGGGGCGCCGGGGATGAGCACGACCCCGGCTGCCACCGCGATCAGGGCGGCGAAGGAGAGGTAGAAGCCCTTGGCGTCGCTCACCTTGCGGTGCAGCGAGTGCTTAAGCCCGAAGCTGTCGCCCAGCGCATAGGAGGTGGCGAGGGTGACTGCGGAGGCGCCGATCACTGAGGCGTTGACCAGCACCACCGCGAAGATGGCGCCGGAGGCGGGCCCCACCCGGCGGCTCAGCCCCTCCGCGACCGTCAGCCCGGAGCCGAACTGGCCGGCGAGCCCGGTGTGATTGAAGGCGAAGGCGGTCGCCAGCATCAGGGCGCCCGCGCCCGCGGTGGTGACCACCGCCCCGATCGAGGTGTCGGCGAGCTCGTATCGGAGCCACCGGGTGGTGATCCGCTTGTCGATCACGTTGGACTGCTGGAAGAAGAGCTGCCAGGGGGCGATGGTCGTGCCCACCACCGCGATGATGAAGAGGACCGAGGTGGAGCGGAAGCCGCCCTGCACCGAGGGGATCACCAGTCCCTGCAGCACCGGCACCGGCTTGGGGTGTGAGAGCAGCGCCAGCGGGAACATCAGAAGGCTGGTGACGATGAAGACGAACATGAAGCGCTCCCAGCGCTGGAAGTTGCCGGTCGCGACCATCGCCAAGAGCGCGATCGCCACGATCGGGACCGACGCGAGCGGGGTGATCCCGAAGTAGCGCAGGCCCAGGTTGACCCCGATGAACTCGGTGACCAGGGTGAGGAAGTTGAGGAGGAAGAGGTCCCCCACCGAGAAGGCGGCCCAGAAGCGGCCGAAGCGCTCCTTGATCAGGCGGGCGTGACCCACCCCGGTCACCGCCCCCAGCCGCACCACCATCTCCTGGGCCACGATCAGGGTGGGGATGCAGAGCACCAAAACCCAGAGCAGGCTGGTCCCGTAGTTCTGGCCCGCCTGGGCGTAGGTCGAGACCCCGCCGGCGTCGTTGTCCCCGATCATGACGATGAGGCCGGGCCCCATGATCGCCGCCAGGGTCAGCAGCCGCCGCGACCAAGGCCGACCCCGATCGGCCGGCGGGATCCGGCCCAGGGCGCCACGAATCTCGCCCTCGTGGGCGGGATCCAGCACCGCCGACCGCTCCGGTGCGGGCCGGCGCAGCTCCTCTGGCATCGGCGACCTCCTGGCTTGGGTTCGACTGCGGGTGGGCGCGAGTACCCGCCGGGAGGCTGTCGGAGGTTATCGGCCTAAGCGCACACGGCGGGCGCGTGAAGATGACGACTTGGCGGTTTACTTGAACCGTCCATGCTCACCTCCATGCTCGGCCAATCGATACCAGCCCGGCCGTGAAGGCAGGGTTAAGGCGGGTATCGGAAACTGCGCCGGGGCGCGCCTATATGCTACCAGCGTGATCTCCTGCGTCGGCGTCCACCGCCTCCCCGCGCGGCCCTAGTCGTTCAGCTCCATGCCCACCCTGCCGTCGCGGCCGCCGACGCCATCAAGGCGGCGCCGCCGCCTGCTCACCACCAGAGCGGTCCAGGCCTCCCTGCTCCCCCTGTCCCGGCTCCGTCAGCTCTCCCCCGTCGACGAGGCCGGCCGCGGGGCCGGTCGGCTGGTGGACGTGGTGGTGAGCTGGAACGGCAGTGACGCCTACCCCCCGGTCACCGGGCTGGTGCTGCAGCGTGGCGACGAGCAGGTCTTCCACCCCATCTCCACCGTCGTGCGGATCGACGCCCAGGCGATCGTGGTGCGCCCGGTGGGCCAGGCCGACCCCGGGTTCGTCCGCCGCGAGGGGGAGCTGCGGCTGGTCCAGGACGTGCTGGGCCGCCAGCTGGTCGACGTCGACGGAGCCAAGGTGCTGCGCGCCGAGGACCTCTACCTGGCCCCGGTCCTGGGCCGGCTGCGGCTGGTGGGGGTCGCGGGCTCGCCCCGCTCGCTTTTGGCCCGGATCGTCTCCACCTGGCGGCCGGATTCGGAGCGCCTGGTCGACTGGTCGGCGGTCCACCCCTTCGGAGACCCCGGTTCGGAGCTCCGGCTCTCGGTCCCCCACGAGGGCCTCCGGCGGCTGCATCCCGGGGAGCTGGCGGACCTGCTCGAGGAGCTGGACCAGCCCGCCCGCGACGAGCTGACGACCGCGCTCGACCCGGGCGCGGTTGCCGACGCGCTGGAGGAGATGGAGCCGGAGCGGATCGAGGACATCCTGCGGGAGGCACCTCCCGAGCGGGCGGCGCAGCTGGTGGCAGCGATGGAGCCGGACGAGGCGGTCGATGTGCTGCGGGACATGGAGCGCCAGGAGGCGGACGCGATCCTGGCCCACCTCCCAACCGAGGTCGCGCGCCAGCTGACCGACCTCTTGGGATATCCGGAGACCATGGCTGGGGGCTTCATGACCACCACCCTGGCCAAGGTCCATCCCGACGACACCGTCGAGGCGGTGCGCGAGCGGCTGCGCGAGCTCCGCGAGCACGGCGCCGACATCGACTCGGTGGTGGTCCTGGACGATCAGGGGCGGCTGCTGGCCGACCTGCCGCTCTTCGATCTGCTGGCGGCCGAGGACCAGACCCGGGTCGCGGAGCTGCTCTCCGACACGACCCCGGTGACGGTGCCGCCGGAGGCGTTCCTGGACGAGGTCGTGGACCGTCTCACCGAGGCCAGGGCCTCGTCCGTGGTGGTCGCCGACCAGAACGGGCATCCGCTGGGCCGGGTTCTGGCCGACGACGTGATCGACGCTCTCAAGGAGGGGGGGCTGCGCCTCAAGCTCCCCTGGCTTTTCCGCTGAGCGCCGGCCATGTGTCCCTTGGGGGTAGGGCACGGTCTACGAGGTGGCGCCGGACGGCCGGTCGGGTGCGGGTCAGCCGTCCAGCCAGTCGCCCAGACCGGATGACTCGACCGCGAAGTGGTAGTTACCCGCGCCGACCGTCCGATCCAGGGTGCGCAGGACCGCCTGCGGGTCGTCATAGGGGCCCGACATGTAGAACGGCTTTCCCATCCACCCGAAGGTGATCGAGAACTCAGAAGGCGGCTCCCCGAGCAGGCGTCGGGCGCTGCGAAAGTCTGGATGGGGCAGAAAGCCCAGGCTCCTGGCGTAGTGCTCGGCCCCGAAGACCAGCTCCCGGGCGAGGTCGAAGGGGCAGGGGACCGGGGGGGAGTCGAACGCCAAGAAAAACCGGCTCAGGAAGGACTCCACCTCATGTTCGTCGAGGACTCTCGGCGGCAGGGCATCCTTGACGCCCAGGCAGTGCACATCGAGCAGGTAGCCGGCGAACCACCGCTTGTGGCGGTTGTGGTGGGGCGTCAGGACCGCCACCTGCACCAGGCTGCGGCCGATCGGATCCTCGGACTCTAAGCCGGCGTCCTTCCAGCCCCGGCGGGAGGGCGCCCGGACGGAGCAGCTCCACCCTGGGCTCACCCAGCACTTGGGGTCGCTGGCGGCCGGTTTGGGGCGGGTAGCGGCCACCTCGTAGAGGGTCTGCGCGACCAGGGAGGGCGCGAGGCCCAGCCGACGCGCGATCGCCTTCGGTGGGACTCCCGCCGCGCGCAGGGTGAGGATCTCATCTCGCGCGGTGGCGGAGACCGCACGGTCCCGGCCGCTCTGTCTCACAGACACCACGGGTAGTGTAGCTCAGGCGGACCGCCCACCACATGAGGTGTGAAGAAACTAGCGGCGGTCCCGGGCGGGCCCCTCCTCAGACCGCGCGCGGGTGCCTGCCTCCGGAGCTCTACGGCAGGGCGCCCGGCGCGCGGTCCGGGGCTTGCGCGGATGCCGACCCCGTATCCTGAACTGAGGACATGAGCGACCTTGATCTGGAGAACTTCGAGCGCGCCCTGGTGATAGTCGCTCACCCCGACGATGCCGAGTTCGGCAGCGCCGGAACTGTGGCCGGCTGGACTAAGCGCGGGATCCGGGTCGACTACGTGATCTGCACCGACGGGGCCCAGGGATCGGCTGATCCCGCAGTTCCCGCCGCTGAGCTCAAGGGGATCAGGGAGCGGGAGCAGCGGGACGCGGCGGCGGTGCTGGGAGTCACCGAGGTCACCTTCCTGGGCCACCCCGACGGGGGCCTGGTCGCCGACCTCGCGCTCCGCCGCGACCTCACCCGGGAGATCCGCAGGTCCCGCCCGGACGTGGTCATCTGCCAGAACGCCGTCCGCCACTACGGCAACCTCGGGGGCAACCACCCCGACCACCTGGCCGCGGGCCAGGCCGCCATCGAGGCGATCTACCCGTTCGCCCGCAACCCCTACGCCTTTCCCGAGCTGCTGGAGGAGGGGCTGGAGCCGCACGTGGTGCGCGAGGTGCTGGTCACCGGCACCCCCGACCCCGACCACTTCGTGGACGTCACCGCGACCCTCGACAAGAAGCTGGAGGCGCTGCGGTGCCATCGCAGCCAGCACCGCCAGGACCCCGCCGAGCGGGTGACCGCCCGCTTGGCGGAGGCCGGCCGGGCGCACGGGCTGGAGTACGCGGAATCGTTCCGGCGGGTCTCGTCCTGGTAGTGGACCCCTGCACCATCACCGTGTTGCACGGTGACCAGACCGGCGAGGAGCTGCTCCACGAGTCGCTGCGGATTCTGGAGTCTCCCCGGATCCGAGGGCGGGTCCGGCTGGAGCACTGTGACCTCAGCCTTCGAGCTCGTCGCGAGTCCCAAAACGCGGTGGTCCACGAGGCGGCCCGGCTCATGCGAGCCAGCGGGCTGGGGCTCAAGGCCGCGACCGTCACCCCGGAGCAGGCGAGCGATGTGGGCAGCCCCAACGCGATCCTGCGGGCCGAGGTCGGCGGCGATGTCATCGTTCGCACCGGCCGCCGCATCCCCGGGGTCGCCCCGCTGGCCGGAGTCCACGCTCCCATCACGGTGGTGCGGATGGCGGTCGACGACGCCTACGGGGCCCGCGAGTGGCGGGAGGGTGAGGGGGCAGAGGAGCAGGCCTTCAGAACCACCAAGATCAGCCGGGAGCGCTGCCGTCGGGTGGCCGAATACGCCTTCAGCTATGCGCTCAGGACCGGGGCCCGGGTCTTCGGAGGGCCAAAGTACACCGTCTCCCCAATCTACGAGGGGATGCTGAAGGAGGAGATGGACGCGGCCGCACGGCGCCATCCCGAGGTGGGTTACGAGCCCCAGCTCATCGACGCAACCTTCGCTCTGGTCCTGACCCGGGATGATGCCCTGGTCATCCCCACCCTGAACCGGGACGGGGACCTGCTCTCGGACATGGTCCTAGCGCTCTACGGGACCCTGGCGGGCAGCGAGTCACTGATGATCGGCTTCGACGACCGGGGGCGCCAGAGCGTGGTGATGGCGGAGGCGCCTCACGGCACCGCCCCCGCCCTGGAGGGGCGCCACATCGCCAACCCGATGTCCATGATCCTGGCGGTCGCGGCCTTGCTGGAGCAGGCCCCCGACCCCGAGCTGGGAAGCTGCGGCCGGCTGGTGCGCCAGGCGACTCTGACCGCGTGCGGGGACGGGACCAGGACCGCGGACCTGGGCGGGATGGCCACAACCGAGGAGTTCACCGACGAGGTGCTGCGCCGGCTCGACTGAGCAAGTCGCTTCAGGGGCCGGCGCGGGTCCGGATCTATACTCGAAACCAGGTATCGAGATGGACATAATCACACTGCTTCGTCAACATGCGGGCGACTATCGCTGCCCGGTCTGTCGGCGCTCTTTGGCCGATTGCCGGATGCGCCAGCTCACCCACCGTGGCCACCAGTACACGATCGAGGTCACCTGCCGGAAGTGCACCATGGCCTTCGTGGTGGCGCTGGAGGTCCAGGGCGGGGACGAGGCCGACCTTGCCGACCAGTCGGCCGAGGCGGCTCCCCCGATCTCCACCGATGAACTCCTCGAGGTCCACCGGGCGCTGCTCGGCTACCACGGTTCTCTGACCGCGCTGCTGGAGCCGGACCGTGGGCGCGACTCCTGACCGAGGGCCCCTGAGCCGGTGATCTACCTGGATCACGCGGCCACCACCAGGGTGCGCCCCGAGGTGCGGGAGGCGATGGCGGCTCCCCTGGACTGGACGTTCGGCAATCCCTCCTCGGTCCACGCCGCCGGGCGCGCGGCCCGGGCTCTGGTGGACGAGGCTCGCGACCAGCTGGCCGCGGTCCTCGGGTGCCGGGCGCGCGAGGTGGTGTTCACCGGAGGCGGCAGCGAGGCTGACAACCTGGCGCTGCGCGGGGTGGCCGCAGCCCAAGGCGACGGCGGCCACGTCATCGTCTCCGCAGTGGAGCACGAGGCGGTGCTGGAGACCGCGCGGGCGCTCGCGGAGCAGGGGTTCCAGGTGAACGAGCTGGAAGTGGACTCGGCCGGGCGGGTCCACCCAAAGACACTGCGGGAGGCGCTGCGGGACAACACGGTGCTGGTCTCGGTGATGCTGGCCAACAACGAGGTGGGGACGATCCAGCCCATCCGCGAGCTGGTGGAGGTGGTCCGCGCCAACTCCTCGGCGCTCTTCCACACCGACGCGACCCAGGCTCTGGGCAAGCTGAGCGTCAAAGTCGATGAGCTGGGGGTGGACCTGCTGACGGTCTCGGGCCACAAGGTGTACGGCCCCAAGGGGATCGGGGCGCTCTACGTGCGTCAGGGAACTGCGCTCCAGCCCCAGGTGACCGGGGGCGGCCAGGAGCGCACCCGACGCTCCGGCACCGAGAACGTGCCCGGGATCGTGGGGCTGGGGCTGGCGGCCGAGCTGGCCGACGCCGAACGCCCCGCCGAGTCCGCCCGGCTCGCCGACCTGGCGGCCAGGCTGGAGCAGGGGATCCGGGACCGGATCCCAGACGCCCAGCCCACCGGGGCAGCCGCTCCGGATCGGCTGCCCAACTTCTGCACCCTCATCTTTCCCCATGTCGAGGGCGAGCTCCTGCTGCTGCGGCTGGACCGGGCGGGGATCTGCGCCTCCTCTGGATCCGCCTGCACCAGCGGCTCTTTGGCCCCGTCCCACGTCCTGCTGGCGATGGGATTCGACCCCGCCGTTGCCATGGGCCATCTCCGCCTGACCCTGGGACGGGAGACGACCACCGAGGAGGTGGACCGGGCCGCCGAGATCGTGGCCCGGGAGGTGGCGGCGCTGCGGGGGGCCGCCCTGGCGGTGTGAGAGCGGCCGGTGAGGTGCCGGGGGGCCCCGCCCGGACCGGGGTCCACGGCAGTCCCGCCTTCGTCCACCGATGGGGAGCCCCCCACCGGGCCGCGCTGTGCCTAAAATGGTGGCATGCCGGTCGGATTTAGCGGGCAGGCTCCCGTGGCGATGCGCATATCCTCTCGAGCCCATTACGGGCTCCGAATGATGACCGAGCTCGCCAAGGCCCACGGCGGTCCCCCCCTCAGCCTGGCTGAGATCGCCAGGACCGAGCTTTTGCCGCTGGCGTACCTGGAGCAGCTGGTCGCCCCCCTGCGCAAGGCCGGGCTGGTCGAGGGCACCAGGGGGCTGCACGGCGGGTACCGCCTCAGCCGGCCCCCCGAGCGGGTGACGGTGCTGGAGATAGTCGAACTGATGGAGGGTCCGGTCGCCCCGGTGGAGTGCCTGGCGGAGGGATACCGCCCGGGCACCTGCCAGCGCGAGCCGGAATGTCTTAGCCGGCCGCTCTGGGGCCGGCTGCAACAGGCGGTCAAGCAGGTGCTGGGCGGGACCACGCTTAGGGACCTGCTGCTGGACCCGGGTGCCGTGGAGCCGTGGTGCCCCGGCGAGGGGCTCGCCGTCTCGCTCAAGGAGGAAGCTCATGTCTGAGGCCAGCGTGCCCACGCTCTCGATCCGCGACCTGAAGGTCGCAGTGGACGGCAAGGAGATCCTGCGGGGGGTGGATTTGGAGGTGCCCAAGGGCCAGGTCCATGCTCTCATGGGCCCGAACGGAGCTGGTAAGACCAGCCTCGGCTACGCCGTGATGGGGCATCCCAAGTACCAGGTGACCCAGGGCGACATCATCTGGAACGGGGAGAGCGTGCTCGGCCAGCTGCCCGAGGAGCGCTCCCGCCGGGGGCTGTTCCTGAGCCTGCAGTACCCGACCGCCATCCCCGGGGTCACCACCACCAACTTCCTGCGCGCGGCCCTCAAGGGCCAGGGCAAGGAGCTGCCGGCGCGCGACTTCCTCAAGCTGATCCGGGAGGAGGTCGCGGCGTTGAAGATGGATCAGTCGTTCATGTCCCGCTACATCAACGACAACTTCTCCGGGGGCGAGAAGAAGCGCATGGAGATCGTCCAGATGGCGGTCCTCAAGCCGGAGATGGCGATCCTCGACGAGACCGACAGCGGCTTGGACGTGGACGCCCTGCGCACCGTAGCCGAGGGGGTGAACCGGGTCCGCCAGGACGGGATGGGGGTCCTGATCATCACCCACTACCAGCGCATCCTCGACTACATCACCCCGGACCGGGTGCACGTGATGGCGGCGGGCCGGATCATCGCCTCCGGCGGCGCCGAGCTGGTCAAGCAGATCGAGGAGTCGGGCTACGACCCGATGCTGCAGCAGGCCGGGATCGAGGCCGAGGCGGCCGCCGCGGCCGCGGTCTAGAATACCTAGTAGATGAGTCGGATTTTCCCCTCGGTGGGGTTGAGAGGCAAGCCGATATGACAGTCGCCGCGAAGGACCTGACCAAGGACTACAAGTACGGCTTCAACGATGGCGACGAGTTCGTCTTCAGGGCGAAGAAGGGGCTCAGCGCCGAGGTCGTGGCCGACATCTCCCGCCGCAAGCAGGAACCCAGCTGGATGCTGGAGTTCCGGCTCAAGGCGCTGGAGCACTTCCAGCGCCGCCCGCTGCCGACCTGGGGGCCGGACCTGTCGGGGATCGACTTCGACGACATCTACTACTACGTGCGTCCCGCCGAGGAGCAGGGCCGGACCTGGGAGGACGTGCCGGAGGGGATCAAGCGGACGTTCGACCGGCTCGGCATCCCCGAGGCGGAGCGCAAGTTCCTGGGCGGGGTGTCGGCCCAGTACGAGTCGGAGGTGGTCTACCACTCCATCCGCAAGGACCTGGAGAAGCTGGGGGTCCTGTTCTCCGACTGCGACACCGGCCTGCGCGAGCACCCGGAGATCTTCCGCAAGTACTTCGGCACCGTCATCCCCCCCAACGACAACAAGTTCGCCGCCCTCAACTCGGCGGTGTGGTCGGGCGGCTCCTTCGTCTACGTGCCCAAGGGAGTCCGGGTGGAGATCCCGCTGCAGGCCTACTTCAGGATCAACACCGAGAGCATGGGCCAGTTCGAGCGCACCCTGATCATCGCCGAGGAGGGCAGCTTCGTCCACTACATCGAGGGCTGCACCGCCCCCACCTACAGCAAGGACTCGCTGCACTCGGCGGTGGTCGAGATCCTGGCCATGCCCGGGGCGCACGTGCGCTACACCACCATCCAGAACTGGTCCAACAACGTCTACAACCTGGTCACCAAGCGCGCCATCGCCAAGGAGCACGCGGTGGTGGAGTGGATCGATGGGAACCTGGGTTCCAAGATAACCGCCAAGTACCCCTCCATCTACCTGATGGGCGAGGGCGCCCACGGGGAGATCCTCTCGGTCGCCTTCGCCGGGGACGGCCAGCACCAGGACGCCGGTGGCAAGTGCATCCACGTCGCCCCCAACACCACCTCGACCATCGTGAGCAAGTCGGTGAGCAAGGGGACCGGGCGGACCTCCTACCGCGGGCACCTCAAGGTCTACCCCCAGGCCACAGGAGTCAAGTCCAGCGTCCGCTGCGACGCCCTGCTGCTGGACGAGACCTCGAGATCCGACACCTACCCCTACATGGACGTGGAGGCTGAGGACGTCCAGCTCGGCCATGAGGCGACGGTCAGCAAGGTGGGTGACGAGCAGCTGTTCTACCTGCAGTCCCGCGGGATCACCGAGCAGGAGGCGACCGCCATGATCGTGAACGGCTTCATCGAGCCGTTCGTGAAGGAGCTCCCGATGGAGTACGCCCTGGAGCTCAACCGGCTGATCGCCCTGCAGATGGAGGGCAGCGTCGGATGAGGGGCGAAGGCCACTGTCGGCGGCCGACTGTGGTTCGGGCACCTCGGTGAGCGATCTCTTGGGGCTTCGGCCCCTGACCAAGGACTCGACCCCTCTGGCGGAGCTGCCGGGTGGCGACCCCGAGTTCGTGCGCAGCCTGCGGGAGGCGGCCGGGGCGGCCTACCGCGAGGCGCCCTGGCCCTCCTCGTCCAGGGATGAGGATTGGCGGCGCACACCGCAGATCGACAAGCTGGATCCTTCGGCCTACGCGGTTCCTTCGGCCTCCAGCCCCTCGCTGTCCGAGGAGCTGCGTCGGCTGATCGACGAGGCGCGGGCGCTCTCTCTGGGACGGACCCTGGTGACGGACCAGGGCGGCAACGTCGGGGCTGGACCGGGCTCGGCGGAGGCGATGGCGCTGGCCGAAGGGCTGCGGCGGGATCCCGCCTACTGGGAGCCGGTCCTGGGGCGGATCGCAAACCCCGGGCTGCGCAAGTTCGTCTCTTTGAACACCGCGCTCATGCGGGGCGGGGCGGCCATCCGGATCCCCCGGGGGGTGGCGGCGGAGCCGGTGCGCCTGATCAACCACGTCGACTCCGGAGCGGCCTCCTTTCCACGAGCGGTGGTAGTGCTCGAGGAGGGTGCGAGCCTCACCCTGGTGGAGCAGTGGAGCTCCCCCGACCAGGACCAGAGCTTGCTCGCGCCGGTCGTGGAGGTCCGGCTGGAGCAGGGAGCACGCCTCACCCATGTGGTCGAGCAACGCTGCGGCGATCGCAGCGTTGTGCAGTCGACCGTGAGGGTCCAGCTGGGAGCCGATGCCCACTACGACCTGCGCTGGGTGCTGGTCGGCGGGCGCTGGCAGAAGAGCTATTTCGATGTCGAGATGCTGGGCGAGGGCTCGGAGTCGAAGGCGACCGGGCTCTGCATCGGCCGCCGCGACCAGCACTTCGACGTGCAGACGCTGCAGGACCACGTGGCCCGGGGCGCGATCAGCGACCTCCTCTACCGGGTCGCGGTGGCGGAGAGCTCCCGCTCGGTCTTCGCGGGGCTGATCCGAGTCGAAGAGGGCGCCCAGAAGACCAACGCCTACGTGCAGAACCGCAACCTGCTGCTGAGCCCCAAGGCCAAGGCGGACAGCAACCCCACCCTGGAGATCCTGGCCAACGACGTCCGCTGCACCCACGGCTCCACCGCGGGCCGGATCGACGACAACCAGCTCTTCTACTGCGAATCGAGGGGTATCCCCAGAGAGCAGGCGAGGCGCCTGGTGGTTGAGGGTTTCTTCGCCGACGTGGTCGACTCCTTTCCCGAGGGTCCGATCCGGGAGTCGGCGGACGCGGCGGTCCAGGAAGCGCTGGCGGAGCTGGCCGACTCCGGTGCGCTGGCGGCCGGCCCGGGCTGATGGAGGAATGGATCAGGATCTGCCCCGCGGAGGCGATCCCGGAGGGTCATGCCGCGCGGGTGGAGGTGGGCGACCTGCCCATCGCCCTGTTCAACGTGGGCGGGGAGTATCACTGTCTGGACGACACCTGCAGCCACGCTCTGGCCTCGCTGTCGGAGGGCGAGCTGCATGAGGATCTCTGCACCGTGGAGTGCCCGTTGCACGGCAGCCAGTTCGACCTGCGCTCGGGCGATCCGGTCTCCTTCCCGGCGGTGGAGCCGGTGAGGGTGCATCCGGTGGAGGTGCGCGACGGTGAGCTCTGGGTGAGCCTGGAGGAGGAGTGACTCAGACCGGGTCGGCCGCGCCGGTGGCCAGCACCCCGCTGGAGGTGGAGCGGCTGCGCGGCGACTTCCCGATCCTCCAGGAGGTGGTCAACGGCCATCCCCTGGTCTACCTCGACAGCGCCGCCACCTCCCAGAAACCGGAGTCCGTGATCCGGGCGATCTCCGACTACTACCGGTTCGCCAACGCCAACGTGCACCGCGGGGTTCACGCCCTCGGGGAGCGGGCGACCGAGGTCTTCGAGGGGGCCCGCGAGGATGTGGCGCGATTCATCCATGCCGACTCCAGAGGGGTGGTCTTCGTGCGCAACACCACCGAAGGGCTGAACCTGGTCGCCCAAGCGTTCGCCAGGCCCCGGTTCGGCCCCGGCGACCGGATCGTGGCGACCAAGATGGAGCACCACTCCAACCTGGTCCCCTGGCAGCAGGTGAGGGACCAGACCGGCTGCCGGCTGGAGTTCATCGAGCTGACCGAGGAGGGCCGGCTCGAGGAGCAGTCGGTGGAGCGGCTGCTGCAGCCTCCCACCCGGCTGCTGGCGGTCACCCACGTCAGCAATGTCCTGGGCACGGTGAACCCGATCCGTGAGCTGGTGGAGCGGGCCCACCGCGAGGGGATCGTGGTGGTGGTGGACGGAGCTCAGGCCGTGCCCCACATGCCGGTGGACGTCGCGGAGCTCGGCGCCGACTTCTACTCGTTCTCGGGCCACAAGATGCTGGGCCCGACCGGGACCGGGGTCGTCTACGGCAGGCCCGAGCTGCTGGAGCAGATGCCGCCGTTTCTGACCGGGGGCTCGATGATCTCCGTCGTCACCCTGGAGCGGACGACCTGGAACGAGATCCCCCATCGCTTCGAGGCCGGGACCCCGGACATGGCGGGGACCGCGGGGCTGCGGGCCGCGATCTCGTACCTGGAGGAGGTGGGGATGGAAGCGATCCACCGCCATGCGGTGGAACTCACCGACTACGCCATGGAGGCGCTGTCCGAGGTGCCCGGGCTCATCCAGTACGGACCCAGGGGTGAGGACCGGACCGGCATGGTGTCGTTCAACCTCAAGGGCGTCCACCCGCACGACGTCGGCACCATCCTGGACCGGGAGGGGGTGGCGGTCAGGGCCGGCCATCACTGCTGCCAGCCGCTGATGCGGCAGCTGGGGGTCGCCGCCACCACCAGGGCGAGCTTCTATCTCTACAACAGCCGCCAGGAGGTGGATGCTCTGGTCAGGGGCCTGGGAGAGGTGAACCGCATCTTCGGCGACTGAGGAGAGCCGCCCCGGTTCTGTGTGGCGGGTGCCCCAGGTGGCCCGGCCGAGAGCATCGGCCTGATCCAGAGGCGGGGCCGTGGAAGCCGGGTAGGGGCGGCCCCGGAAACGCGTGAGGGCCGATCGGGTGGGAATCAGCGGCCGCACATCGTCGGGTAGCCAATCCCGCAAGGGGGCCGGACGGTTGTTCGCACCCCCACGGTTTGCGGGCGGAGACCACGCTCAGCGCGTGAGCGAGGCTACCAGACAGTTATTTGGTGACCGCACACCGTTCACATGGATGGCCAAGTGGAAGTGAGCTCCCTTGGCCCACCAAAGCTCCGCGGCCGCGGTGCGGGTGCGCCGCGGCGCCGCCAGCCTGCGTTGAACCTTGTGGGCCCCGGCCGGCACTTTCCCGCCCGGAGCTGCCGTCGGCGCACCGCCCCTGCTGGGGACCTTTTCCTCTCCCCAGTCTTCTCGGGATCGGGCGCCCTCTGGACCGAGCCCAGGGGCCGGAGTTGGGCTCTCAGGGCAAATGGGGCTTACCCGTGAGTTTCGGGGCGGCCGCCAGCGATCGAGCGCCCATCCAACCCCGGGGCGAGGATCCCGTGGCGGCGATCACAGGGTTCTGGCCAACGATTTGGGTTGAGGCCTGGAAACATCGGGCTGGAAAGGCCCGGCGGCGCTTCCCAGGCAGCCTAACCCATTGGCCGATCAGTACGCCTTGGGGCTTGGATCCGACAAGTTGCCGCCGTCGGATGTCGCCTTTGCCCGGACGATCACCAGTTGGCGCCGTGGGACCGGTTCGAGACCCTGGCAAGCACATCCTTGCTAAGGTAAGGATATGGCAAGGGTGACCAGCAAACTGCAGGTGACAATCCCGAAGGCGATAGCGCAGCGCTACGGGATCGAGCCCGGAGGGGTGATCGAGTGGCTCCCCGCCGGGGAGGCGATCCGAGTCGTGCCGCAGGGGAATGGCGGGCTCGTGCAGGATCGGGCGCGCCGCGTCGAGCTGTTCGATCGCGCCACCGAACGCCAACGTGCCCGTGACCTCTCAAGGCAGGGAGGCACGCTGGCCACGGACAGGGGGTGGCGGCGCGAGGAGCTCTACGACCGTGGCCTCGCTGGTTGACACCAACGTGCTCGTCTACCGCTTCGACGGGCGCTTCCCGGAGAAGCAGCTGGTGGCCACGGAGCTGTTGCGGGCGGGGGCGGCCGAGGGGACCATTTACCTGCCTCACCAGGCGATCGTGGAGTTCGTGGCGGCGGTCACTCGACCGATCGGTGGCGGGGAGTCACTCCTGGAGCCTCACGATGCCCGGCGAGAGGCGGAGGAGCTGCTGAGCCAGTTCGATGTGCTCTTCCCCGACGAGGAGCTGCTGCGGGTCGCCCTCCGAGGGGCTGCCGCGTACCGGCTCTCGTGGTTCGACGCGCACATGTGGGCTTACGCGGAGCGCTTCGGGCTTGCAGAACTACTCTCCGAGGACTTTCAGCACGGGCGCCTCTACGGCACCGTGCAGGTGGTCAATCCCTTCGACGGAGCCGCCGTCCGAGCTGGGCGCACGCCCGGCCCGCCTGACCCGGCCTGACAACTTTCGCCCGCTGCTTCTCCCTTGCGCTCTGGTTGAGCGCCGCGCTCGCGGCCGTGACCGCCGGGAGCCGCGACCTGGGATTCCTTGACCCGGACGCTCGTCTCTACCTCGTCTTCGGGATGGGGGGCCAACTGGGCAGTCGGGCCGCCCGGCGGGACGTCTTCGGCTGATCGCCGCGCCGACGGTGGTGCGCCGGGCGCATTTGGAAGGGCGCGGCTGTCGCGCAGACCAAACTGGCCCGGGCCGGCACCCCAAGCTGGCATCGGTCCGGCTGGGCGGACGTTGCCCGCCGACCCGTGCAGGGCCACTGGGCGCATCGGCTGGAGAGCGCTGCCCTCGCCAGGCATCTCTTCTTCAATCCCGACCCTTGCTGCCCACGGTGCTCCAAGACTTTCCGGTCGTGGCGTGCTCAGCTCACTCCGGGAGCGATGGCCGGGAGACCCGCCTGGAGCGCGGCCAGCAGGAGGCGCTCGTCGTAGGCGACGAAGGCCTCCAGTGGCACGCGGGTGGCAAAGACAACGAGCTCGGCGTTGCCAGGTGGAGGGCATCTTGAGACCGCAGATCAGGATTGGTGTACGCGGCGGCTCTGGCGACCACCGATGGTGATACGGTGACCACGCCGATGCTCCGAAGCACCTCGGCCGCACGTGCCGCTCTGGCCGGAGCGCTTCGCCATATCAATGGAATGCATCAGCTCCACCTCAATTGGCACGGAGGAGATGACGGGGATTCCCGGCCTATTCCTGAACCAGCGCGAGACTGTGCCACCGTGTGCCTCCGGCCGGACCAGCTTCATCGCCCCGGAGGTGTCGAGAGAAATCACTCTCGCCTCACCATCGGCCGGTACCGTACCTGTCCTCCAAGACCGCTTCCAGCCCAGCCGAATCCCGCGCCGCCACGCCAGAGTCCGAGAACAACGGGAGCGGACCCAGTCCCGGGCGCAGGTCTCCCGACTCGATCAACGCGCTGCGAGGGTCGGGCGCGGCGGGCTCGATGATGGCCACCCGCCTGCCATTGCGCGTGATCGCGACCCGCTCGCCCCTCTCAACCCGGGCCAAGACGTCCGCGGTGTGCTGCTTGAGCTTACGGACTGGGATCTGCCGCATATTGGGAGCGTAGTACGATCACGTACTACTTGCGCCGTCCGATCCTGGGGCCCGCCCATCATCATGATGTCAGCGTGGAGGGCTGGCCGGACCCACCCGCGTCACCGGTCAGGAGTTCAAAGGTGGCGGCGGCCCGGTCGATGGCCTTTAGCGCCTCGCTCCCATGAGCCTTCAGAAGGGGCGTTAGCGGTACAGGGATGTGATTGGCCCGGGAGAGGATCAGCGCCGAAGCCGCTTCCAGCAGACCGATGTCGATGGAGACGGCCTTGAGCGTCCCGACGGCGGCCTCCGCGAGCTGGTGCGAGGTGAGCCGAGACAGCGTCTCGGCTGGCAGCCGCGCGGCGGACCGGAGCGTTCTGGCCACAGCCGCCTCCCCCAGATCGGAGAGCAGAGTGATCGACAGGGGGGCGGTTACCTCTTGAGGTGGGGTGGGGGTCCGCGGACACAACGCGGGTGCCAGCGTGCGCTCCGGGGCCGCTTCCGGCTGGGCGGCAACCGGGGGCGACATCGGAGCCGCGACGGCGGCGAAGTCGATTCCGTCGGCGGTTTGGTGCTTGTCCGCCATCGTTGCGTGCAGGTAGCGCCCGGTGGTCGTGATGTTGGTGTGCCCAAGGAGCTCCCGCACGACCTCGATGTTGCCCGCCTCGCGGAGCGCGTTGCTGGCGAAGCTGTGTCGGAAGCGGTGGGGGAAGTGCCGGCCCGGGATCCCGGACTCGGCCAGCAGCTCGCGCACGAGGCCGACCAGGGTGTTGGGCTCCATCCGGCCCCAGAACGGCCCGTGGCGCAGGGAGCGTGGATTGGCCAGCAAATAGGGCGACTGGGGCAGGCGGGGACGGAGATCCTCCACATATGTGGCGAGCACTCTGGCTGTGGCGGGGCCGAAGGGGACGATGCGCGGCTTGGAGCCCTTGCCAACCACCCTCAGGCGGTGGCGCACCAGATCCACATCGGCGGTCTGCAGACCCAGCAGCTCACCGTTGCGGATGCCCGTGCCGGCCAGGACCGTGACCGCCACGTAGCCCACCCAGCGACGCAGATCAGGGGAGTGCTCGTACCTCTGGGCGAGAGCGAGGAGGTGGCGGAGCTCGTGTTCGGAGTAGGGGTCGATCGCAGGGGCGATCACCCTCGGCAGCCGGACCCCCAGAGTGGGATTGGGCTGGCCCGGATCCCCCGCGAGAATGAACGAATAGAAGCTGCGGAGCGAATGCAGGATCGTCGCCACGGTGCTCGCCTTCACCATCTGGCCGCGCTTGAAGGCGAGGTACTGTCGGAGCGTGTCGGGAGATGCGGCTTCGATCGGAAGGTCTGGATATGCCGTCCGCAGCCACTGATGGTAGTTCCGGGCCCATTTGGCGTAGGTGTGGCCGGTGGCGGCTGACCGGTACTCATTCTCCGTGAGGTGCGCGGTGAAGCGGTCGATGAGGAGCTCGAATGCTTCATCCTCCTGTCGACGGCCGCCGAGGCGACGAACTGGCAGACCGTTGGCATAGCGGGCTCCGCGCACCGCGGTCGTCGGCGGCGCGCTCAAGTCGCTCCCCTCGGGCACGCTGGTCTTCATCTCCCCTTGGTGTGGCCTGGGCCGGGCTCTTCATCCGCATCGGGGCCGTCCATCTGCGACCTCAGGCTGCGGACCGTCGCTCCTCGTGGAAGATGTAAGTCCCGCCAAGTCCATGAGTGGGGTGCTCGGGCCCGAAGCAGTGGGTGAGGGCACGGACACGGGTAAGAGTCGGAAGCAGGCAGCCAAGGTGGCTGGCTGACTAGGGAAGTGGAGGTCGCAAGGCGGTCACCGGTTCCGAGCAGTAGGCCGCCGGAAGGTGAGGGGTACCCCCTCGGTCGGGCCTGTTCCGCGGGGAGCGGACAACCCCACGGCGACCGGCGATGCCGGATCAGGTTGGCCCGGGATCTGAGCGCGAGCCCTCACTTGGTGGACCGACTGGACGCGGCGGCGCAAGGGGTCTGCGGGTTCAAGCAGCGGGGGCCGTTGGCGCGCCTGTACTGGCGTGCTTGGCAGTCTCGATCCTGGCTGGGGCGGCCATCTGGCTGACCGGGGTCCTCTACTTGAGGGTGAAGCTGTCGGGTGCTGCGTGAAGTGGGAGCGGCTTCGGGGCCAGGGACCGTCAGCCCATTGCTGCCGCAGAGTACGCAGGAGCCGTGCCAGGCGGTGATGACGGAGCTGGCCCGGACCAGAGTGGACTTTGATCGGAGGCTCGGGGTGTCGTAGGCCGACCGGGGGCCTTTGGATCGGGGTTGCACTCGTACCAAGGTCCATGGCGAGCAGAACGAGGACGCCAGCCAGAACTACGACGGCAAGCTCAGCTTGGGCTCTTGCCTCTGCACCGGGGCAAAGCGGCGCTGGTTGCGGCAGGCGACCATCGGCCAGGACAGAGGTCGGACAAGGTGCTCGCCACCAGGCTGGCACTGCAGCCGTGATCGCGTCTGACCAGACCGCCATGGTCTTCGCCGCCCGAGCATCTCGCCAAGGCGGCGCGGGCGCACAACGCCGCCGTACCGTGCCGCCGGCTGTTCACGTTCCCAGTTCGACTGGTGCGCCGCGGTCGCCCACTCTACCGGTGGTTCGTCCCGGGATATAGTCGTGCAGGACTTCTGGGCCCCGCACCGCTATCTCCTGAGTTCGGCTCCTCGCCGGATAGTCATGCGACGCCCGCCCGGTACGGGGCCTCTCGGGCACCGCTGATTCAACGCGCCTCCTAGACCCTGCAGGTGCACCCCTACCCCCCCTAGAGCTGCGGCCGGGAACCAAACCGGGGTCCTCAATCCCCCTACCGCGCCTGCCCCCCAACACCAGCCTGTCCAACCACACTCCCCGGTCACTCGCTGGCTTTCCCCCTGATCGAGGTAAGGAGAGTCCCCGTCCAAGGCATCACCCCGGAACGCGTCAGCAGCCGGTGTCCCTGTCGACTCCCCCGGTCGCCGATCCCTGCACCACCCACGTTGGGGTCGGGTAGGTTGTGTCGAACGGGGAAGAAGAACAGGTCGCCCCCGCTCCCACGACCCAATTGGCCGACACATTTGGAGTTGGCGAGAACTTGTAGCTCCCGGTTATCGTCGCCCACATGGCTGCCGAGGAGTAGATTCCGCCCAACCCATTACTTCCCATCGCCCAGCTGATGCCGTCGATGACGGACTGGTTGAGGGTCACATTGCTCGACCAGCTATTCCCGGTCTCAATGTCCGCGAACAACATTGTCGGCTGCTCAGCACCGGACGGGAAAGCCGAGTTGAATGCAGTCAGGGCGTAGGCCACCTCGCTGCAGCCGATCTCCCAGGCCTGTTGGGCCTGCTTCTGCAGGTGTCGGCTGAGCCCTGTCGGGCCAGAAAAATGGGCCTTCTCTGCGCTCGCACAGAAGCTGGAGATATCCCTGCCGTAGGCACCGGAGTAGCCGGTGTTGAAGTACAAAGATGGGGTGCCATCAGTCGCCTTCTGTGACCCGGTCCACAGCTTGCCGAAGCAGCTGTAGGTGGAGAACGGGCGACCCCCGGTGACTCCCACGATGGCGAACGAGTCACCAGATGGCAGGGTGGATGTGCAGTTGGGATAGGACACGTCGAACCCATTAGAGTTCAGGGTGAACGGGTCAGTCCCAGCCGCCGCGACCGGCATGATCCCGAAGCCGATGATGGCGGCCCCCGCGACTAGGGCCGCGGCCCGCACCCGCCACCACCGCCAGATCAGCGGGCTGGCCGCCAGATTCGCATTCATCCGCTACTCCCCCATGACCGGTACGGGAACGGCGGTGGGATGCTACCACATCCTGAGACCAAGCTCATCCCGCTCCGCACCTTGTTGGGATCGTCCGAGCGCGGTCTAGGCGTGACCGGCGGTGGCCGGACGCCCCGGGCCTGGCAGCCCAACGGCTGCAAAGTGGCGGTCTGGCCGGCGGATTCCTGGGACGGTCAATGGGCCCGCCCCGGGCGGGCCGGGTCCTCCTCGTCACGCCTGGCCCCTTCGGATGAGGGCCTGAGGACCGGACGCCCGACCGTCCACAATCGGGAGTGCGCGCGGAATGCGCCTCCAATGTCACGTGTGCGGAGCCTGCCGCGATTCTGTAACGGCACTTGCCCTGGTGCCCTGGGGCCGTCATGCTGCTCTGGCTCCCGGGGGGTATGGCCCGGAGGCCTGGCGCGGTCCTGTCGTCTCGTGTTCCTGGTACCAGCAATGTCGCAGCATTCGTTCCGCACCGTCGTCGCAGCAGTCGCCACCGTCGCCGTGGTGGGAGTCGTGGGCCTTGCCGCCTACCATCTGGCCTCCCATCACCAGGCTCGGGCCACCGACACTTCAAGCCAGAGCGGTGCCGGGCATGCGGCGGCCCTCGCTCAGCCCTCCCCGTCGCCCTCCGCGACGCCTTCCTCGACCCCCACCCCCACCCCCGCGCCGAGCGATGGCAAGGCCTCCAGCCCGAGCCCGCCCGCGACCGTGGGCGGCCAGTACCCATATCCGATGGATGCCGGGGGGACCGTGGTGACGGGGCAGCTGAGCCTCAGCCCCACCCGGGTCGGGTCAAGCGCAACCTCGACGATCACGATCTCGGCCTCTAGGACCGGGTGGATGGCCGGCCAGCAGATCTTCGTCTTTCTCGGCCAGCGCTACGAGCTCACCCTCTCGGCCCCCGGCTCCAGCGCGCAGCTGGAGGTGGCTGGCTCGAGCGTCGCCTCATCGGGGGTGGTGATCAGCGGATTCCAGTTCCCCGGTAACAGTCCGGCCGCTCCGATCGACGGCTATGGCACCGCCACCCTGGGGGCCGCCTGATGGGAGGCTCCGCTCACCGGTCGGCTCCCCGATCTCGCCTGCAGGCGCGGCCCTACCTCACTCTCCTGGTCGTCGGCTTCGTGCTGGCGGCCTCCGCGGCAGCCGCCGCGCTGCCGATGCCGGTCAGGGTCCGGGCCGCCACCACCGCGGGGTCCCAGGGCCCGACCGTTCCTCTATATGGGCAGCAGTGGCAACCCTGGGGCCCGACCGACCTCGGCACCAGCAGCTCGACCGTCGCCAGCGAGGGCTGTGCGATGACGGCGGCCACGATGCTGCTGGAGAGCTACGGGGTGAGCACCAACCCGGGCGCGCTCAACCAGTGGCTCATCGGTCACAGCGGCTACGTGGACCAGGACCTCCTGGTCTGGGGGGCGGTCGCCCAGTTCGCCCAGGCGCAGGGGGTGGATGTCTCCTACACCGGCTGGCAGTCGGACAACCTCTCCGCCATCGACAGCTCGGTCGGGGCCGGCAACCCTGTCATCGCCCAGGTGACCCTGGACGGGAGCATGCACTTCGTGCTCATCACCGGGCTCGGCCCCGCCGGGACCCTGTGGATCAACGACCCGTGGTTCGGTGACCACACGACCTTCCAGTCGCGCTACGGCAACCCCGCCACCGAGATCCAGTCGATCCGGCTGTACACCGGCCCCGCTGCGGCCTCCTCTGAGCTCAGTCCCCTGAGCGCCGGTGGCAGCGAGACGGTCAGCGCCCCCGCCGGCAACCTCGGCGCCGCCGGCGGGGGTGCCCAGCTCCTCTACCTTCCCTACACCTCGCCGACCGCGCAGTGGTTCCAGGGGACCCCGGTCCCCACCACCAGCTGGAGCTCCCAGCAGATATCCTTCACCGCTCCCGCTCAGCTGGAGGCCGGGTTCATGGTGGTTGAGACCCAGACCGGGCAGCCCAACTTCTGGTTCCCCTTCACGGTCGCGGGGGCGACGGCGGCCACGGTCAGCCAGATCAGCCCGGCCACCGGGTCCGGGGGCTCCTCGGTCACCCTGACCGGAACCGGGTTCCAGCTGCCGGTGATGGTCACCTTCGGAACGACGGCGGCCACCTCGGTCACCCTGGTCAGCCCCACCGAGCTCACGGTCGTGGCCCCCACCGGCACCGGTCAGGAGCCGGTTCAGGTGAGCGACTGGATGGGCACCAGCCCCACCAGCCAGGCGGACACCTACTCCTACACCCAGTCCGGTGCCTGGGGCGCGCTGGTGCCGATCGCCCCGGCGCGGGTGTGCGACACCCGTCCCGGCAACCCGTCCAATCTCACCGGGACCGCGGCCCAGTGCGATGGCCAGACCCTGTCCCCTGGGGCTCCGCTCACGGTCCAGGTGACGGGATTGGCCGGGGTGCCCGCCTCGGGAGTGACCGCGGTGGCCCTCAACGTCACCGTCACCGACCCCGTCGGCGCGGGCTACCTCACCGTGTACCCGGCTCAGGAAGCCGCCCCCACCAGCTCCAACCTCAACTTCACCGGCGGAGAGACGGTCGCCAATCTGCTCGAGGTGGGAGTCAGCAGCCAGGGCGAGGTGGCCGTGGTCACCAACGCCTCCCACGCCGACGTGCTCATCGACGTGGAGGGGTACTTCACCACCACCTCGGGCGCTGGCCTCTACAACGGGCTGGTACCCGACCGGGTCTGCGACACCAGGACCGCCCAGCCCCAGAACCAGTGCACCGGCAAGACGCTCGAACCGGGAGGGACCCTCTCGCTCCAGGTTGCCGGCCTGGGTGGGATCCCCACCGGGGCCGAGGCGGCGGTCGTCAATGTGACGGCGACCGGCAACTCAGCTCCCAGCTACCTCACCGTCTACCCCTCAGGGTCGGTCCCGACCGCCTCCAACCTGAACTGGTCAGCGGGGACGACGGTCGCGAACCTGGTGGTCGCCACCCTCAACCCCGAGGGGGGGATCACCATCTACAACCATGCCGGTACGACCCAGGTGGTGGTGGATGTCCTCGGTTACTACGCGGGCGCCGGTGCGCTGGGGACGCACTTCACCCCGGCTGCGAGCCCGGTGAGGATCTGCGACACCCGGGCCGGCCAGCCGGCCAACCAATGCACCGGGGAGACCCTCGGCGCGGGCCAGACCCTGAGTGTCAAGGTGGCCGGGTTGGCAGGCGTCCCCACTGGGGCCAGCGCGGTCGTCGTGAACGTGACCGCCACCAACACCACCACCTCGGGTTTCCTGACCGTCTTCCCCTCGGGGACTCCTCCGCTCGCGTCCAACCTCAACTGGACGGCGGGAGCCACGGTTCCCAACCTGGTCATCGCCACCCTGAGCAGCACCGGCGGCCTCAGCATCTACAACGCCTCGGGCTCGACCGACGTCGTGGTGGACGTCCTGGGTTGGTACAGCTGACCCGGCAGAAGGGGGCCCGGACTCGACCGTCCGCCTCACCCGCGGGCTCGCTGTCGCCGCGCATCGTTACCACAAGGTGACATGGGAGCCGGGTCGCCAAGGCGACCCATCGGCTACCCTGTCAGCGGCGGAGGTGCTGAGGCGCTCCCACGCCCGATTCTGGTCTGCGGTCCGTCGCCTTGAGGTTCCCGGCTCGATCTTCATGCATCCTTCCCTAAGAGCCACCCCCCGGTGCCGGCTGCCGGCCATCCTCGTCGCCCTGCTGGCGGCTGCCGTCATGGGGCTGGGAGTTCGCGCCACTCCCCCCGCTCGCACCCCGGCGCCACCTGCCGCACCCTCCGCCTCGGGAGTTGCCACCGTGGCAGAGCAGAGCGGACCTCCCCACGCGATCCCCTGCCTCAACCTGCCGATCAGCTCCGCCCTCATCCTTCCCTCCAGCTGCTGGCAGGTCGGCCCGACCCAGCTGGTGGTGGGCGGGAGGCTCACCTCGGACCGCGCAACGGGCGCGGTCGTCGAAATCTCGGGTCAGGCCCAGTCGCTGGTTCGAGTCCCCGGCTCCGGACCGCTGAGCATCGTCTCGGCCGACGCTGAGACCGCCTGCACCAGGGGAGCCGCCGGCTCGTACCGCTCCCTCGACCTGGCCACGGGAAGCCTAGGGCCCCCCACCAGCAGCGGGTGCGAGGAGTTGGTCGGCACCGCGGGTGCGGGTCCGACCACGGGAGCGAGCCTGCTGGCGGACACCCAGCCCGCGGGCGCTGAGATCACCAACCAGGCGGCTGATCTACCTCCCCAGGCGTCTCCCTCGTACTACGAGTTCAACAGCTACGTCGGGCAGTGCGCGACCGGCCCCGCCTCGGCCTGCCCCCTGTACCAGCAGGGCCAGGCCACCTACCCGCCGTCCCCGACCGGCCTTATCGTCCTC
>JAJYWT010000008.1 GCA_021791345.1 bacterium
ACAGGTCCTGGGCCCGAGCCGCCCCGATCTGGGCGGCGGTCAGCTCGTAGGGGTTGAAGTAGGTAGGACCGATCGACATGGCCGCCATCATACGCAGCCCGGCGCCGCCACCTATCCTCAGAGGAAGTGGGTTCCGACGCAGATCTTCAGCCCGACATCCTGCTCGAGTCCGAGGAGCGCTTCGCCGGCAGGCTGCTCCGCCTGACGGTCGACCTGGTGCGGGTCGGCAACGGGGTCGAGGCCCAGCGGGAGGTGGTGCACCACCACGGCGGGGTGGGGATCGTGGCCCTGACCGATGCCGGCGAGGTGCTGCTGGTGCGCCAGTACCGCCATCCCGCCCAGGAGCTCCTCTGGGAGATCCCGGCCGGGAGCCGGGAGCCCGGGGAGTCGGTGCTGGAGACGGCCCGCCGGGAGCTCGCCGAGGAGACCGGCTACGGGGCCGAGGCGTGGCTGGCGGTGGGGGCGACGTTTCTGGCCCCGGGCTACAGCACCGAGCTGCTCTGGTACTTCCGGGCGACCGGGCTGGCCCCGGTCCCTGGCCACAGCCCGGATCCCGACGAGGCGCTCCAGGCCCGGCCCTTCACCCCGGCGGAGCTGGCCCAGCTGGTCTCCAGCGGGCAGATGCGCGACGCCAAGACCCTGGCGGGGCTGGCGCTGGCCGGGGTCCTCCGGCTGGAGTAGCGCCGTGGCACGAGGCACCGAGGGCCTCCGGCTGCGGCTGGGGGACATCGTCGACTCCGCCACCGACGCCCTGGTGAACGCCGCCAACCGGCAGCTCGTCCGTGGGGGAGGAGTCGATGGGGCGATCCACCGGGCCGCCGGCCCCGAGCTGCAGGCATATCTCCGAAGCACCTACCCGCAGGGCTGCCCGACCGGTAGGGCGGTGCCGTCGCCGGGATTCCGGATCCCGGTGCGCTTCCTGATCCACGCGGTGGGACCGGTCTGGCGCGGGGGCGGAGCCCAGGAGGAGGAGCTGCTCCGCTTGGCCTACCGCTCGGCCTTCGATCTGGCTGCCGAGCTGGGCTGCCGCTCGGTCGCCGCGCCCGCGATCAGCACCGGAATCTACGGCTTCCCGCTGGCGCTGGCGGCCCCGATCGCGGTCGGGGAGGCCCGCACCGCGCTCAGCTCCGGCTCGCGGCTCGAACTGATCGAGTTCGTGCTCTTCGACCAGGCGGCAGAGGGGATCTTCGCCAGAGCCCTGGAGACAGCATGAGCACCGAAAGGGTGGATGGAGGATCGATCCATTGATCACCGAGCAACTCAGAGTCGACACCCGCGGGCGCACCCTGACCGACCTCACCGCCGAGCTCACCGCCTTCTGCGCGAGTCGCGGCGACGGCCTGGCGCACGCGTTCTGCCCGCATGCGACCGCCGCCCTGGTCCTGATGGAGATGGGGGCCGGCTCCGACCGCGACCTGGAGGGCTGGCTGGAGGCGCACCTGCCTCGCGACCGGCACTACCTGCACACCCACGGCTCCCCCGGCCACGGGGCCGACCACCTCCTGCCGGCGCTCCTGGGATCCCACGTCTCGGTCCCGGTTGAGGCGGGCCGGCCCCAGCTCGGGACCTGGCAGTCCCTGGTTCTGGTGGACACCAACCGCGACAACAACCGCCGGACCGTCCTGCTCAGCTTCCATTCCGGATGAGGAGGACCGCATGGGCAGGCCCCGATCGCCCCATCTCGCATGATGGTCTGGGCTCGACCAGGGCAAGGCCGACGGCGAGACCCCAGGGCGCTCCCGCTCAGCCCTCGAGGCGGGCCCAGATCTCCTGCACCGACGCCTGCTCCTCCAGGTAGTACCGGATCCCCCACTCGGCGACCATGGCGGCGTAGAAGAAGCGGGGATTGTCGCCCAGGCTGCGGCGAATCGCGCCCAGCTCCTCGGAGCGCTTGCGCAGCTGCTCCTGATATCGGTCCAGCAGCTGGCGGGGCCGCGACGGCCCGGTCACGTGCCCCAGGAACAGCCGCAGGGCGACCTCGTGCTTGAGCACCGGGAAGTCGACCTCTCCCTCCTCCAACCAGCGCCGGAGCGCCGCCTCCCCCTTGGCGGAGAGGCTGTACCGGCGCAGGCTGCGGCTGCCCCGCCGCGTCACCGACTGCTGCACCAGCCCGGCTCGGGCGAGCCGGTCGAGCTCGGAGTAGACGTGGCTCATCGCCGGGGCCACCCAGAAGAACCTGAGCGTCCGGTCGGCGAGCTTCTTCAAACCGTAACCGCTCATCTCGCCCCGGAGGGAGAGCAGCCCCAGCAGCGCGTACCCGGTCACCGAGGTGGGGGCTTGACTTGGCATCGCTGGCATGATATTCATTCCCCGCTGTTCCTAAATGGAATATATGACGGTCGTGAGGGAGAGTGAGATGTCCGAGGTGGTCTTGCTGATAGGGACCCGCAAGGGGGTGGTGGTGGCGCGCTCCGACCAGGCGGGCTCGGACTGGCAGCTGCGCCCCTTGCAGCTGATCATGAGTGAGGTGTACGGGGTCGGGATCGACACCCGCGGGGGCCGGCTTCGGCTCTTCGCCGGCGCCGCGAATCCGCACTGGGGCCCGACCGTGGTGCATTCCGACGACCTCGGGGAGAGCTGGAGCGAGACTGACGCCGCCCCGATCGCCTTCCCGGAGGACACCGAGGCCGCCCTCATCCGGGTCTGGCAGATCCAGGCGGCCTCGGACCGTGAGCCGGGGGTGGTGTACGCCGGGGTCGAGCCCCACGCCCTGTTCAGGTCCGAGGACGGCGGCATCAGCTTCGAACTGGTGCGCGGGCTGTTCGATCACCCCCACCGCCCCAAATGGGCGCCCGGCAACGGGGGCGCCTGCCTGCACACCGTGCTCCCCCACCCCACCGACGCGCAGCGGATGCTGGTCGCCCTGTCGGCGGGCGGCGTCTACCGGACCTTCGATGGCGGCGCCACCTGGGAGGCTGCCAACTCGGGGATCCAGGCCTACTGGATGCCCGAGGAGGAGCGCTTCCCGGAGTTCGGCCAGTGCGTCCACAAGCTGGCCCAGCATCCCGACCACCCCGAGCGCGTCTACGCCCAGAACCACTTTGGGGTGTACCGCTCCGACGACTACGGAACGAGCTGGCATCCGATCGAGTCCGGACTGCCATCCACCTTCGGCTTTACGGTTTTGGCCCATCCGGGGGATCCCGAGACCGCCTTCATCTTCCCGCTGCAAGCCGACTCCGAGCGGATGCCTCCGGACCGCGCCTGCCGGATCTACCGGACCCGGGACGGGGGGGCCAGCTGGCACCCCCTGGGCAGGGGCCTGCCCCAGAGCGGCTACCATTCCGCGGTGCTGCGGGACGGGATGTGCACGGACTTCGGCGACCCCGCCGGGGTTTACTTCGGAACCCGCAACGGGGAGGTCTTCGCGACCCGGGACGCGGGGGAGAGCTGGGAGCTGGTGGCCGAGCACCTGCCCGACGTCCTCAGCGTGCGGGCCGCGGTGGTGGCTTGACCGCGACCGTGATCCTGCCCGCCGTCCTGCGTCCCGCCGCGGGGGGGCTGGGCCGGATCCCGGTCGAGGCCGACAGCGTGGGCGCGGCCCTGGACCAGCTGGCCCGCGAGTGGCCGCTGTTGGAGCGCCGGCTGCGCGACGAGCGGGGACGGCTGCGCCAGCACGTGCGGCTCTACCTGGAGGCGGACGACATCTCCGACCTGGCGGGGATGGCGACACCGCTTCCCGAGGGCTCGCGGCTCCACGTCATCCCGGCCGTCTCCGGCGGCTGCTGACCCGTCAGCCGGGGATCGGGGTGCCCAGGTCCAGGTGCGCGGCCGGGATCTGACCCAGCCGCCCGGCCCGGTAATCGGCGAAGGCCTGGCGGAGCTCCTCCTCGGTGTTCATCACGAACGGCCCGTACCAGGCGACCGGCTCGCGGATGGGCTGCCCGCCCAGGAGCAGCACCTCCAGCGCCGGGTGGCGCCCCTCCTGCCGCTGGGCCGCCCCCAGGGAGATCGACTCCCCGGGCCCGAAGACCGCCAGCTGGCCGCTCCTGACCGGGGCGGTGGAGCCGACCACGCCCTCGCCCGCCAGGACGTAGGCGAGCGCGTTGAACTTGGGGTTCCAGGGGATCCGCACCAGGCTGCCGGGGGGGACGGTCACATGCACCATGGCGATCGGGGTGTGGGTGATCCCCGGGCCCTGGTGGCCGGCAAGCTCGCCGGCTATGACCCGGAGCAGGCTGCTCCCATCCGCCGACGCCAGCAGCGCCACCTGGCCACCGCGGATGTCCTGGTAGCGAGGCGGGCTCCACTTGAGCGCCGCCGGCAGGTTGACCCAGAGCTGGATCCCGTGGAAGAGCCCGCCCGAGGCCACCAGCTGCTCTGGCGGGGTCTCGATGTGCAGGATCCCGGCGCCGGCGGTCATCCACTGGGTGTCGCCGTCGCTGATCAGCCCGCCGCCGCCGTTGCTGTCCTGGTGCCGGAAGGTGCCGTCGATCATGTAGGTGACCGTCTCGAAGCCCCGGTGCGGGTGCCAGGGAGTCCCCTTGGGCTCACCCGGCTGGTACTCGACCTCACCCATCTGGTCCATGTGGACGAAGGGGTCGAGCAGTGCCTGTGACACCCCCGCGAAGGCGCGACGCACCGGGAAGCCCTCACCCTCCAGCCCTGACGGGGCGGTGGTCACCGAGATCACGCGCCGCTCCTCTGCCTGGACGGGCGGCTCGGCGATCCTGGGAAGGGTCAGGGTGTTGGTGGCGTTGATTGCGGGCATCGGAAGTCTCCTGGGCCGGCGGGCTCAATGTAGGGACCCGCCGACAAGTGATTGCACATGCAATTATAGCACGGACAGCTCAGGACGCCGCCTCCCTCTGGTGCATCGCCGCCCGGTGGGCCTCGATGATCGGCTGGGCGACCGGCGCCGGCACCTCCTCGTAGTGGCTGAACTGCATGGTGTAGCTGCCTCGGCCCTGGGTCATCGCCCTAAGCTCGATCGGGAAGTGGTACATCTCCGCCAGAGGGACCTGGGCCGACACCCGCTCGAAGCCCTCCTGGGCTGGCACCATGCCCCCGATCCGCCCGCGTTTGGAGTTGAGGTGCCCGATGACGTCGCCCATCTGCGCCTCCGGCACGGTGACCTCCACATCCATCACCGGCTCCAGCAGGTAGGGGCCGGCCTTCTCGACCGCCTCCCGCATCGCCATCGCCCCGGCGAGCTGGAAGGCGATGTCCTTGCCGTCCACCGGGTGGGTGGACCCGTCCACCAGCCTCACCTTCACGTCCACCAGCGGAAAGCCCGCCAGCACCCCCTGCTCAAGCGTCTGCCGCACCCCCTTCTCGACCGAGGGCCGGAACTGCTGGGGGATCGCCCCGCCGAAGATCTTGTCCTCGAAGACGAATCCCTCCCCTCGGGGCAGTGGCTCCAACTCGATGGTGCAGTCTCCGAACAGGCCGGCCCCCCCTGACTGCTTCTTGTAGCGGTGCTGCTGACGGGCGGTGCCCCTGACAGACTCCTGGTAGGGCACCTGGGGGGTGGCCAGCACCGCCTCCACCTGGTATTTCCGGCGGAGCTTCTCCAGGGTGACCTCCAGATGGACGTCTCCGAGCCCGTGCAGCAACGTCTCCTTGGTGACCGGCTCCAGCTCCACCCTCAGGGTCGGGTCCTCTTCCAATAGATGGCTGAGGCCGGCGTGAATCTTCTCCTCGTCGCCCTTGCTCTTGGGGCGGATCGCCATGGTGTAGGACGGCGCCGGGAACTCCAGCGGAGGCTCCGGCGAACAGCCCTTGGGACCGAGCGTGTCGCCGGTCGCGGTGTGCAGCAGCTTGGTGGCGCACCCGATGTCTCCCGCCACCAGCTCCGCCACCGGCTCCTGGGTCTTCCCCTTGGGCCTAAGCGGGCGGGGGATCCTCTCCTCGTGGCCGTTGCCGGCGTTGTGGAGGTGGAGGTCGCCCCGCACCGTCCCCGCCATCACCCGGAAGTAGGAGACCTTGCCGAAGGGGTCCGCCACCGTCTTGAAGACCCGAAGCCGGGCCGGCTCAGAGTCCGGCTCCGCGGCACCGTGGGGCAGGCAGGAGCAGAGCGCCTCCAGCACCCGCCGGGCGCCCAGCGCGCGCGCCGGGGCAGCCAGCAGAACCGGGGCGATGCGGGCCTCGGCGGTCGCCTTGAGCAGTGCTGCCTGCAGCTCCTCGGCACTCGGCTGCTCGCCCTCGAGGTAGCGCTCCAGGAGCGCGTCGTCGGACTCGCAGACCGCCTCCACCAGCTCCTGGCGGGCGGCCTCCACCTCCGAAGCCATCGCTCCTGGCGGATCCTCCTCGCGGTGCTGCCCGTGCTCGTCGAAGACCAGGGCGCGCTGGGACAGGAGGTCGACCGCTCCCCGGAACTCGTGCTCCTGCCCCATCGGCAGCTGCAGGGCGATCGGCCGTGGGCTGAGGCGCTGCCTCAGCGTGTCCATGGTCCCGCGGAAGTCAGCATGCTCCTTGTCCAACTTGGTGAGGACGACAATCCGCGGCAGCTGCCGGGCGGCCAGGGCCCTCCAGGCCGACTCCGTGCCCACCGCGAGCTGGCCCGGGGAGGTGGCGCTGACGACGACCACGGCCGCGTCCGCCACCGCCAGGGCGGCCACCACCTCGCCCTGGAAGTCCTGGAAACCAGGGCAGTCGAGGAGCGTCAGGGAACGCTGCTCGAAGTCCAGGGTGGCGAGACCGAGCTGGATTGAGATGTGCCGGTGCTGCTCCTCCGGCTCGTAGTCCAGCGCCGCGGTGCCCTGGTCGGTCGACCCCAGCCGCGGCACAGCTCCGGCGGCGAAAAGCAGCGCCTCTGCAAGAGTGGTCTTGCCGTCGTGACTGTGGCCCAGGATGGCTACGTTCAGCATGGGCCTAACCTCGCTCAGCCATGCGAGGGAGATTCTATGCTCCGAGGTGCACCCCGGGCAGGGCGTGCGGCACACTTCCCCGATGAGTGCGGAGCCCCCGTCCCGGTATCCCCTGCGCCTACTGGCGCGGGGGGACGGCGACGACGGCCCCTGGGCCGAGATCCGGATGCCCCTCGGACCGACTGTTGAGCCAGAGGCGGCCGCGCTGAACCTCCGATGGCGCAGGGGTCCCGACGGGGTCAGCATCCGGGGGCCGCTGACCGCCCTTGGCGCCCTGGGATCGCGGCTGTCCGCCGAGACGGGCGGCCGGGAGCTGGTGGCGGCCGCGGCAGCGCTCAGGCGGCCACCATCCCCGCTTCACCTCGGCCCTACGGTGTGGAAGTTCGGGGCCACCACCCGGATCCTCGGCATCGTCAACACCACCCCCGACTCGTTCAGCGGCGACGGCGTGGATGGCTCCGCGGAGCGGGCCTTCGAGCGGGCCGCGGCGATGGTGGAGGCGGGAGCCGACGCAATCGACGTGGGCGGTGAGAGCAGCCGGCCCGGGCACACCCCGGTCCCGGCCGACCTGGAGATGGCCCGGGTCGTGCCCGCCATCGAACGGATCGCCAGGGCGCTGCCGGTGCCGGTGTTCGTCGACACCTGGAAGGCCTCGGTGGCCGAGGCCGCCCTGCGGGCCGGGGCGGCCGGGGTCAATGACATCTGGGGGCTCCGCCGGGATCCCGAGATGGCGGGGGTGGTGGCGCGCCACCGGGCCGCCCTGATCCTCATGCACAATCGGGAGCGCCCCACCTACCAGGATCCGGTGGGAGAGGTGCTGCAGGAGCTGGCCCAGGGGGTGGAGCTCGCCCGCACCGCCGGCATCCCCCACGCCTCCCTCATCCTCGACCCGGGCTTCGGCTTCGGCAAGACGCCCAGCCAGAGTGTCCTGCTGCTCGCCGAGCTCGACCAGCTGACCCTGCTGGGCCAGCCCGTCCTGATCGGGACCTCGCGCAAGTCGATGGTCGGATATCTCTTGGGCAACCGGGAGGTCTCGGGGCGGCTCCACGGCACCACCGCGACCCTGGCCTGGGCGGCGGGCCACGGGGCTCATCTGGTTCGGGTCCACGACGTGGCGGAGGCGCACGACACCCTGGCGGTGGTGGACCGGCTGCGGGCAAAGGCGGCTCACCGGCCTCATGAGTGAGCGCGGCAGCCTGGCGGTCCTCGGCCTCGGGAGCAACCTTCCGGAGCGGGAGCGCTGGCTCGACCTGGCGATCCAGGTGATCCGAGCCAGCCCTTCGACCTTGGTGGCGGCCACCCCCCGCTGGAACACCATCCCGCGCGGGGCTCCTCCTCAGCCTGACTACCTCAACCAGCTGGTGCTGGTCGAGGGCCGCCGGGACGGACCGGGCTGGCTGGAGCTGGCCCAGCAGGCGGAGCGGGCGGCCGGACGCCGGCGGCGGGTCGACAAGGGTCCGCGCACCCTCGACGTGGACGTGGTCCTGGTGGAGGACGTGTCATCCTCGGTTCCGTGGCTCCGGCTGCCCCACCCCGCGCTCCTGGAGCGCCCCCACCTGCTGGCCGGAGCCGCGGCATTGGTTCCCCGATGGAAACTGCCCGGGGAGACCCTACCCCTCGGGGAGCTGGCCCGCCGGCGGCTCACGGGCAGCTGGCGCCGGCCGGTGCCGGTCAGAGGGGAAGCCGGTCCGCCAGGGAGGGGGTGGCCTTCAGGGTCGCCTTGATGGTGTCGCAGATGGGCGCCAGCTCCGGGGGCTCGGCCAGGTCGAGCATCCACACCTGCTCGGCGGCAAAGCGGTCGACCCAGGCGGTGCCGTCTTTCACGGTCAGCCCGACCCGCACCACCCGGTTCTCCTGCGGGGGAAGCGCGCGCGCCAGCAGGCCCTCGACGGTCTCGATCCAGGCCTGGACCTCCCCCAGTTCGCGCAGCGGGTAGCCGCCATCGCCCAGGTCGAACTCCCCCACCAGCTCGACCGCCGGATGGGCCCGCTGATGAGAGCACTCCTCGTCGTCCTCGTGGTACAGCTCGCACTCACTGCCCGGCCCGTAGCTCCCCAGGTAGGTGAGGAGCGCGTCCCAGTGGAAGTGCAGGCTGGCCAGGTACCGGTGGGGAGGCTCGCTGGCGGCCAGCCGCACCGAGCACTGAAAGGTCCGCTCCCCGGTGCTGGGCTCCAGCTCGTGGCCCACGTCCTGGACCACCAGCCCGGCCCGCTCCAGCCCATCGAGCAGATCCGCGGCCAGCTCCTCATAGGTTGGGAAGTAGCTGTCCTCCTCATCCCGGACGTCTCTTCTCACCGCGGCCTCCTGAGCTTGCTGCGGACCCCGTCCGCCATGATCATGATGCGTCCCCCGAGGGGGCGCAGCGACTGCTGCCAACAGCCCGCGTAATCAACTCGGTTGCCCCCGAATCCGAGCTTGAACTGGGCCAGCCCATGCCAGGGGTGGTCGGGGCGGTCATCCTCGGGGATCCCCCACAGGTCGTAGCTGCGGCAGCCGGCTTGGCGTGCGAGCATCATCGCGCGCCAGTGCAGCAGGTGGTTGGGCATGAACTGCCGGTGCCGCTCGGTCCCACCTCCATAGAGGTAAATGACCTGATCCGAAAAGCGCGCCAGCAGCACCGCCGCCACCACCTCGTCGCCCACCCTTGCGCCGAGCGCCAGGGCCTGGTCTCCCAGGGCCTCCAGGACCGTGCCCAGGTGCCGCTCCGAGGGCAGGTGGATCCCCTGCCTCCGCTCGGTGGCGCGCACGCACGAGTTGAGCTCGGCCAGGGTCACCGGACCCACGTCGACCCCCCGCCGCTCTGCCAGGCGCACGTTGTATCGGGTCTTGGAGTGGAAGCCGGCGAGGATCTGCTCCGGCTCGGGCCGGAGGTCGACCACCGAGGTCGCCAGCGGTTGCCGCGCGCGGCAGCGGGTGAACTCGCGCAGCGGGTGGTCCGCCCCGACCGCCCGCTGCTCCCAAGGAACCTCCATCTCCACCACCAGGGCGCCCAGGGACGTCCCCAGGGCCTGCAGGGCGTTCACCACCTTGGAGAAGGAGTCCTGGTCGCCCGCGGCACAGGCGGGTCCACGGGGGACGTAGACCCTGAGCGGCCCGCCCGGCCACACCCGCGCGAAGAGCGCGAGCACGGGGAGCGTGCCCTTCGCGGTCGCAACCTCGAGCCGCCTCAGCCCCCACCCCGACCGCTCCTGCACCGATCCCCACGCGTAGGACTGCAGCAGGCTCGCGGCCGGCCAGGCACGCAGCCTCCGGTCCCACTCCGCCGCCTGGTCCACGGTCTCCTGTGCCCCGATCAACCGCGCCATTCTGGCAGACTGGCCCCTCCGGCTCGCGATCGGGCCGGGACTAACCCGATCACCTATGCTAGTATCTCGCCGACCAACCGGGGAGGGTCGGTCCGGGGCCAATTTCGGGCCGAGAGGAGTGACTTCGCACCTTGCAGAACCAGGGCATCATCGGGCCGTCGACGGTGGCTGAATTGCTTCAGAGCATGCAGCATGACCGGGCCACCGGGACACTCTCCCTGGAGAGCGACGGCCGCGAGTGCGCCCTCCATTTCCTGTTCGGCCACCTGTTCCACGCCGTCTCCGACCAAGAGCAGGGCGAGGACGCGGTGATGACCGCCCTCGACTGGTCCCGTGGCGAGTACGCATTCAACCCCAGGGCGAAGCTCCCCCCCGAGGAGACCATCAACAGCTCGACGGAGGAGCTGGTCTCCAGGTGGCGGGCGGGCGCGGCGGCTTCGGACCGCGTGTCCACCACCCCGGCTTTGGCCGTGGAGCAGCCGGCCTACGCGACGGCCCCGGCAGTCGGGAGCGGTGAGGCGGCCGCGGTCTGGCCACACGGTGATGGCACTGAGGAGGTCGGGGGGGAGGACATTACCGACATCGCACCCTTCCAGAGCCCGCCGCCGCAGGTCGCACCGGCGGCTCCTGTCGCGGGCGCGGTCCCCCCGAACCTGACCGGCGGCTCCGTGAGACCCGTCACCACGGCGGGTGCCTCGGCCTCCGCGCCCCCGCGGCCGGCACCTCGGACCGCGCCCGCACCGCCCAAGCCGGTCGCCGGCGCCACCCGCAGCCAGCTGGCGCTGATGGTTCCGATGCCCGGCGGCTCCAGCCTGCACTCCGGCCTCAAGGCCTCCTTCCTCAACTTTCCCATGCTCCTCAAGACTCTGAGCCAGGACGGGTTCTCGGGGTTTGTCAGCGTCCACGGGGAGGGCGACGACCGCAGCCAGGGCCACATCCTCTTCCGAGAAGGGACGGTGATCCAGGCCCAGCAGCGGGCCGAGGGCAACTACCGCAGGGGCAAGGCCGCGCTGCAGGAGCTGACTCGCCAGGTTGCCCTGGGCCGCGGGCTCATCGACGCCGTCGAACTCCCCGCCGAGCTGGCGACCTCCGTCGCCAGCCTGATCGTGGCGACCACCGCCTTCGTCAACCTGCCCGCCCGCATCGTCGACTTCGAGGCGCTGCTCGAATACATCGGTGACCAGCGCGTGAGCGGCGGAGTGCTGGTGAGCCAGGGAGACCAGGTGGCGGTGGCGCTGCTCACCGACGGCAGCGTCAGGGGCAGCTACGGCAGCACCGCCCCCGAGCTGACCGAGGGTCCCCAGATCGCGGCCACCGCCTGCGCGGACCGGGAGGCTCGGATCGACGTGGTGGCCGCGCCGGCGCCCCCCCTGCCCGCGCTGGATCTGTCGGAGCTCGGCTGAGGGCTTCGCCGGAGGGAGGGGCTCCCAACCCGCGCCGGGGAGCCAGCGCTGGCGGCCCGCCGATGAACTGCCCGATAGGTCGCCGCCCCGTCCCCAAGCGACGCCCCGGCCCGCGCTCACGCTGGGCCGGCCTGGCGGTGCTGGCGGCGCTGGCCGCCGCCGCGCTCACCGGCTGCGGTCCGCTGCCTCCCCCCCAGATCACAGACGTGCTGCCCCCTCCGAGCCAGGGTGGGGTGCACACCAACGTCCCCATCGAGATCGTGTTCAGCGTCCCCATGAACGAGCACTCGGTGGAGGTCCGGTTGTCGCTGCGCAACCGCCGGGGGCGACCGGCCCCGGGGTGCGACATCAAGCGGGCGGCCGCCGGCAGGCCGACGGGCTGCCGCTTCACCTGGAGCGATGGGGGGAGGATCATGCGGCTGGTCCACCCCGGCCACCCCCTGGCGACCGTCACCACCTACCGGGTCAACCTGGCGGGCGGGATCAGCTCCGCCCAGGGAGCGGTCAACTCGCTCTCCCACTCCTGGGGCTTCTCCACCGAGGGGGGGCCGTCTCTGAGCTCGACCTATCCGTCGAACCACGGGGTGGTGGGGCCCGACCAGGCGGTGGCGGTCAACTTCGATCGGGCGATGAACCAACAGTCGGTGGCGGCTGCGGTCACCCTCACGCCCAAGCCCCCGGGGGGCTACACCCTCTCAGCCAACCCGCGGGTCCCGGGCCGCTACCTGCTCAACCCGGTCCGCCCTTTGGCCCCCGGGACCACCTACACCCTCACGGTCGGGACGACGGCCAAGGACACCGACGGGAACCGCCTCCAGGCGGGGGCTCGGGTGGTGTTCACGGTGGGCCGGCTGGGGAGCACCCCCACGATTGACTTCCCCGCCGGGCCCAGCCCCACCGACTACACCGAGGTGCTGGCGGCCTCCCTGCCCGAGGTACCCGGGGACCCCCCCTCGGTGCGGCTCCTGACGACCGCTCCTGCCGGCAAGCACTACACCTTCGCATGGGTCGCGCCGGACGGGCAGTACCTGGCCACCGAGCTCGCCGGCAAGCAGGAGATCCAGGTGACCGATCTGGCGACGGGCAAGAGCGCGGCGGTGCTGGGCAGCACCGCCAGCACCGTGGCGCTGTGGAGTCCCAACAGCCAGCAGCTGGCCTTCCTCGCGGGCGGGGCCCTGCGGGTGTACACCGTGGCCACCAAGGTCTCGGTGACCCTGAGTGCCCAGGCCGCTCTGGGCGGGCCGCTGGCCTGGCGGCCCGACAGCTCGGTGCTGGCCGCGGTCGCCACCCGCACCGGCACCCCCTCCAGGATCGCCCTCCTCAGCCCCGACCTGCGCGCGGTCACCTACATCGGCACCTCCAATGCCGGGGTGGAGAGCGACCCGGTCTGGAACCAGCAGGGCACCGCCCTGGCGTTCGCGGTCGGGACCTCAGCGCTCCCCGCGATCTGGCTCTACCAGCCCGCCAACGTGGTGGCGCCGATGCGGCTGCTCCGCCGTTCCGCCGGCGATCCCCTGGCGTTTCTGAGCTCCGGCGCGGTCCTGCTGCGCACCGCCAGCGGCAGCCTGCAGGCGCTCTCCCCGACCACCGAGCAGGTGACCCCGGTGGTGGGCGCCAGCCATGGCCAGTACCCCATCGCCACGGCGGTGGACGACCCCGGGCGGCTGCTGGCCTTCACCCGGCAGGTGGCGGGGTTCGTGAACCTCTTCCTGGCCAACCAGGACGGCACCGGCTTGGCCCCACTCACCGCCTTCGACCGGGCGGCCCCCCTCGACGCCGGCCCCCCCAGCTTCGTGGGCAGCTGATCACGCCCGACCGCTCCCTGGACCCGGCTCGGTACCCTGCCCGCATGCGGGTGGTACAGGGTGGAGCGCGGGGGAGCTGGCGGTGAACGCACAGAGCGTGCCGCCCAAGCTGCACCCGGACGCTCCGCTCACCGCCGCCCGGGTGTGGTGGCATGCTTCCCGCCCCGCCACCCTGGCCGCCTCGGTCTCTCCGGTCGTGGTCGGGATCGCGGTCGCCGCCCACCTCGGTCAGGTCAGTTGGGCGCGGAGCCTGGGCGCTTTGGCGGTGGCCGTCGCCCTCCAGTTCGGCGTCAACTACGCCAACGACTACTCCGACTTTCGCCGCGGAGCTGACTCCGCCGACCGCGTCGGGCCACCGCGGGCGGCGGCCTCCGGGGTGGTCTCACCCCGTCTGGTCCTCTGGGCCGCCTGGCTGAGCTTCGCGGTGGCGGCGGCGGTCGGGATCTGGCTGTGCGCCGTCTCGTCCTGGTGGCTGCTGGCGGTGGGCGCAGCCTGCATCGCCGCCGCGTGGTTCTACACCGGGGGACCCTTCCCCTACGGCTATCGTGGCTTCGGAGAGCTGGCGGTGTTCATCTTCTTTGGCGAGGTGGCCACCTGCGGCACCGTCTTCGTGGAGACCGGGAGGATCGGCGTCCTGGCGCCCTTGGCCGCGATCCTACCCGGAGCCCTGGCCGCCGCTCTGCTGCTGGTCAACAACCTCAGGGATGTGGATCAGGACCGCCGCGCCGGCAAGCTGACCCTGGCGGTCCGGCTGGGGCCGCGGCGTGCCTACCGCGCCTTCCTCGGCCTGCTGGCGCTGGCGCTGGTAGTGCCCCTCCTGATCGCGATCCCCGGCATCGAGCACTTCACGGTGTTTCTGCCCTGGATCCTGGTCCCAGCGATGGAGGCTCCGGTGCGCAACGCCAAATCCGACGACCCGGCGGTGCAGATCCGAGCCCTCAAGCAGATGGGGGCTCTGCTGGCGGGCAGCTCCATCCTGCTGGCCGCCGGCATCTGGGCCGGCTGACTACGCCTGCTGGCAGACGGCCGCCAGCGCCGGCGCCAGCCCGTACTCGGGCATCAGGATGTCGACAGTGCGCTCCCAGGAGAAACGCTGAGCCCTCCGCCACGCGGCCTGGCGCATCTCCTGAACCTCCTCGGGAGGTGCCGTGAGCACGCTGCGGATCGCCTTAGCGTAGTCGGCGGGATTGCGGCTCGACACCAGATAGCCGCTGTGCCCGTCCGAGACCACGTCGCGCAACCCTCCGACCGCCGCCGCCACCACCGGTGTCCCGCACGCCTGCGCCTCCAGGGCAACCAGCCCGAAGGACTCGGTGTGGGATGGCATCACTACCACGTCGGCCAGGCAGTAGAGCAGCGCCAGCCGGTCCTGTGGCTGGGCGCCCAGGAACTGGACCCGGGAGTCCAGGCCCAGCGCTTCGACCCGAGCCTGCATCTCCTTCAGCTGGCCCACCCGGGCCCCCTCGCTGCTGGCCTCACCCACGAACAGCAGACGCGCGTCCACGCCTCCCTGCTGGAGGATCGCGAAGGCATCCAGCAGCGTGTCCGGGCCCTTGAGCGGCTCCAGCCGCCCCGCGAACAACACCACCTTGGCGTGGCCGAGCCCCATCCGTGCCCGCAACCGCTCTGGGTCCCGGGGCTGGAACTGGATCAGGTCGACCCCGGGAGGAGCCACCACACACTGTCCCGCAGGCGCCCCATACATGTGCATCAGCGCCTGCGCCTCCGCCCTGGTGTTGGCGACCAGGCGGGCGCCGCTCGCCACCGTCCTGCGCTCTGCGAGCAGCCGCTCTGGCCCATCCCCGTCGAAGCCGAGCTCCGCCTTGACCGCCGCCAGGGTGTGGGCGGTGTGCAGCCAGGGCAGCTCGAGGTCGCGCGCCAGCTCACCCCCGGCTTCCGCGGAGAGCCAGTAATGGCTGTGGATCGCCACGTAGCGGCGCTGGGCTCGCCTGATGAACGCCCTCACTCCCTGCAGATACCCCGGCCTGGTCTCTGACAGGTGGTGCTTGGGCAGCGCCCGCCGCGGGCCCGCGTCGACGGCGATCACCCGACTGCGCGGCCCCATCGCCTGTTCCGTCGGCTGGTCCGGATCGCTCCGGCGCACGAACACGTCGGTGTGCACCCCGCGCGCGCCGAGCTCCTCGCACACCGCGCGCACGTAGACGCTGAGCCCGCCGTTCTCGCGCTTGCCCAGCCGCGCCAGTGGCGAGGCATGCAGGGACAGGAACGCGACCGTCTCCTCGCCGTGGGCGGGATGCGGGGCGCGGGTCATCGAGGATCCTGCATCCTAAGGCGCATGAGCCGCTGGTCGTGCGCCCCCAGGTGGTACTTGTAGCCCTCGTCGCCGCGCAACAGGTCGGCGCGGGTGCAGCCTTCGGAAATCGCCCCTCGGATCCCCTCGGCCACACAAAGCAGGCCCGGCGAGAGGGCGGCGAACCTGGGGTCGTACCCGGAGTTGTACAGGTACCAGGTTCGGCCCACGGTGAACGCGAATATCCCGGCCAGCTGGTCATCGCCAGCGGTCAGCACGAGCAGCCGCAGCCATCCCCGCTGCTCGAACCGGGCGGCCACCACCTCGAAGAAGCGCCTGACCTCCGGAACCAGAAACGCCGCCTTGTGCCCACCGCTGGCCGCGAGCAGCCGGAGGAAGTCCCGGAGCGCCCGGTCCAACCCCAGCTCACCCGTCCCGACCAGGCGCCAGCCGGGCCGCTCCACCCCCAGCCGGCGCAGCTTTCGCCGCAGTTCGTGACGATCCTTCTTGCCCAGGCTGAGCGCCAGATAGGAATCGAAGTCACCCGGCAGATCCAGCCCCGGACAGACCTCCTCCGCCTCCTCCTCGACCGCCCAGCCGAGCGCTGCCGCCTGCTGTGAGAGCGCCAACAGGGCCGGCGCCCCCTCAGGCAGGAAGTGCAGGTCCAGCCTGCTCACCCCCTGCGAGCGGGCCCACTCCAGCGCCGCCTTCGCCACTTCGTCCTCTCGTCCTGGTCGGTGCAGGTACCCCATCCGGTCAGAGAGGGTGACCCCGCCGGCGAAGACCAGCACCCCCTTCTCGGACATCGCTTCGCAGAGCGGCACCACCCCGATGGTGACACCGTGCTCCTGGACCACCAGGTGCTGGGGTCGGACACCCGCGCCGAAGACCTCCCACCAGGACTGCTGCCAGTCCCAGCTCAGGAACGGGTCGAGGGGATCGGCGAGTTCCTCCAACTCCCGCCATACGGGCGCCAGTGCAGAAAGCGCCTCGCGGGAATCGACAACTTCCACCGTCACCCCCGCAGTGCGGAGGTCAGTCTGCGCTGGCGCCCCTACGGGCGCCGTACATGAGGGGCCGATGCTGATCCACCCTATTCCTGGCACACGGACGCGGGCCCTTCCCCCCGCGACCACTGGCCTCACTCTACCATCCACCAGAAGGACTCTCTTGCTCAATGAGTTGACGTTTGCCTGAGCTGGGCCCGGCCGAGGTGCAGATCTGGGCCACCTCGACGGGCGGCGGGCATCGCCGGGTCGCCGAGGCGTTGCGGCTGGCGCTGCTGGCCATGGCTCCTCCCGGGCTGCGGGTGGCGATCGATGATCCCCTGCAGCTGGGGGCGCTGCCCCACGCCCAGCTCCTGCTGCGCGGGTACGGGCCCGTGGTGAGAACCTCGCCTACCCTCTGGGGGAAGCTCTTCGACGTCTTCTCGCTGCCCCCGGCCCGGATCGCCCTGGAGCGCTTCCTGCTCAGTGGCGTCGGGCCGGCGATGCGACAAGCGACCATGGCCCGCCACCCCGGGGTCGTGGTCAACTGTCACCCCCTGCTCGGCCCCGGTGCCGCCCTGGCCGCCGGCAGGATATCGCCGCCCGCTCAGCTTGTGACCCTGATCACCGACCTGACCGTGGTCCATCCCGGCTGGCTCTCTCCCCGCACCGCTCGCTTCCTGACCCCGTCAGCGGTAGCGACAAGCTGGTGCGTGGACCAGGGGGTGTCGGGCGCGTCGGTGGTGGAGGTTGGTTTGCCGGTCGACCCCCGGCTCCGCCACGGCTCGCCCCCGGAGCGCCCCGCTAGACGGGCGCACCTCGGAGTGGATCCCGACTTAATCTGCGTCCTGGTCGGAGGCGGCGGCGAGGGTGCGGGCCGCCTGCTGCCCCTGGTCACCGCCGTGGGCCTAAGCGGGTTGCCGGTGCAGCTGGTGGTGCTCTGCGGCCGCAACCGGCGCCTGCTGCGGGCGGTCCGCCGCCTCCGGCTCGGTCTTCCGCTGCGAGCCCTCCCATACCTCCAGGACCCCTCCCCGTGGTTGCTGGCCAGCGACATCTACGTGGGAAAGGCCGGGCCCAGCGCCCTCGCCGAAGCGGCGGCCGCCGGTCTGGCGATCATCGTGACCGACGCGCTCCCGGGCCAGGAGACCTCCAACCGAGAGCTTCTGGTGAATGCCGGGGCCGCCCTCAGCGTGGCCTCCCCGGCGGAGCTGGTGTCAGCTCTCACCACCCTCGCCGCCGGGTCGACTGACGCTCTGGCTAAGATGCAATCTCGAGCCCGGGAATGGTCACGGCCAGATGCTGCGGACCGGGCGGCCGCGGAAATCCTGGCCCTGATGCCACCGCTCAGCCCTCACTGACGAAGCGCAGACGCTTCAGCGGCGGGGCATCCAGCTCCACGTTCACCGCCTCCAGCATGCGCACCGACTCCATCTGCAGCTGATGCGCGATCGCCGGGTGGGCGCAGGCCACCACCAGGGTCGCACCCTGAACCGCCACCACCCGGACGTGGTCCCGCAGGTACTCCCCGCATGCCTGCTTGAACGCGGCCTCCACCCGGGCCTGCCGAACCTGGCGGCTCACCCCCATCTTGCGCACCACCCGGGGCAGGATCTGGTCGATGCCCTCCATCGCGGCTAGCGCTCCCCATCCCAAATGATCGTCCCCCCGCTGACCTGGACCACTCGGGAGACCGGCATCTCCGCGCCCACCCCGTGGTCCTCGGTCGCCGTCAGCAGGGTCTGCTCGACTCTGAGGTCCGTTCCCAGTCGGGAGATGAGTCCATGACGGTGGCGTTCGTCGAGCTCAGACAGCACGTCGTCCAGCATCACCAGCGGCAACCTTCCCGAAGTCTCGGTGTGGATCCTCACCTCCGCCTCCTTGAGGGCCAGCACGATTGTCCGCTGCTGTCCCTGGGAGGCGAACTGCCGGGCCGCCCGGCCGCCCATGATCACCTCAAAATCGTCGCGATGGGGCCCCACCAGTGACTGTCCCCGTGCGATCTCCTCCGCTCTGACGTCGCGCAGCCTGGACCGCAGCAAATCCTCCTCGCACCAGGACTGCGGGGAGTCCCCTCCGGGCCTGTAGATGAGCTCCACCTTGCCGGACTCCCCAATCGCACGGACCGCCTCCTGCACCACCGGCTCGGCCCGCTCCAAAAAGCGCCGCCGGTGTCGCATTACGACGGCTCCGTGCGCGATGAGAGCCTGGTCCCACGGCTGCAGCAGGCTGGCATCCTCCCCCTCCCGAATCCGCCGCAGCAGCCGGTTGCGCTGCTCCAGCACCCGCCGGCACCGGATCGCAGCCTCCGAGTACTCCGGGCTGATCTGGCTCAGCGCCACATCCAGCAATCGGCGCCGGGGATCTGGTCCGGACTTCACCAATGCCAGATCCTCCGGCCAGAAGACGACCACTCCCAGCTTGCCCAGCACCGTTCCCGCGGGCACCTGACGCCCGTTCTCGCGGAGCGTCCTGGTCCACCTCCCCGAAGGTCCCTGACGCTGGGCGCGCAACTCCAGCACATCCGCCGCCCGCCCCGGCTCCAGGGTCACCGACACCCCCATGTCGGTCGCCTCGAAGGTCGCGCACTCCCCCAGTGATCCCGTCCTGGGAGAGCGGGTCAGAGCCACCGTCGCCACCGCCTCCAACAGACTGGTCTTGCCCGAGCCGTTGGCGCCCAGGATCAGGTTCACCCCGGGCAGGAGGTCTACGGTCGCCTCGCGGTATACCCGGAAGTTGAGGAGCCTGATCTGGGAGATGTGCACAGCCGGCGCCCTTAGGCGCCTAGAGCGCCACCCGCACCGGCATGATGATGTAGCGGTAGGTGTCGTCCCCGGGGACTCTGATCAGGCCGGGCGCCAGCGGCCCGTTGAGCACGAACTCCACCTCCGGGCTGTCCAACAACCCCAGGACGTCGGAGACGTAGCGCGCGTTGAAGGCGATCCCAACGCTGTCCCCCTCCAGGGTCGCGTCGATCGTGGCCACGTTGTCGCCCACCTCGTTGGTGTTGGCGGAGAGCACGATCTGACCGGGCTCGCAGCGCAGCTTGAGGACGTTGGCGGCGTCGCGTGCGAACAGCGCCACCACCCTGGTGGTCCGGCGCAACTCCTCGGTGGAGGCCCGGACCAGCGACTGCGACCCCTGGGGGATCACCTTCTCGTAGGTGGGGTAGCCCCCGTCGATGAGCCTGGCGGTCACCTCGTATCCGGGGATCTGAAACCTGACCTGGGAGCGGGCGCCGGATACCCTCATCCCCACCGACGCCGGGGTGGACGCCACCGGCTTGAGCAACCGCGCCACCTCCCCCAGCGCCCGGGCGGGGATGATCACCGAGAACTCGGCCCCAGACCCCTCCTGCGCCAGCTTCAGCCGGCGCACCGCCAGCCGGTGCCCATCGGTCGCGACCAGGTTCACGTCGCGTCCTTTTACCTCGAACAGGACCCCGGTGTAGACCGGCCTGCCCTCGTCACCGCTGGCTGCGATCACGGTCTGCTCGATCGCCGCCAGCAGCTCCTGGGGATCCAGTTCGAAGGACTCCCCATCCGCCACCTCGGGCAGGGGCGGGAATTCCGCGGCGTCGATCCCTCGGATGTGGGCGTCGAAGCGACCACTCTGCAGCCTCACCGTCTGGTGCACCGGATCCAGCTCCCAGTCGAGGGGCTGCTCAGGAAGCGCGGAGATGAACTCGGACAGGATCCGAGCCGGCACCGTCACCTGGCCGGAGGCCACCACCTCGGCGGTGAGGGTGTGGTGGATGGTCAGGTCCAGGTTGGTCGCGGTCAGCTCCAGCGCCCCCTCTCTGGCCTCCACCAGCACGTTGCTGAGGATGGGCAGGGTGTTCCTGGTCGACACCGCCCGGCTCACCGCCGCCAGGCCTGAGCTCAACTGTTGGGGCGAGACCGTGCATTTCAAATTGGGTGCCTCCTTGTCGACGATGCGCCCGGGCCGGACCCACTCCACAGGGCCACAGCGGACGGGGACGAGATTTTGGGAAACGCAGTCATAGTAGGGGAGTTCAGCCTGGGGAAATCGCCCTTGGACGATCTCGAACTGGCGGTGGACATCCTGTGGATTGGGGGCCTGGGTTCGAAGCGGTTATCCACCAGGGCCGTGCTGGCAGCCGCAACCCCCAGGTGCAGCTGCCTTGTCCCCAGGGGATCTGGACAAGCTGTGGGTGACATCAGCTCGACCGCAGCTGGTCGCGGAGCCGGGCGATGTCCTCGGCCACCTTGGGATCCTCCTTGGCGTCGTTGGAGATCTTCTCGTAGGAGTGGAGCACGGTGGTGTGGTCCCGCCCCCCGAAGGCCAGCCCGATTGCGGGCAGGCTCATGGCGATCTCCTCACGGATCAGGTACATGGCGATCTGGCGGGGAAAGACGATGTGCTTATCCCGCCTCTTGCTGGTCATCTCCTTCACCGATATCCCGTAGTAATCGGCAACCAACGCCTGCACCGCCTCGACCGAGATCGGGCGGGTGTCGGCGGTCGGGATGATGTCCTTCAGGATCTCTGAGACCTCGTCCAGGGAGGGGCTCCCGCCCCCATTGATGGAGGCGTGGGCGAGCACCCTGGTCAGCGCCCCCTCCAGCTCCCGGATGTTCTTCTTGATGTTGTGGGCGATGAAGGAGAGCACGTCGTCCGCCACCCAGGCCTGGGAGGGGGTGAGCTTGCTGCGCAAAATCGCGAGCCTGGTCTCGAAGTCGGGGGGCTGGATGTCCGCCATCAGCCCGCCCTCGAAGCGGGTGCGCAGCCGGTCCTCCAGGGTGGGGATCTCCCGGGGCGGGCGATCGCTGGTGATCACGATCTGGCGGTTGACCTCCTGGAGCGCGTTGAAGGTGTGGAAGAACTCCTCCTGGGTTCTGTCCTTGCCGGCCAGGAACTGGATGTCGTCGACCAGCAGCACGTCGACGGTCCGGTAGCGGGTGCGGAACTCCGCCATCCGGTTCTCCTGGATGGAGGTGATCATCTGGTTCATGAAGCTCTCGGAGGTCACGTAGGCCACCCGCTGGCGGTGGCGCTGCCAGACCGCGTGGCCGACCGCGTGCATCAGGTGGGTCTTGCCGAGACCCACCCCGCCGTAGAGGAACAGCGGGTTGTAGGCCCGGCTGGGGGAGTCGGCGACGGCGCGACACGCCGCCTCCGCGAAGCGGGAGGTGTTGCCCACCACGAAGGCCGAGAAGGTGTAGCGCGGGTTGAGCCCCGGGACGGTCTCAGCGGTTCCCTCCCCCTGGTCGGCGCGGCGTTCACCGAGGTCTCCTCTCACCATCACCTGAGGGGGCGTCTCAGCGCCCGCCGACTGGACCGCGAACTCGACGTCCACGTCGCGATTCAGAATCGCCGAAAGCGTCTCCCGGATCACCGCGGCGTAGCGGTCGCTGACCCAGTCCCGGGCCAGCGGGGTCGGTACCCCGATCACGGCCCGCCCGGATTCCTCCTCGAGGGTCAAGAGACGAGCGTTCTTGAGCCACGCCTCGTAGCCGGGGCGGCTCACCTGGAAGCGAAGCTCCTCCTGAGCCGCCACCCAGAGCTGGTCCGGCGAGATGCTCAACAGCGCTCCGGCTGCAGGGGCCGCAAAGGGAGGAACGAGGGCAGGTCAAACGAAGGCAATTCACACCTTGTGCACAGGAGTGGAAAACTCACCTGAGGGGGAGATACACCCTGTGAAAATGTAAGCTCGGACCGGGCCTGGCCCACCCCCGCGGTCGCTTCGGGATGGTAGCACCGCCGGCCCTCGGGCGCAATCCTCCGCCTGGGACCGGCGGGGACATGGTGCCCTGGTTCGGAGATCGGCGGGCGGGCGGGGCGGACCCCGACGCGGCCCGCTCGCCCGAGTTCCCCACGAGGGCGCTCATCGCCGGCAAGGGCGGGCGCGGATCTCTGCTATCCTCAGGCGGTCGCAACCTATTGCAACTGCGCCCTGCGCTGCCCCTGGTGGGGACCAGCCGGCAGAGGAGACCAGTCATCAAGAGAACCTTTCAGCCCAAGAAGCGCTATCGGAGGAAGGTGCACGGGTTCCGGGCCCGGATGTCGACCCCGGGAGGCGTGCGTGTGCTCAAGCGCCGGCGCCTCAAGGGCCGCTGGCGGCTGACGCCCGCGCCAGTGCGGTGAACAGCGGCTTTCGGCTCCGCCGCTCCGCGGACTTCCAGCGGGTGCGGGCGGAGCGGAGAGCGGTGGCGGACCGGCTGCTCCGCGTGCAGGCGCGCCCCAACGGGCTCGAACACCCCCGCTTTGGGATCTCGGCAGGCCGCCACCTGGGGAATGCGGTGGACCGCAACCGGGTGCGGCGGCGGCTGCGGGAGGCCGCCCGCGGCGAGCTGGCGGGGCTTTTTCCCTATGACCTGGTCCTGATTCCGACCCGGGAGGCGGTGGCGAGTCCGTACTCGGCCTTGGCCGGGTCGTTGCACCACCACTTGGAGCGACTGGGGGTGAGTGCTTCGTGAAGAAGCTCTCGTTGTGGTTCATCGCCTTCTACCAGGTCGCGCTCAGCCCGGTGCTGGGACTGGTCGGCGGCTGCCGCTACGAGCCCAGCTGCTCCCACTACACGTATGAGGCGATCCAGCTCTACGGCTTCGGCCGGGGGTGGTGGATGGGGATCCGCCGGATCCTGCGCTGCAACCCATTTCACGAGGGCGGCTACGACCCGGTCCCTCTGCCCGAGGAGCTGATCCATGGGCATTGAGCTGCTGGGCTTCGTGAACCCGATGGCGCCACCGCCATCCAACCCGTTCGAGGCCATCTTCTTCTACATCCTCCTGACCCCGGTCGGGATCGCGCTCAACTTCCTGGACAAGGTGTTTCAGGCCTTCGGGCCCACGGCTGCGATCGGGGCCTTCGGGGTCGCCATCATCGCCATCACCGTGATCATCCGGGGGATCCTGTTCCCCCTCTTCCGCTGGCAGATCGCCACCCAGTGGCGCATCCAGGCCGAGCAGCGCCGGATCGGGCCGGAGCTGAAGGAGATCCAGCGCAAGTACAAGAAGGACCGGGCGCGGCTGAACGAGGAGACGATGGCGCTCTACAAGCGCCACAACATCAACCCCCTGGGGCAGCTCTCCGGCTGCCTGCCGCTGCTGATCCAGATGCCGTTCATCTACGCCCTCTACGGCGCCATCGAGAAGCTCTCGCAGTCCCACAGCGTCAAGGGTGGGTTCCTGTGGGTGCCTCAGCTGAGCGACGTCGCCTTCAAGGTCAAGGGGGGGATCATCGGGGACCCCGCCCTCCTGATCATCCCCATCCTGGCCGGGGTGCTCACCTTCATGCAGTCGAAGATGATGATGCAGCCAGCCCGCCCGGACATGAGCGAATCAGAGCGGCAGATGTACCGGGTGATGTCCCAGACCACCTACCTGATGCCGGTGATGATCGCCTTCTTCGCCCTGAACTTCTATCAGGGCGTGGGGCTCTACTGGATCACCCAGAGCGCCATCATGGTGATCCAGGTCTACACCATGATGGGCTGGGGCGGGCTGCGGATGCCCTCCTGGGTGCCCGGCTCCGGGTGGTATCCCCCCAACTCGCCGATGGGACGCTTCCGGACTGAGTACGGCGATGGGTTCTCGTCGGCCCCGCCATCCGGCCCGAAGAAGCTGCCACCGAGCGGCAGCAGCTCCCCTGAGGCCAGGGGCAGGGCCGGCCAGCAGGCGCAGCTCATCCCCAAGACCGCTCCCGGATCCGCCGGGAACGGACGCAGCAAGCCGGGGGCGGCGCCCCCCGGGCGGGGACGCCGCCGGACCCGAACCAAATGAGCTGCTTTCGATGAGCACCGACCAGCCGGGAACCGAGACCAGCTTCTTCGAAGCCCAGGCCCCCACCCTCGAGGAGGCCCGGGCCCTGGCGCTGGTACAAGCCGGGGTGTCCGAGGAGCAGGCGCTGGTGGAGGTGGTCTCCCCCGGGCGCATGGCGGTGCCCGGGGAGCGGATCTCGGGAGCCTTGGCCGTGGTCCGGGTCCGACCCCTGCCGGCCGACATCGTGCGGGCCAAGCAGCACCTGGAGCGGCTGCTTGAGCTCATGGAGGTGGAGGCGCAGGTGTCGGTCACCCGGCCCCTGCAGCCCGACGGCTCCCCGGCCAGGGACGACGGCCCGCTGGCGCTGCTGGTGGACGGACCGGACCTGGGGGTGCTGATCGGGTGGCGGGGGGAGTCGCTGCGGGCGCTGCAGACCGTGGTCAACCTGATGCTGGGCCCGACGGCGCCATCCCCCGGGACCCCGCGGGTGATCGTCGACGTCGCCCACTACCGGGAGCGCCGGGAGCGCACCGTGAGCCAGATGGCGCTGCGGCTGGCGGCGGATGTGCGGCGCAGCGGGCGCACGATCATGCTTGATCCGATGCCGCCCTACGAGCGCCGGGCGGTGCACATGGCGCTGGCCGCTGAGGCCGGCGTCACCTCCGAGAGCACCGGAGTGGACGAGGGCCGCCGGGTCGTGATCAGGCCGGCCCGGCCCGACTCGCCCCCGGACTCGGGTGGGGCGGCCTGGAACTGAGGCCGAATCCGTTCAGCCTGATCCTTTGCCTGGGGGTCCTGGCCGTGGGCGCGGGTCCGCTGCTGGCCGCCTGCGGCGCCGGGGGCCCGCTCATCCACAGCTCTCCCCGGGACCTGGTTCTCACCGTCGGGGAGATCCCCTATCCGGGGTTCGTCGTCGAGCAGGGGTCGCCGTCGGCGGGGGTCTACAACGACCGCCGCGCGGCCGCCGGCAATCGAGCGGTGCTGCGGGAGCTGGAGGCGGCGGGCCGGATCAGCGGCTATGAGGCCGACTTCGTTCGCAGCGCCAGCCCGCAGCAGGCGGTCGGCCCGGTCGTGATCGAGAGCTCCGCGGTCACCTACCGGTCGGCGGCGGGCGCGAGGACCGGGCTGGAGGTGGTCGCCAAGCAGGCGCGGGACTCGGGAGGGGTGCAGATCTCGACCGGGCGGCTGGGAGATGGGGCGGTGGGATTCACCCTGCAGAAGCAGTTCGACGGCACCAGCTATGAGGCGTTCGTGGTGGCCTGGCGCCAGGACAACGTGGTGGCGGGGATCCAGATCGAGGGCAACGCCGCCACCCTGGATGTGGGCTACGCCCTGACCCTGGCCCGGCTCCAGCAGCGCACAATCCAGCAGGCGCTGGCGGCATGACCGGCAGCTGGACGGTGGAGGAGCTGGTGGGTGGGGTCCGGCTGGTGCTCGCCCCTCTGCCCGGGCGCTCCTCGGTCTCGGTCTCCTTCCTGATGGGGGTCGGCTCTCGGAGCGAGCCCCGGCGGCTGGCCGGGATCTCCCACTTTCTGGAGCACATCGTGTTCAAGGGGACCCAGCGGTACCCGGACAGCCGCACCGTCTCGGAGTCGGTCGAGGGGGTGGGTGGGGTGCTCAACGCCAGCACCGACAAGGAGATGACCGTCTTCTGGGCGAGGGTGCCCGCCGCCTCCCTGGAGCTGGCGGTGGACCTGCTCAGCGACCTGGTCTTCGCCCCCCTGATCGCCGAGGAGGAGGTGGAGAAGGAACGCAAGGTGGTGCTGGAGGAGCTGGGGATGTATCTGGACCAGCCGGCGGAGCTGGTCCAGATGGCGTTCGACCGGCTCATCTGGGGTGACCATCCGCTGGCGCGCGACCCCAGCGGCACCAGGGCGTCGCTGGCGCACATCGGCGCTCCCGAGCTCAGCGCCTACCGGCGCGAGAACTACAGCGGCCAGAGGCTGGTGGTGGTGGTCGCGGGCGCCGTCGAGCCCGAGCGGGCGCGGCAGCTGGTGGAGGCCCGCCTCAAGGCGCTGCTCGCCACCGCTCTGGAGGTGCCCGCTCCCGCACTGGAGCCCCCGGGAGGGGCCGCCCCGGAGCTGGCGGTCAGGCTGCGCCGACGCCGGGGGGAGCAGACCCACCTTCTGCTGGGATGCCGTTGCTCCTCCTACCTGGCCCCCGACCGCTGGGCGCTCGACATCCTCGACACCGCTCTGGGGGACGGTATGAGCAGCCGCCTCTTCACCGAGCTCAGGGAGCGCCGCGGCCTCGCCTACGACGTCCACTCCTTCACCTCCCGGCACCGCGACACCGGGGCGCTGGGTATCTATGTGGCGACCCAGCCGGAGCAGGCGGCGACCGCGGTGGCGGCGGCGATGCAGGAGGTCCGGCGGCTGGCGGAAGAGCCCCTGCCGGCCCGGGACCTGGAGAAGACCAAGGCGCAGCTGGCGGGCCGGCTGCTGCTGCAGACCGAGAACGCCGGCGCCCTGAGCGAGTTCCTGGGGCAGCAGCTGCTGCTGACGGGCGAGATCATGGATCCCGACGCGGTCATCGCGCGCCTTGGGGCGGTCACCGCCGCGGAGGTGCAGGCGGTGGCGGGATCACTCCTTGAGCAGAGAGGCTGGCGGCTGGCGGCGGTCGGCCCCGGGGCGGGGCAGGACGGGCTGGCCGACGCCGTGGAACGGGCGCTCACCGCGTGAGCCGGAGAGAAAGCGCGAATAGTGAAGGAGGTTGACGTGGAGAGGACCCTGGTACTGATCAAGCCGGACGGGGTGCAGCGGGCGCTGGTCGGGGAGATTCTGGCGCGCTTCGAGCGCCGGGGCCTGCACCTGGTGGGGCTGAAGATGCTGGCCGTCGACCGTCACCTGGCCGAGCGCCACTATGCGGAGCACCGGGAGCGTCCCTTCTTCGAGGCGGTGATCCAGTTCATCACCTCCTCTCCGGTGGTCGCGATGGCCTGGGAGGGCCCCAATGCGGTCGGGCTGGTGCGCGCGATGATGGGCCCGACCAATCCCGCCAACGCCCCCTCGGGGACCATCCGCGGCGACTTCGGGATCGACATCGGGCAGAACATCATCCACGGCTCCGACAGCCCGGCCAGGGCGAAGGAGGAGCTGGCCCTGTTCTTCGCCGAGGAGGAGCTGGTCAGCTGGGAGCGCGCGGGCTCCGACTGGATCCACCCCGCCTGAGTCGGCGGCGGCGCAGGGGGAAGGCGAGGCCGATCCCCCCGATCGCCGCCAGGGTCGGCATCTGGCTGGGGATCACGCCGATGCGGGTGAGCGGCCAGAAGCGGAAGATGGCGATCCCCTGGACCCCGCTGCGGGGCTCCCAGCCGAAGGTTCTGGAGTCCTCCGAGACATTGCGGTTGTCCCCCAGAACGAAATAGTCGTTCTTGGGGATGTGGGCCCAGCGGCCGTCGGGCGGGAGCGCCGGGGAGGCGGTGCCGGCCACGGTGCAGCAGAGCACCTCCTGGGTCCAGGGGCCGTTGACGTATGGCTCGATCAGCTCCCTGCCCCCGGTCGCCGAGGTGGGCCGGTGGTTGGAGATGTAGACGTGACCGACGCCGTTCGGCCCCGGTGCGATCCGCACCCATTCCCCGGGCAGGCCGATGACCCGCTTGATGAAGTCGTTGGGAGACGCGATCGGGGGGTTGATGATCACGATCTGACCGCGGGACGGGCCGCTGAAGTAGAGCGAGAGCCGCTCGGTGAGGAGCAGGTCGTTGTTGTGCAGGCCCGGGTACATGCTGGTCCCCTCGACGTGCACCGGCCGGATCGCGAATGCGATGACCAGGTAGATGACCGCCGCCAGCGCCACCACCTCGACCAGGTCTCGCAGGAGCGACCGCCGACTGCCCGGCGCGGCCCCTCCCGAGCTGCGCCCGCCCCCTGAGCTGGGCGCGGTCGAGGGGTCCAGAGACACCCCGGCAGTATACGAACAGGATTCAGC
>JAJYWT010000199.1 GCA_021791345.1 bacterium
ATCTCAGTCCCTCCGCGCTCCCGAGAGGTCCTCAAGCCCGGGAAGAGCCAGCTCCTGTGGCCCCAGGCGGCCGCGCCGCACCAGGGTGGGGGCCTCCCGGGTCAGGTCGAGTATAGAGGAGGGCTCCGAGCCGGGCGGAACCCCCGCCGGCTCGCTCAGCGCCCCGGCCAGCCCGGGGATCTCCGAGATCGCGGCGGCCGCATCCGGTACCGGAGGTCGGCCGTGGCGGTTGGCGCTGGTGGTGGCCAGGGGGCCGGCGGCCGCCAGCAGCTCGAGCGCCAGCTGGTGCCTCGGGATCCGCACTCCGACCGTCCCCTCCCCACCCAGGGTGAGGCCGCGAGGCCGGGAGGGAAGGATCAGGGTGAGGGGGCCCGGCCAGAAGCGGCCGGCCAGCTCCCGGGCGGTGTCACCCAGTTCGCAGAAGGCATCCAGCTCCTCTAGGCCGGCAGCCATCAGGATCAGCGGCTGCCGCGGGGACCGCCCCTTGAGCTCGGAGATCCGCCGGACCGCGGCCGGGAGGTCTGCCCGGGCCGCCAGCCCGAAAACCGTATCGGTGGGGAAGGCGACCACTCCGCCGTCCCGAAGTGCCCGAGCCGCGGCCAGGACGCCGTCGGCCCGGGCGGGCCAGAGGGGAACATTGCTCAAGGTAGCCTGACCTCCAGTACCCGCTCCCTGCCCGCGAGGTCCAGGTGCCGGGCCGTGGCAACTGCGCCAAGCACCTCCCGTGCCAGGGTTTCCAGAGCAGCCAGTCGCCGCGGATCGCCCTCTAGGAGGATTAGCGCCCCTGACGCGGCGATGCCGGGCAGCTGGGGCAGGAGCTCTCGATAGGGGCCGAGTCCGTCCGGACCACCGTCCAGCGCCAGCCGGGGCTCGAAGTCCCTGACCGTTCGCTCGAGCCCATCCCACTCCGAGGTGGTGACGTAGGGGGGGTTGGAGACCACGAGCTGGTAGGGGCCGCCCCCCTCCAGTGGCTTCGCCCAACTGCCCACCAGGACCCTGACCCGCTCGTCCAGGCCGTGGCGGGTCACATTCAGCCTGGCCACCGCTGCGGCTCCGGGATCCAGCTCCACCAAATCGCAGCGTAGCCGGGGCAGGTTGGCGGCAAGGGCAATCCCCAGACAGCCGCTGCCGGTCCCCAGGTCCGCCGCCAGCTCAGCCCCCGGCTGGAGGCGGCCGGCCAGCTCCACCAGAAGCTCGCTCTCCGGGCGCGGGATCAGGACCCGATCGTCCACGGCGAAGTCCAGGCCGAAGAACTCGCGGCGCCCCAGCAGCTGGGCCAGAGGACGCCCCTGGGCCCGGGCCGCCAGCAGGGGCCGGATCCTCGCCAGCTCTTCCTCCGACAGCGGGCGCTCAAACTGGACGTAGAGGCTGATCCTGTCCACCTGGAGCGCGTGGGCCAGGATCAGCTCCGAGTCGAGCCTGGGTGTCTCCGAACCGCTGGCTGCCAGGTGGCGCGTGGACCGGCGCAGGACCTCCAGGAGAGTCAGCGGCACCCTGGCTTCGGGGGGAGGCTCGGGAAGGGACACCGGCTGGCGGCGGCTCAACGTGCCGTCACACAGTTGTCACAGAATTGGATGGGTAGGCTCTTCCACCCATGCGTTAGCCTCGACTCGAAGTGCTGCATGTATCCCATAAGGCTAGGGTGTCCCCGAGGTCGAGCCGCGGACAGGCGATGGTGGAGTTCGCCCTGGTGCTGCCGATCGCGGTCATGATCTTGGCCCTCGCCGCCACCGGGGGACAGATGCTCATGACCGACATCAGCCTGACCCAGGCGGCCCGGGCCGGCGCCAACGCGGCCGCCCAGGCGTATGCCAGCGGCACATCCTCCTCGCTCACGGTGCAAACCACCGACGCCACGGTGGCCGCCCAGGACGAGCAGGGCGGGGCGGGGTCGATCCAGTGCTCCGGGGCTCCTGCCCCTGGTCAATGCGTGCAGGTCACCGACCTGCCCGCACCGTACCCCGGGTTGCAGAACAACGTGGTCAACTTGGTCCAGGTCAAGGTCTGGGAGACCATCTCCCCCTTGGTGCCAATCTTTGGCGGGGTGACCATCGAGGCGGAGGCGGTGGCGCCGCAATGAAACTGAAGTTGCGTCTGGCTCCGATGCGGAGACGACAACGGCACCCAGCCCAGTCCGGACAGGTGATGATCCTTTTCGCCGTCAGCCTGCTCGTGCTGCTCATGGCGGCAGGGGTGGCGGTGGATGGGGGCTTCGGCCTGCTCCAATATCGCCAGGCCCAGAACGCCGCGGATTTCGCGGCCTCCGCGGCAGCGGATGCGCTGGTCAGCAACTGTGACGGAGACCTGAGTCCAGGTCCGATCACCGGGCAGCAGGTGGTCCAGGTGATCAATGACGAGGTCAACCTCAATGCTCCGGCCGCTCAGCCGCCTCCCGGCAATCCAAGCGCCGTCCACTGGACGGCGACCTATATCGACGAGCCGAGTCCCGGAACTTTCACCAGCGGCGGCGTGGTCACGGACACCAGCGCCACGGTCCCCGTGAAGACGTGTGGCGTCAAGGTGACCGTGAGTCCCCAGTGGCCCCCCTTCATCGAGCAGATCATGGGCGTGACCCAGCTCCGGACGGTTACCGGGGCCTCGGCCATCAACAGCGTCCAGCAGGGCGGGCCGCTCACCAGCATCGTCTCCCTGGGCGAGAACGGCGCCCACACGATCCTCATGGCTGGTGATGGCCAGTTCGACGTCAAGGGCACCATCTTCGACAACGCCAACGGCTGGCTCGACCCCAACCACAACAATTGGAGCAAGCCGGACGTGATCGACGGCAAGGAGAACGGGACCATGACCGACTACGGGAACATCGAGTCGGTCGCCAACCCGCCCTGGGACTGGTGCTTCGGCTCCGCCTCCAACGCCAGCGGGCCGCCAGCTGGAGATCCCACCGCCCCGGCCCCCTGGAGTGCCCCAGACCCGTGGAACTCCGCGGTCTGCAGCGCCAACAACACCACCATCTACTATGACAACTGGGCAGGGGGCTACGGCCAGTACACCACCGACCCGATCAAGTCGGACCCCAACGCTCCGCCCCCACCCACGACCAGCGACGCCTACTGCCCGGGGTCCCCAGTGGTCACCTATACCTCAGCTAGCTCGATCCCCTCTTCCGGCGGAGTGAAGGAGTACTCCCCCGGCGTGTACACCTTCCCCGTGCGGGTGACCGGCAATGCCAACTTCCAGGACTGTCCCGGCGGGTACGCGGGAATCTACGTTTTCGAGCAGGGGCTGGTGCTGCGTCCGGCAGCGGGCGACCAGGTGACCGGCAGCGACGTGCTGTTCTTCACGCAGAACCCTCCCAACAAGATCGCCGGGGTCCAGAACGTGGGAGACGGAGAGCCGGTGATCGGTGGGTTCGGCGGCAGCTGCAACAGCAGTGGCACCGGCAATGACAACTGCAATCCAGTGAACTCCAGCGCCGAACAGACGGTCTCCTACAACCCCAACCCCGTGGCCAACCAGGGGCTCAACGATTCGGTGGAGATGGGCGGAGGAGGAACCATCACGCTGAGCGCGCCCACCTCCGGCACCTGGCTCGGTTTCCTGCTCTGGCAGGACTGGAACACCCCGGCCAACTTCGGCTTTGATGCCATGCTCGGCGATAGCGCCAACATCACCCTCAACGGGATTCTCTTCAATGACAGCTACATCACCGGGCAGACCCTCAGCAATGAGACCTACTGGGGTGACCACAACGGTATCCCCTACCTGCCCGGTGGGATGTTGGTCGCCGGCTTCGGCGTCGACTCCTCCACCGGCATGACCTGTGAAGGCGGCCAGCCAGGCTCAGCTCTGCCCGGGAACCCCGTCAACGACCCCCAGGGTTGTCACGTGACCATCCAGGGTCTGGCCACCGTTGACCTCTTCCAGACCCAGGGCGACACGATCCTGGCCATCACCGGTAGCACCTTCCACATCCCGGGCATCCAGGGCTCGGCGATCTTGACCCAGTGATCGGGAACCTTCGGCGGCCACGTCGGGGCAGAAGGCAGGGACAGAGCGCAGTCGAGTTCGCCCTGGTGGCACCGATCTTCTTCGCTCTCCTGTTCGGGATCATCGCCTCCGGGATTCTCTTCTTTCAGGCCAGCGCCGTTTCCGATGCCGCCCAGGGGGGTGCCCGCGCGGCCATCGTGAAGAACCCCTCGACGAACAACGGTCTGTCGCTGTCCGGCGGATGCGCCACAGGGCTGCCGGTGTCAATTCAGGCGGCAGCGCAGCGTGCGGCCAACATCCTGGCCGTAAACCCGAATGCCCTATGTCAGCTTGGGACTTCCACCAGCGGCACGAGCTTCTGCTCCGGGGGAGCGGCCGACACCCTGGTACAGGCGACGGTACCCGGTGACGCCTATATCGAAGTTTGCGTCGAGGGCGGGTACTCCAGCCCCTCGGCATTCAAGGTCAGGGTTACATATGTGGCGCACCCACTGGAGCCTCTCCTCGGCAACCAGGTGGTGTTGACCTCGACCAGCATCCTGCAGGCGCAGTAGGCTCGCCCGCCTCAGGCGGTCACGCCCCTCCCGCGGCAGGCAACCTGCCCGCCACTCGGTGGAGTTTCTCCGAAGCCTCACTCGCCACCGACTCCACTTCGGAACCGGAGCCCTTCATCAGGGCACGGGGCTCCATGAAGAGGACCCTGGTGGAGCCGACCCTCTCCTCCTCCAGCACCACGTTGCAGGGGAGGAGGACCCCCACCAGTGGGTCCGCCGCGAGCGCCCGGTGGGCGAGAGCGGGGTTGCAGGCGCCCAGGATGCGGTAGGGCCGGAACTCCAGGTCCAGCTTCTGCCGTAGGGTGGCGCGCACGTCGATCTCGGTGAGGACCCCGAATCCCTCGGCC
>JAJYWT010000142.1 GCA_021791345.1 bacterium
CCCCCACACGCTCCTCGACGCGAGCGGCATGGCCGTTGGCCTGCCAGCGGGGCAGCAGGGCAACTCCGAGGTCGGCCACCTCACCATCGGCGCCGGCCGGGTGGTCCTCCAGGACCTCACCCGCATTTCGACTGCGATCGCAGACGGCAGCTTCTATGCCAACCCGGTGCTCGCCGCCGCCGTCGACAAGGCCAGAGACCGGGGTACGACCCTGCACCTGCTGGGGCTGATCTCCGATGGCGGGGTCCACAGCCATCAGGACCACGTGACCGCTGTCTGCGAACTGGCCCGTCGTCACGGGCTGAGTTCGGTGGTCGTGCACGCCTTCACCGACGGCCGGGACACGCCGACCGATGGGGGGGCGAGCTTCGTGAGAAGGCTGGAGGAGGAGCTTGCGGAGATCGGAGTGGGCCAGGTGGGATCGGTCTCCGGACGCTACTTCGCGATGGACCGCGACCGCCGCTGGGACCGCCTGGAGCGAGCCTACCAAACGCTCACGGGGAACTGCCAGAGGTGGTACGACTCGGCCGTGGGCGCGATCGAAGCCAGCTACCGGGACGGCACCACCGACGAGTTCATCGCGCCCACCTGCGTCGGCCAACCTGGAGTTCGAGCGACGGGGATCAGGCCGGGAGACGTCGTTATCCACTGCAACTTTCGTCCCGACCGGGCCCGCGAGATTTGCCATGCCTTGGTCGACCCCGACTTCACCGGGTTCGCCAGGCCGTTCGTGCTCGCTCCCGACGACCTCGTCACCTTCACCAGTTATGACGACCTCCTCCCGGTCGCGGTGGCGTTTCCCAAGCCGCTGGTCCGCGCCACCCTGGGGGACGTGGTCGCGGATTCGGGGCTTCGCCAGTTCCACGTCGCCGAGACTGAGAAGTATGCCCACGTGACGTACTTCATTGACGGCGGCCGCGAGGACCGCCTGCCCGGCGAGGAGAGGCTGCTGATCCCATCCTCCAAGGTCGCCACCTACGACCTCAAGCCGGAGATGTCGGCACCGGCGATCGCCGACGCGGTGGTGGAGCACATGGAGGCGGAGCAGGTGGCATTGATCCTGGTCAACTTCGCCAATGCCGACATGGTTGGGCACACCGGCAACCTCCCCGCCACCGTGCAGGCGGTGGAATGTCTGGACCGCTGCCTGGCCCTGGTGGTGGAGGCGGCGGCGGCGCATGGGTACACGGTGGCGTTGACCGCCGATCACGGAAACGCGGAGCAGATGCTGGCCCGCGATGGGGCGACTCCGGTCACCTCGCACACCACCAACCAGGTCCCGCTGATCGTGACCGACGACGGCTGGTCTCTGCGGACGGGCGGTGGCCTGCGAGATGTGGCGCCCACGTTGCTGGCGGGGATGGGATTCAGAGTTCCCGATGAGATGACCGGCACCTCTCTCCTGGTTGCCAGATAGTGCCCACGGGAAGGACCCTAGGGGGCCACCGTCGCCGGCTGCGTGCGGAGGATGACAGAGTCCCGGTCAAGCCCGCTGGGGTGGTGGCCCTGGTGGGTCGGCCCAACGTGGGCAAGTCCACCTTGTTCAACCGTCTGATCGGGGAACGGCGGGCGATCGTCTCCGAGCAGCCGGGGCTGACCAGGGATCGCATCTACGGCACCGTGGAGTGGCGCGACACCGCCTTCACCGCCATCGACACCGCCGGCCTGGACCGGGTGGCCAAGGATGGCCCCGAGGGCGACCTCCCCGCCAACACCCAGGAGCAGGCCCACCTGGCGCTGGTCGAGGCGGACGTGATCTGCTGGGTGCTTGATGCCAGGGCCGGGGTGACCGCGGCCGACCTGGAAGTGGCCGATGTGCTTCGCCGCGCTCGCCAGCCCGTCGTGGTTGTCGCCAACAAGAGTGAGGCGCGGGAGGACCGCCTGCTGGTTCACGAGTTCCTGGAACTGGGCATGGGTGATCCAGTGGAGATAAGCGCCCTGTCCGGCGCCGGGACCGGCGACCTCCTTGACCGTGTCGTGTCGGTACTTCCACGGACCCTTCCCCCAAGCGTCGAGGCCGGGCCGGCTGAGCTGCTGCGGTGCGCCATCGTGGGTCGGCCGAACGTGGGCAAGTCCTCACTGCTGAACGCGGTGCTGGGCCAGGACCGCTCGCTGGTCAGCACCGTGGCGGGCACGACGCGAGACCCGGTGGACACGCTGATCTCGACCCCCCAGGGGCCGGTCCTGCTGGTGGACACGGCCGGGATGAAGCGCCCGGGGGCGACCAGGGACGCGGACTACTACAGCCTGCTGCGGGCACTCCGAGTGGTCGAGCGCGCGGACGTCGCGGTCCTGGTCGTGGACGCCACCAGTCCGCTGCGAGCGCAGGACCGGCATATCGCTGGGCGCGCCCGGGAGGCCGGCGCCGCCACCCTGATCGCCGTGAACAAGTGGGACCTCCTCGACTCCGATGCGCGCCAGGACAAGTCACTCTTGCGGGAGCTGCGCTCCGCCTACGATTTCGCCCCCGGGACTCCCTTCCTCTACACCAGCGCCACCACCGGTCGGGGGATAGCCCGCCTGTTGCCGGCGATCTTCGAACTGGGAAGAGCGAGAGGGCTGCGGATCACCACGCCCACCCTGAACCAGTTCTTCAGAGAGGCGATGATCCGCCGGCCGCCTCCCAGTGGCCGCGGGGGGCGCCGGCTCCATCTGTACTACGCCGTCCAGGCGCGCAGCCGGGTTCCGACCTTCGCCCTGTTCGTCAACGACCCGGAGCTTCTCCACTTCAGCTACGCCCGCTATCTGGAGAATCAGCTGCGAGAGCGGTTCGGCTTCGCCGGAGTGCCGCTGCGTCTCAGAGCGCGAAAGTCCGAGCCGGCCGGCTGAGCTGCCCCGGAGCCGCCCCAGACGTGAGGAGGCGGCACCCCAGGGTGCCGCCTCCAGGTCCGCAGTGCGACTGATTCCGCTGCCAGCCTGGTGCCGGCAGGGCCGTCAGACCGTCAGGGGGTCACGCATCCGTTGCGGTCAAGATTGACGGGAGTACTCCCGTCGGTCCCGTTGTAACCGTTGCCGGAGTTGCCCGGAGTGCCGTACTGGGCGTCCTGGCCGAAGGTGCTACCCGAGGTTACGTTCCCGAACTCCCAGTCGCAGGCGGCCGCGGCCGACGACTGCGTGGATGAAGTGACCTGGGTCCAGTACGGGTAAAAGCTGCCCGGCCCTGGCGGTGGGACCGTGCATCCGGCCCCGGTCGCTATATCGCACTGGTAGTCGGAGGCCGGGTTGTCGGTCTCGAATTCGACCTGGCTGTAACCCGCAGACCCGGAGCCGTAGGTCGGGGGCTGGATCACCATGGTCGAGGGGAAGGTGGTGGCAGTGGTGCCCGTGGGCCAGTCCTGCCAGTAGGGGCTGCCGTCGTAGTCGAGGTCCCCACCGTCATTGAAGTTGTCGCACCCCGTCACCAGATTCCCGGCACTGGTCTCGCCGCCGGAGGCGCTTTCGCCGTGGGTGTCGCCGGCGTAGAAGCAGGGGCCGTCTCCCCGCGCTGTCTCGATCTTCTGCGATCCATCCGGCGCCGTCGCCGACTCGTAGGCGCCGTTGCATACGTTGTACTCGGTGGTCCCGTGGACAGGATCACTCAGGGAGCTGCAGGGGGTGAAATGCCCGATCTCAAATGTGGTGCTGATGTCGGTGGACAGGGCCGCCCAGGGGACGATGTTCTGATAGGCGGCGGTGTTGTACTCAGGCTGGAAGTTGAACGGCGTCCCCGCGCAGGTCTTGAGGTTGGTGTTCTGGAAGCCGTTCTGCGCCGAGGCGATCATGTACCCGCTCTCTCCCGTGTTTTCGTCCGTTAACACAGCTTCGAGAGCACCTGCCTTCTTGCTGTCGAATATCTGCGTCTTGATGGTGTCCCCGGGGTTGAAGAACAGGGTCTGCTGGTTCGGCGTGAAAGTCGCGTAGTTCGCCTGCGTGGGGCTGGGCGGTCCCGTGGGCACCCCGTTCTTCTGAATGAAGGCGAAGTTCACCGGCTCCTCGCAGGCGGGGTTGCAGTAGGCAAAGTTATTGGTGCACTCCAGGCTGTCAATGGTCAGGGCGGCGCACCAGCCTCCGTTTCCATCGGTCAGAGGATTCTTAGACCCCGGGATGTTGCAGCTGATGCTGTCGACGAACGGGGCGAAACCGGGTGGATAGAACTGGAGCTCCATGAAGGCGCTGCCGCCGCCTGGGTAGGACCCCGAGGGTGCGTTGGTGTCGCTCTCGGGCGTGCACAGCCTCTGCGGATACGAGTTGGGGTCGCAGATCGCCATGGAGAACCACGGAGCTACCGATAGCTCGAAAAAGTGGGTCACGTCGCTGCCCGGGCTGTTGACCGTCGGCAGCGCCGCCGGGTCCACCGGCAGGGTCTGCGTCCAGGTGACGCTGTCGCCAGAGCCCTTGGCATTGGAGATGAAGCGCAGATTGGGCTCGTCGTGACCGACGTAATAGCCGTTGTCATAGAAGCGACCGCCGTTGGCTCCGTGGGGGTCGGTGCACGGCAGGGTGAGCTTGATCGACTGCTGCACCGTGCTGTAGCCGTTGCAGTCGAGTTCGCCCTTGGCCGGTATCGAGGTGGACCAGGTTCCGCTGGCCGCAGTCGACACTGGAGCGGAGAGGATCTGTGCCCCTCCCAGCATCGTGGCGACCGCGGCGACCGCGGCCAGTCGGCCCCAGATCCTCAACCTACGCGGTGACACTCTCAAATGTGGATCCCTCCCAGAATCTCGCGACTTGCAAAGGCATCAGCGCCGACAGTTAGGGTCCCCCCGGCCCTGGAGGGTCAGGACGGGCCCCGGCAACACCGTGGACAGTCAACAACGCAAAGGGCACCACCTCCTGCCGGTGAAGGATCCGCCGGCGCCCGTCCCA
>JAJYWT010000158.1 GCA_021791345.1 bacterium
CTGCCCGAGAAGAAGCCGGCCGCCGCGCCGGCGATGCCCGAATACTGATCTCCCCCGCGAGGGGCTGACAGGCGGGGTGGCCCCAGGGCCACCCCGCCTTCTTGGTTCTGGACGCTGAGGGCAGCTCCTGCCCGCGTCGCATGACCGACAATGGCCAGAGCTCATGGGCACCGTGCTGACGCTGCTGACCGACTTCGGGACCGCCGATGGCTACGTCGGCGCTCTGCTGGGCGCGGTGCTGCGGATCGCGCCCGAGCTTCGCGTCGAGACCATCACCCATGGCATCCCACCCCATGACATCGCGGCGGGCAGCTACTGGCTGGCGGCCGCGGCGCCGTACTTTCCTGACGGGACGGTCCACTGCGCGGTGGTCGACCCCGGTGTCGGCGGCGACCGGCCGCTGGTGGCAGCGGTCGTCGACCGTCAGGTGGTGGTGGGGCCCGACAACGGGCTGTTGCACTTTCTCTGGCTCAAGGGCAGGGAGCGCGCGGCCTTTCGCGTCGACGAGGCAGCCCTACGCCCCGCCGAGATGAGCTTCACCTTTCACGGCCGCGACCTGATCGGACCGCTGGCGGCGCGGCTCGCCGTGGGCAGCCTGGCCCTCGAGGATCTCGGGCCCCGACTGCGCAGCCCGGCGATGCTGGGAGAGCTGCTGCCGGATGGCGACGAGAGCGGAACCCAGGCGCGTGTGGTCGTGGTCGACCGGTTCGGCAACGTCATCACCGCGGTCACCAGGACCCCCTGGTACTCGCCGGTCCCAAGCGCCGCCGCGGTGGGGGAGGGCCGGATCGTGTCCGAGGTGGTCAGCACCTACTCGGAGATCGCGGGGGACGTGGCGCTGCTGTGGAACAGCTCAGGGCACCTGGAGATAGCCGGCAACCGGACCAGCGCCGCCCAGGCCCTGGGACTGGGCCCGGGGGACCAGGTGCGAATCCTGTGGTCCACGCCGAGCGTGGTCCCGCTGCAGAAGGCTGGGACCTGATCATGGAACCCGGCGTGACCCGAGCCCAGGCGCAGGAGTTGGATCGCGCCGCCGAGCGGGCGGGGGTGCCGGGGCCGATGCTGATGGCGGTCGCCGGCTTCCAGACCGCGCGGTTAGGGCAGCGGTTGCTGGAGGAGGATCCGCTGCCGGATCCCGTGGTCGCGGTGCTGGTCGGCAAGGGCAACAATGGTGGCGATGGACTGGTGGCGGCGCGCCATCTGGCGGCGTGGGGCCACCGCGTCCGCTGCCTCATGCCGCCTCGCCCACCGGTCTCCCAGCCGGGGCTGGCCGAGGCGGCAGCCGCAGCCGGCACCGTCGTGCGCCAGCCTGCCGCCACTCCGTCCGGGCTCAAGGAACTCGCCGACTGGTGCCTCGCCGAGGCCTCCCTGGTGGTGGATGGAATCTTGGGGACAGGAGCCGTGGGCGCCCCGAGAGGCGACCTCGCGGAGCTGATCGGACGGGTCAACCGCTGTTCAGCCAAGGTCCTGTCGATCGATCTGCCCAGTGGTCTCGACTGCGACTCTGGGCTGGCCCCCGGGGACTGTGTGCGCGCTGACCACACGTTGATGCTGGGGGTGGCCAAGCGCGGCTGCCAGGAGGCGCGGGCGCGCCACTGGGTGGGGCGGCTCTGGCTCGCGGACATTGGGATCCCCCCGGGCTGCTACCGCGACCTCGGCCTCCAACCGCCATCTGGTCTGGGGCCAGACCCCAACTGACCGTCCAGTCGCCGCCGGGGCCGGGCTGCGGCTCGCGCTAGCCCCGCGCTTGGCCCGCGCCGACCGCCTGCTGAACCAGGGCGGTGACCCTGGCCTCCTCGGCCGGGCCCAGCTCCAGGATCGCGTAGCTGATCGGCCACATGGCGCCGTCGTCCAGCTGCGCCCGGTCGTTGAAGCCGAGCACCTGATATCGGGCCTTGAACTTGCCGGCGTTCTGGAAGAAGCAGACGACGTTGCCGCCGCGCGCATAGGCGGGCATCCCGTACCAGGTTCTCGCCTCCAGCTCGGGCGCCGCGGCCTTGACCAGAGCGTGGACCCTGGTGGCGATCGACCGGTCCGGCTCGTCCATCTTGGCGATCGCGGCCAGCAGCAGTTGCTCGCCATCCTCCTTCGCGGCTGCCGCCTTGAGCTCCCGGGCCCGCTCGCGCATGGCGGCCCGCTCATCGGCCGAAAACCCTGTGGCCCCGTCGCCGCCCCCGCGGCTGGAGGTCCGTGGTCTCGTCCGATCCGGTGTCCGCTCCGCCATCTGGGCTCCTCCGTCGTCCCACGACTCGACTTCTGCGCGATGTTACCGCCCGCAGGTGACGCTGGCGCTCCGGCTCCGCTTGGGCCCGCCACCACCGACATGCGGCTGGGTCACGACGTCAGGGCAGCCCGCAGCCACCACCTGGTCGTTGACCGCCGCCGAAGGGGCCGCTCCAGTCCACCTCACGGCACCTGGATCCAGTCGCACGCCCAGGAGGCCTGGTCGCGCACGGAACTATGGGGATCCCAGAGCGCGGACGAGGACGTCCGCCCCACCCCGGCGATGCTCGGCCAGGTGCCGGACCCACTGCTCGCTCATCTGGGTCAACTCCACCTCATTGCCGTCCGGGTCGCGCACGGCGGTCACCCAGGACCCCTCGCCCAGTCGCTCGATGGGATACAGACACGGGATTCCCTTCTCCTGCAGCCGGGCCACGTATGACTCCAGATCGAAAACCCACAGGGCGAAGCGGATAGAGCCACGGCCGGAACCGGATTCCCCGGGGTGAACCGCGAAGTGGACGTCTCCCAGCTCGCAGCCCCAATGAGACTGGCCACCGTGCTCCTCGCTGACAAGGGGGATTCCCAGCCCGTCCCGGTAGAACGCGGCCAGCCGGCCCGGTTCGGCGGATGTGATCAAGACTGCCGACAGGAACTCTACGCGCTCTGACCCTTCCATCTGCCTCACTCCTCGCTCGATCTCGGCGGAACAGGAAGCCCAGCCGCCTGATCCTGAGGAAGACTACCGCGCCGACAACCCGGCGATACGCACAACCGCCCGGGGATCGAGCCGAGGAAGACCGAGTGCGGGGGGTGCCTCCAGGCGGCACCTCCCGCACCGGGACGACCCTCGGCATTGGCGGCAGGCCGTGGACCCGGTCGGCCACAACGCCTTTACTGATTCCCCAACGCCGTCGTTCGGTCGCTTGCACTTTTGGAGCGGGGCGGCTATGCTGGCCACCAGCTCGCGTGGCCACCACGCAACGTCATGAACAGCGTCTTAGAACGACCTCAAACTGCCGCGAGCACGCTGGAGGAGCTCGCCCGCCAGCATCTCGATTCGCTGGTCACCTACGCACTCCATCTCACCGGGACCCCTGAGGAGGCGGTGGAGTACGTGACGGCGGGTCTTTACTATGCTCGGCACTTCCCGCCAGCCAGCCTGCAGCGCGATGGGCGGGCGATCCTGTACCGGGCCGTGACCAGAGCGGCGCGGCAGCACCAGCACTACCCCCCCCAGCGAAAGGGAGTCGGCCGGCTCTTCGGCAAGCGGCCGCCGCTGATCAGCCTGGGGTCGTCCGGGGCCGACGCCTCCCGCATCAACACCGCCAAGCGGGCGCTGCTCGCGTGCGAGTTCGGCAGGCGGTCCGCACTCTTGCTGCGCGACCTGGCCAAGCTCAGCTATCGGGAGATCGGCGTCGCCATGGAGTGCTCCCCGGAGGCGGCCTCGCGGCTGGTCGCCACCGCCCGTCGGGAGTTCGGCAGCATCTACAGGGACATTTCGATCTGACCATGAAGTGCAGCCTCCTGACCCTGAGCTGCGCCCTGGATGGCGAGCTATCCCGGGAGCGGCAGTCAGAGCTGGAGGCCCATCTGGTCACCTGCGAACGCTGCCGAACCGGTATGCGCTACCTCCGGGACGAGACCGACCGCATCTCCCAGCTGGCCCGAGTGGAGGTCTCCGGCACGACCGCGACCGCGCTCCTGGAGCGGGCCCGGGTGGTGGTGACGCCGTCGGAGTCGGTCGAGCCCGAGACCAAGCAACCGCCGGACCCGAGCGACGAGGGGAAGGAGAGCGCGGTCGATCCCTTCAACCTCATGGGCATCGGCACCGAGGCGGTGGCGGCCGGAGAACTCCTGGACGCGGCGCCCAGCGAACACGCCACCGAGATCCCAGTCGAGCCGCCCGCCGCGGAACAGATGGCCGAGGAACCGGGGGAGCCCCAGGTTCCGATCGCCGACGACCTTGCCGAGCCAGCGCCCGAACCCGTCCTGCTGCCGCCGGGAGCCTTCTCCTATGCTCCCGTGCCCCCTGCCGACCAGTACCACTCCCCCGGTGCCGAGAACGCCGAGGGAGAGGCCGCAGCCACGGCCGAGGGATCGCTGGGTGAGGCCGAGACCAACCCGGAGGCAGGCGATGACGACGCGTCGCTTCCGATGGCAGCCGCGATCGCGGAGACCGAACTCGACAAGCCTCCCGCTGACGGCGATGCCATGGCAGCCCCGGCTGGAGATGGTACTTCAGAGCCCACCGCGGCACAGGCCGCCGACCCGGATCCAGAAGTCCAGGGCGGAGACGAGGACCGGCCCTCAGCCGAGCTGGGAGTGGTCGACGGCACGCGACCGCCCGATGATCCGCAGCCACCATCCGGCGGCGCACCTGCGGACGCTCCGATGGCCCCAGGTACGACCGGCGAGGCCGACCTCCTGGATGGTGAGCCGGAGCCGTGGTCATCGGACCGCGACGGCTGGAACGCTGCCCCAGACCGCAGCGCACAGCTTGAGGGCACACCGGACACCCTGGGCCCGCTGCCGTCCCCCACGGATCCACCCGAAGTACTCGCCGGAAACGAGCCCGCGACCACCGTGTGGCCAGCCGACAGCGGTCCGGAGCAGCCCATCGAGGTAGGAGATGGCCCGCCACCCCTCTTCGTGCCGTTGCGGTTCGACGCTGGGGATGACCCTCCACACACCCCGCGACCGAGCGCCTGGCCCCCGAATCTCGTAGCGACCGGAGACACCCCCATGGATGCGGCCCCTCCACCACCGCCTCCATCGTCCCATCAGAGCGACGAGGTGATGCAGGTTGCGCTGGAGGAGTCGGCGCTGCTGGGGGAGCTGAGCCAGCTCGACCGGTTGGCAGCGGATCCCCGACCTCCGGGTCCGGCCCCGGCAGAACCTTCGATCCCCCCACCTCCATCGATCACCAGTCGCTCGGGCAACCTCGGCTGGGAGCCCAGCAGCTCACTCAATCTGGGGCTGGATCAGCTCCCCGCAGCGGCGCTCGATGCCGGCGACACCGAGCCCAAGCCCACGCAGCGCCCCTGGAAGATGGACCGGGTGGAGGCGAGCGCTGTGCTCGGATCAGGCGCGGCGACGCGCCCCAAGGATTCCGTGGTCCCACCGTCAGAGCCTTCGGCGCCGGGCCGGCTGCAGAGCGGCCGGCAGGCAGCGATCCCGCCCCGGCGGCGGCGGGTGCCGACGGAGGAGAGCCAGGGGGGGGCCCCACCCCGCAGCTGGACCAAGACAGCTACCATCGCGATCGCCGCGCTGGCGGTCTTCCTGATCGGGTGGAGCCTGCTCCATCACAGCTCCACCCCTGCTCCCAAGCCGACCGCTCACCACCATGCCATCCTCCCGACGCAGTCCAAGCCGACCCCCACCCAGCAGCCGACGGCCTCGACCCAACCGGCAGTGACACTCACCGACACGCAGAGCTTCGGCGGTACCGGCAGCGGGTATCAGGTCCAGAACGTGCGCTACGGCCTGCACCAGAACAACACCCAGCTCTGGGTCGTGTTTCAGCTCATTCAGGGGACCGGGGCGCCCAAGGTCACAACTGGGTTCAGCGGCGCGACCGACCTCTACCTCGAGATGTCAGGAGTGGCACCGGGAGCCGCCGTCGCCCAACCCGCCCCAGGCGGGCTCGTCACCAAGGTGACGCCCACCCAGGTCCCCGGGTTCAGCGGGGCGGCGTACCTGCTCCAGCTCAGCCGGGCGACCAAGATCGACAGTGCGTATCTCCTACCGGGGAGCGAGACCAGCTCCGCCGGCGAGAGGGTGGTCCTGGAGCTGCAGAACTGACCTAGGCGCGCTCTTAGATCAGTTGAGGCTGTAGGCGGGCGATCCCACCAGCCGGCTGGCCAGCTGACGGTCGAGAAGCAGCGCCTCCCGGCGGAGCAGGGATAGCTCCAGGCCGATCCTGGACATGGGGTCGGACTCCTCCAGAAGGCGTTGCTTGTCCCGGAGTTCCACCACCAGGTGGCCCGCCACCGCCCACGACAGCTCGGCGGGCTCGGCGGGCAGCTCCCAGAACGGGGGAATCGCGACCCCCATCGCCAGCAGGCTGCTGCGGTAGCCCTCATAGCTCTCGCGCAGCTGCAAGGCGACCCCGGGAGATGGCGCCACGGCCCGCGCCGACTCCACCAGCTCGACCTCGGCGCGAAGGTACGGACGTCCCTCCAGCGGATGGATCGCCTGGAACCTGGTCGCGCCCGCGACGACCAGGTTGAGCCGTCCTCCGGGCAGCCGGACCACGCGTTCGATCCGGGCCAGGGTGCCCACCCGGTACCAGTCGGGGCTGGGGTCGGTGTCCGAGCCACGCCGGATGGCGACCACGCCGAAGTGGGAGTCACCGACCAGGCAGTCCCTCACCAGCGCGCGGTAACGAGGCTCGAAGACGTGGAGTGGGATCCGCGCCCCGGGGAAGAGGACCGTGCCGAGCGGAAAGATGGGGACTACCTGCACGACGGATCAGTATGCCAACGGCGGACGTCTCAAATCCGCGCCAGCGGCTTCAAGCCGAGCAGGGTGAGGGCATCGGCCAGGGTGGCCCTGGTGGCATCGACCAGGGCGCGGCGGAACCCCCTGACCGCCGGATCCTCGACCCGATACAGGCGCTCGGTGTGCTCGTACAGATCACTGAAGGCGGTGGCCAGCCGGTAGGTGTAGCCCGCCAGGGTGGAGGGGCTCAGGGAGTCCGCCGCGTCCGCGACCGCGCGCGGGAAGCTCGCCACCAGCTTGACCAGCTCGCGCTCCTCCCGAGTGAGTTCGGGAGCCACCTCGGGGACCGGTGCCGGCTCGACCCGCTGGAGGACCCCGCAGGCCCGGGCGTGAGCGTACTGCAGGTAGACCCCGCTGTCCCCGGTGGTCCGCAGCGCCTCTCCGAAGTCGAAGGTGATGATGGAGTTGAGACCGAAGCGCAGCAGGTAATAGCGCACGGCGCTGGCCGCCAGCTCGGCGGCCGTGGCCTCGTCCTTGGCCTTGGCCTGCACCTGACGCTGGGCCTCGTCGAGCAGCGAGTCGGCGCCAACCTCGATGCCCTGACGGCCGCTCAGGGCATACATCGCCCTCCCGTCGCTGATGTCCACCCCCAGAGCGGCGGCGGCGGCCGGGGACAGGGCGACCACCTCGTAGGCCAAATGGTGCAGCTGCTCGGCTTGATCGACGAATCCCAGCCGCCGCAGCGCCTCCTTGACCACCCGCTGGGGGGCGCTCTGGCGCTGGTCGATGACATTCACCACCGCCCCCGCGCGACCGAACCGCTGCGGGTCCAAGGACGCCTGGGTGGGATCCGCGCAGGACGTGGCCGGTCCGCCCTCTCTCCAGGGGCGGTAGTTGAAGTCCAGGCCCAGGACTCCGAACTTCCAGAGGTGGTAGGCGATGTCCTTGGCGGTGTAGGTGGCGATCCCGTCGCTCTTGATCAGGACCTTGGCGTCCACCTGGTCGGATTCGGCATCCTCCCAGCCCTCCTCCACCGGCAGGACCCAGCATCCTGCCAGCCGCCCCTGCTCAGCCTTGTGAATCACCCCACGCTCCAGCAGCAGATCGACCGCATGCCGCAGAAAGCCAAGCTCGATGATGTCGGACTCCCAGGTCAGGAGGTCGTAGCCGATCCCGGCGCGGGCCATGGTCTTGAGATGGCAGTCGACGATCCGGCTGGTGAGCTCCTTGGCCGCGGCGGCCACCTCTCCCTCCCGGGACTCGATGGCGTGCAGGGTCTGGCGGCGCAGCTCGACCAGGTCGGGTTCCTGCTCGTAGCGGCGGCACACCTCGACGTAGGCGCGGGAGCAGAAGCGGTCGTAGGCCTCGCCAGGATGGGGACTGAGCCCGAGGTGGCGGATGCCCACCAGCACGTCCGCCACCTGGACGCCGGTGTCATCGATGTAGTTCTGGACCTCCACCTGGTGCCCGCGGGCCCGCAGCACCCGGGCCACGGTGTCGCCGATGCAGGCATTGCGCAGATGCCCGAGGTGGGCGGCCTTGTTGGGGTTGGTGGCGGTGTGTTCGACCACCACCTTGACCCCGGCTCTCGGGTCCGCGTCGAGCACCCTGGGCTCCCGGAGGGCGTCCTCCACCACCTGGGGCGCAAACGTCGAGAAGTCGATCCTGAGGTTGAGATAGCCCCCACCCGTAACCGTGATTTCCCTGACGTGCCCCGGCGGCCGCCGGGAGATCCGGTCCGCCAGCTCCTCGGCGATCTGGCGGGGAGCCCGGTGCAGTTCGCGGGCGAGCCGGAAAGCCGCTGCGGACGAGTAGTCCCCGGCCTCCGGGACTGCGGAGGGCTCGACTAGAACCTCCACCGGGCTTGCGATCCCCAGTTCGAGGATCGCCTCCCGGATGGCGCGCGCGAATTCGCTCTGGAGGTCTGGCATCGGCACCTGATCGTAACCGGTCGGGTGCGGGAGCGGTCTCAGACCATCGGGTCGAGCTTCGCCTTCAGCGCGGACTTGGGCTGGTATCCCACCAAGCGCTGTACGGCCTCTCCCTGCTTGAACAGGATCAACGTCGGGATGCTCATGACCCCGAACTTGCCGGCGATGTTGGGGTTGGCGTCAACATCTAGCTTGGCCACCTTGACCCGGGCCCCATACTCGGACGCGAGGTCCTTCACGACCGGTTCCAGCATCTTGCACGGGCCACACCACTCGGCCCAAAAGTCGACCAGGACCGGTCCGTCCGCCTTGATCACCTCGCTGTCGAAGGTCGCGTCGCTCACATGCACTGGCTCAGCCATTCTTGCCTCCACCAGCGGCGGCGCCACCGGTTGTGGTGGGGACGCTCGGCTGGGTTTCCTTACTGCTCTTGGTCGTTGCAGCCTCACTCTGGGCCGTCGGCTTGGCCGCTTCGGATGGCTCCGCCGGCTTGCCTGCGGCCCCGTTGTTGGAGGCCGAGCTCGCAGGTCCGATCGAGCCGCTCGAAGAAGACCGGGAGTCGGTCTTGTAGAAGCCCTGCCCCTTGAAGACGATCCCCACGGGGAACACCACCCGGTGCACTGGAGCGGCGCACACGCTGCATGAGGTGAGGGGGGCAGCCGTGATCGGCTGGACGACCTCGAAGTCGTGTCCCGAGTCACACCGGTAGGCGTATGTGGGCACTTCAATCTCAGAGTACCCGAAACCACCCTGCCCCCAAACTGAGCCGCCACCAAAAGGTGTGGCGAACCGCCCGCCCCGCGGTGGCTGAGATGCCGGATCGGAGATGATGGGAGCCCGCCCAGGTGACGGGGGGACGGGACCTTGGTGGTCGGTCGCCGACCCAGTGCGTCCAGCGATGCTCGGTGGTGGTCCTTCAACAAGCCCGTCCCACCGGGACGGAGCGGTCTGCTGGGTGAGCGCTGGCCCGTGCGGTAGCGTCGCTTCGCCCAGAACGGCTGGGGATTGAGGGCCAGTGGCATCGACTGGTCTTCAGGTAGCCCGCTCGGTACGGAGGGCTCAGGTGGCCGCCGCAGGCTAGCCTCGGCCGCCGCCGACCACCTCACAGCCGCCCCCAGCCCAAACGTGGAGACGGGACCCAAGACCGACGAGGGCCACCTGGTCAGGCCAGTTCCTGCGAAGCCGTGGGCTCCAGGGCGGACTCGACCACCTCCGCGACATCTCCAGGATCCAGCCCGGGGATGGCATCGGCACGCCACCGGCGGTAGAGGCGATCTCGCGGACCCGATTTGGCAACTGGCCCCAGAAGCGCCTGCTCCAACTCCGGGACGACATCGCCGACCGCGTAGAAGTCGCCGCTGAGCAGGGCCTGGGTGATCTGGCCGTCAGCGATGATCAAGGTCGCCCGCACCAAGCCACCCGGGGCCTTGCGGACAGCGTGGCCGACCCTCACGTTTCCCGTGATCCGCAAGGCCCGGAGACGGTCCGCCGGAAGGCGCACATCATCCAGCCACGCGCGGCTGCGCATGCGCCGGACCCGCCGCGAGTAGGCCTGGCGCTCGTCTCCTCGCAGGGTGCCGGGGATCAAGGCGACCCCCAGGGTACGCTCGAACGCGGTCACCAGCGCCCGGCCTACCACCCGTGGCGCCGGCCGTCGGCCCAACTCCCGCTCCAGGCTAGACACGTACGCCGCCATGGTGTTGGCCACCTTGTCCCGGATCTTCTCGTCAGGGATGAGCAGGACGCTGGCGGCGGCGCCGGCGTCGAAGGCGCTGATGATCGAACCCACGAAGACGAACGCCTGACCGATCGTGGCCGCCCCCAGGCCTCCAATCTTGCGGCCACCGACCTGGAGATCGTTGACAGGCGCGAAATGAGCGCCCGGGATCCCCAGGGCACGGTAGCACTCGACCGGCCCGCGCGCGAAGTACTCGAATGCCTGGGCGATGCGCGGCGGCACATCTCGGGGCTGCCAGACCATCTGGAAGAAGAGCTGATCGCGATCCAGGTAAACCGCTCCCCCACCCACTTCCCGGCGCAGAATCGGCAGCCCCAGGCGGGCACATGCGGCCGTGTCAACTTCGCGGCCCAGCTCCTGGTGGCGTCCGATACAGACGTACGGCCGGCGGGGCCGACAGAGGATGATGGTGTTCGGTTGGTCAGGCCGCAGGCTGTCGGCGAGCGCGTGATAAAGAGTCTGGCTTTGGGTGTATGAGCAAAGCCCCAAATCCAGCAGTCTCACTTCGTCCATGAAGCCCTCCCACCAGGCGTTGCCGCCGCGGAAGTGGTCAGTTCGGGTCGCCCCCGAGCTCGAGCTGCCGTCACCATTCTGGCCGCCCACGGTGGGCTGGAAGGTGGTGGAGTCGCTCACCCTGCGGCCTATCGTTCGAGCCTGGACGGTGGCTTCGGACCACACTGTGCTGGTGGCCCGCGATGCCGTGAGCTCGGAGCTGGCGGCACTGCCCTCGCCAAGCCGGGAGTATCGGCAGGTCGCGGAGCTGGCGCTGCCCGCCTACCGCATCGTGGCTGCCGCCGGGGGCTGGCTGTGGCTGCGCTCCTGGCCCGCCCGGATCGCCGATCGGGCCGGGTATCGGCCGTTCGGCCGGCAGCTGGTGGTGCTCTCTCCGGCGGGCGTGGTGACTCGGGTCCTGACCCTGGACGGCGCTCTGACCCAGATCGTGGTGGCAGGGGAGCTGGTGCTGGTGGCGACCTCCGGCGGTGCGCTCAGCGCCTTCGACCCCAGTGGCGGCCACCTCTGGAGCCATGCGGTGCCCGGCTGGCCGGCCACTCCCGAGCAGCGTGTGTGGGCTTCCCCCGGTGGCGGCAGGGTGTGGGTCTCCGAGCGCGGCGGGATCACCGAACTGGACGGGGTGGGCGCCGTGCGGTGGAGCTGGGCGGCTCCGGCGGCCGGGGACGACACCTCTGAGCCGGGCCGCCGCCAGGCGGCGGAGTTGCTCCGGATCCCGCTCGACTCCAGCCCCACCACGGTCCGGCGCGCCTTCCGCCGCCGGGCGAAGGAGACCCACCCGGATCACCATCCCGAAGAGCCGGAGGCGGAGCAGCGCTTCCGGGCGGTGGCCAATGCCTATCGGGTGTTGCTCCAGCGGCAACCGTCGCCAGCGCACCGCCTGGTTGACAGCGGCCGCTTGGAGATCAGCGGAGTCTGGCCCTGTGGACCAGACCAGGCCTGGGTCGCCACCTGTTCGGGCACCTGGCATCTCCTCGACGGCGGGGGCCGGGAGCGGGAGCAAGGGCGGCTGAGCCGCCACGCACCGGTCAGACTGGCGGTCACGGCAGTCGGCGATCTGGTCGCAGCCGGGGGGCCGGGGGAGCTGCGGCTCGCCCACGGAGGCCTGGTACCGATCCCGGTGGACTGGGAATACGAGCTGCGCGCCACCCGGCCGGGATCGTCGCCCACGGGCGGGAGGGGCTGATGCTCGTAACCGGCGATGGCGCAGTGGCACAGTCGCGGCTGCTGCGACCAGCCCAAGCCGAATGGGTGGGAGATGATCTCTATCTCCTCTACGCGGAAGGGGATTTCTGGAGGGTCACATTTGGTAACCCTGCTCCTCCAGCAGCTCCTCCATCACGTCGCCGAGGATGATGTGCAGATTGGGATCGATGCTCTTGATCATGTCCAGCACCCCGGTGAGGTGCCAGATCAAATACAGTTCGGTGAGCGTCTTGGGGGCCACGTCCCAAGAGGTGCTGGTGGTGTGCAGGGTCTCTGGCGGCAGCGCCTTGCGCCACAGCTGTAGGTTCGCGGAGGTCTCCTTGGTGTCCGGGCCCCAGTCGGGGAAGGCCTCCGGCTGAATCATGTCGGGGGAGACCTGGGTGCCGGTCCCCATGATCTTGTAGATGATCCGGCCGTAGCCCTCCAGCGCCTCCTTGGCGGTGCGCAAGCCATGCCTCACCGCCACCTCGCGCAGGATCGTGATCACTCCCCCGGGATTGTTCCCGCGAGGGCAGCGCAAGCAGGAGAAACACTGGGAGCAATCCCAGACCTCACCGTTCATCTGCTCCCACACCAGCTCCACGTCCTGGCGGGCCACCGCCTGCGTGATGCGACGAGGACTGAAGTTGTAGAAACGGGCAGACGGGCAAGCGGCCACGCAGATCCCGCACTCGTAACAACCCTTGAGGTACTCCGGGAAGCGGGGGTCGGCCTCCACCTCGCTGAAGAGGCGCTGCTTTTCCTCGAAGGTGGCGTCGGGAATCGAGGTGGGTCGCATCAGCTGGTCCTCCGGATCAGAAATCGCAGCACCTTGCCGTCCTGCTCGGTGGCGACCAACTCGTGGCCCATCCGCCGCGACCAGGTCTGAATGTCCGGAGTCGCGCCCGGGTCGTCGGCGATCAGCAGCAAGGTCTGCCCCACCTCCACCTCCTTGATCGCCTTGGACACCTTCACGATCGGCATCGGGCACATCATGTGGAGACAGTCGAGCGTCTTGTCGGCACCTTCAATCGCCATCGTTCTCCTCCTGCTTGGGGGTGCGGATGGAATCCTCCTCAAGGAGGCGTGACCAATCCGCCTGCTGGTTGTCCTTGAACTTGCGCCGCACCCAGGTGGGGGCCAGCCGCCAGCAGGTCGGGCACATCGGCCGTCCGGCCTCCATCGGCATCATCTGGCAGAGCGGGCACAGCTGCTCAGTCGGCGCAGCGGTAGCATCGGATTCCTTCACGGTCGATGCGCTCCTTGTAATAGTCGAAGGCCTGCGGACCTGCCGTCAGCCGGGGCCGGTCGCGAACGAGGTCGCTGGGGCGCAGCCGGGCCAGCCAGCCCTCGCCATAGGGGTCGCGATTGGCAATCAGGATGTCTCTCTGGAAGCCTGCCTGATTGACCTCCAGGAGCTCCCCCGACAGGGGGGTTGGGAAGGGCCCCACCCACTTCGCGCTCTCGATGGTCGCCACGCTCTGGCCGGCTTCGAGCAGCCTGCCCGGACGTTTGAAGAGGATGCTCACCAGCTTGCCCGCCCGGGTCTGGGCGGGATCGGTCATGCCCATGGTGGCGCTGCCGTCTGCCTCGAAGCGCACCCACACATCGCTCTCGAGGTCGTACTCAAGATCATGGGGGATGGCACAGCCCTGATGGGTACGCGGGGGAATGTCCACATTCAGCTGCCGCAGTCGATCCCCTCCGCCTCCAGCAGGCGGCGGTAGGCTTCGACCCCATCGGTCCCGGTCACCAGGTCGCCACTCTCCTCCTCCCAATTGGAGGGTTGCAGCCGCACTATCCAGTTGCCGTACGGGTCCCGGTTCAGCACGGTGGGATCGTCCTGGGGCGCCTGGTTGACAGCCACGATCTCACCGGTGAGCGGGCTCGGGATCGGGCCCACCCATTTTGAGCTCTCGATGGTGCCTGTGCTCTGACCCTTGGTCAGACCCCGGCCGACTTTCTTGGTGGTGACCACGATGATCTTGCCCGCCAGCTTTTGGGCGACATCGGTGATGCCGATCAGGGCACAGCCGTCGCTTTCGCGCTGGACCCAGACATGCTTTTGGATCATGTAATGGAGATCGTCCGGAATGTTGCAGTGGTTGACTGTGGCCAAGGCTATCCCTCCGTCGGTCCCTCTACGGCGGCTGCGACATGCGTCTCCCAGTGATAGAGCAAGAGATCGAAGCCCACCATCCTAATCTCGTCCGCGAACTTGTCCAAGAACTCGGGGTCGCGCCCGCGCGGGTTCACCTCCTTGCTGATCCCCTCGGAACAGGTCGGGCAGTTCACCTCCATGAAGATTCGTCCTTCCTCGCTTCTGGTGACCAGCCGGTCCCTATGGTCAGACAGCATGTGCGCGTGCAGCTCGCGCCGCTCGCCGGCCTGCTCGCAAAATGGACAGGTCATGGGCTCGCCTGGTTGCGCACCCCCTCGATGCCAGCCTCGAAGAATCGCATCAGGGCAGCGACCAGGGCGGTCCCGCGCAGCTCGCCGGTCGCCGGATTCCAGGTCGCCAAGCCGGCCTGCGCGAGCGCTTGCCGGGAGACCTCCACGAGCGGGCTGGGGGTGGCCGCCAGGCTGCCCTCGGCCACGAGCCGCCGTGCCAGGGAATACTCAGAGGACTCGGCCAGGCACTGCAGGGCACGCCTCAGCAGCGCCTCGGAAAGACTGCGCCCAGCGCCCCCCGACCCCGCTTCCAGCGGCGCCCCCGGGGCCAACGCCAGCCCCCGCTCGTGAGCGCGCAGCAAGCCCGCCTGGCGGTCGGCGATGGCATCCGCGAGGGCGCTTCCTGGCTCCGGCTGTTCAAGCGACAGCAACGGTGGCCTCCTCCGGCTCCAGGGCAGCCTCCACCAGTTCGATGACGTCCATCACCTCGATGCGGCCGTCCATTTGCGTTGTTTGCACCGCCGCCGTGTACATGACCACGTCCTTGGGGCACGCCACCACGAAGTAGCGGGCATCGCCAAGGGCCACCGCCTCGCGAATCCGGTTCTCACTGGGGCGCTCCTTGACCCCACGATCGTCCATCCAGATCCTACCGCCGCCGGCCCCGCAGCAGAAGCTGTTCTCGCGACAGCGGGGCATCTCGTGCACCTTGACCCCGAGCAACTCCATGACCCGGCGGGGTGCGTCGAAGCCGTTGTTGTACCTGCCCAGATAGCAGGGGTCGTGGTAGGTGGCCACCATCTCCTGACCCCGAGTGGGCTTGAGTGCCCCCTGCTCCAGAAGCTCCAACAAGAGCTGGGTGTAGTGGAGCACGGGATAGGTTCCCCCGAGTCTGGGGTACTCCTGGCCGAGCGCGTTGAGGCTGTGGGGGTCGGTGGTCATGATGCGCTGGAACTGGCACTTGCCGAGGGTCTCGATGTTGTGCTGGGCCAGCATCTCGAAGAGGCCCTCCTCGCCGACCCGGCGCACATCATTGCCGCTGTTGCGCTCGCTGTCATAGAGAATCCCGAAGTCCACTCCGGCGCGGTGGAGGACTCTGGCCACGGTCTGAGTGAGGCGCTGGACCCGGGGGTCGTAGGAAGCAAAGTCGCCCACGAACCAGAGCACGTCGACCGGCTCCTTGCGCGCGTCCTTGATCGTGAAGCCGAGATCCTTGGTCCACTTGGAGCGCAGCCGCTCAGACTGATTGAAGGAGTTGCCGTACTGGGCGAGGCTGGCCAAGGTGTCCTGTAGCCGCGGCTCCATCCGTCCCTGCTCCACCAGCTGCCGGCGCATGTCGACGATCTTGGGCACATGCTCGATATGGAGCGGACAGACCTGCATGCAGGCGCGGCAGGTGGTGCATGCCCAGAGCGTGTCGTCACGGACCGCGTCGCCCAGCAGCTGGACCCCACCCACCCCCTTGCGGTGGGAGCCGATGCCCTCCTGCTCCAGGAGGTGGTCGCGCAAATCCATGATCAGGAGCTTGGGGCTGAGCGGCTGGCCCGCGGCGAAGGCAGGGCACACCGCCTGGCAGCGCCCGCACTCCGTGCAGGCGTAGAGATCCAGCATCTGCTTCCAACCCATCTGGTGGATCTCCTTGAGGCCGATCGAGGGCTGGCTGAGATCCGCCGCCGGCAGGGTGCCCTTGGGGGACAGGTCCCGGAAGTAGATGTTGGGGATGCCCACGAAGATGTGCAGATGCTTGGAGGTCGGAATGTAGGCCAGAAAGCCGAGGATCGCCAGGATGTGGGTCCAGTAGAAGACGTGGGCGTAGGGCTGGGCCGCCCGCCCGTGGATCCCCGCCAGCCCCACCGCCGCCGCCAAGGCGGAGCTGACCGGCCGCCAGGCGGCCGAGGGGTCATGCCCCTCGGCCACCCGGAAGGTGCTGTGCAGCAGCATGCTGGCGACGACGCAGAAGATGAGGATCAGGATTATGGTGGCGTCCCGCTCGTTGGACCCTTTGAAGCGTTCCGGCCGCCGCACGTAGCGGTTGAAGGCCGCCATCGCCAGGCCCACCAGCACCAAAACGTCAAAGATGTCCTGCAGCAGGGCGATCCAGGTGTTGCCGCCTATCGGCGCCAGGCTGAATCCGGGAACGAGGCCCTTGCCGAACTCCTCGACCACGGCGGTGAGCAGGACCACGAAGCCGCTGAAGATCATCAGGTGCAGGGTCCCGGAGTAGCGGATCTGCAGCAGGCGGGTGTGTCCTCCGACGTTGGTGACCACCCCCAAGATGCGGCGGAGCGGATGGTCGAAACGGTCTTCCGCCCCAGCTCTGGTCAGGGGTCGCAGCAGCCTGGCGAAGCGATAGCCGGACCACGCGAAGGTTGCCACCATCAGGGCGAGCAGGGCGATCGTGGTCGGTGCCATCGGTCAGCCAGCCGCCTTGAGACGCTTGCTGAGGGCGGGGAGGATGTCGAAGAGATCGCAGGTGGTCCCGTAGCTGGCAGCCTGGAAGATGGGAGCGTTGGGATCGGTGTTGATGGCGATGATCAGGCCGGCAGCCTGCATGCCCTCCAAATGCTCGGGCGCCCCGGAGATGCCGACCGCCACGTAGAGCTTCGGCTTGACCGTCATTCCCGACTTGCCGACCTGGCGCTCCTTGGGCAGCCAGCCACTGTCCACCACAGGACGAGAGGCTCCCAGCTCGGCTCCAAGGGCCGCCGCGAACTCCTCCGCCACCTCGATGTTGTCGGGCCCACCGATGCCACGCCCGACGCTGACGATCCGCTCCGCCTTGGTGATGTCGATCCCGCCCTCGCCGCCGCTCCCGGTGGCGATGAGCCGGGTCCTGAGGTGGTCGAGAGCCTCCGGAGGGGACATGACGCTCCTGATTCCCTCCCCGCCGGAGTGGCCGGCTGCCTCCGCGAAGGTGCCGGCGACCACCGAGAACACCGCCGGCGGGGCGGTCCTGGTGGTCGCCACCAACTTGCCTCCGTAGAGCTGGCTCTCGGCCACCAGCTCGCCACCTTCGGCACTGAGCCCGACGCAGTACGCCACCAGCGGCCGCCCGGTGGCGACCGCGCTGCCGGCCGCGAGGTCGATCCCGGCCGAGGTGTACCCCACCAGCACCACCGCCGGCTCGCGAGCCCGGATCGCCTCCACCAGCACCGCCTGGTGGGCCTCCGGGAGGTAGTCCGCCAGAGCCGGGCTGGTGACGGTGACGATGGTGTCCGCGGCGCCCAGCTGGTCCGCCAGCGGCTCGCAGTCCGCCGCCGCCACCAGGGCCTCGACCGGGCCGCCAAACGCCTCCGCCAGCTGCCGCGCCGCACCCAGCAGCTCAAAGGTGATGGGAGCGACCCGGCCCTGGTCGGCTTCCACGTAGACCATCACACCGGCCATGCTCATGCTCCCACCAATCCGCGCTCGCGGAGCAGGTCGACTATCTGCTGGGCCACCTCCTCGGGTTTGCCCTCCAGCATCCTTGCCCCCGCGCCCCTGGCCGGCGCGGCCAGGCGGGTGACCGCCGGGGCCCCGACCGGAGCCCCAGCCGCCGGCGCCGCCGCGGTGATCTGGGCGGAGGCCATGACCTGGCGGAGGCGGCTGATGGGGACATACCGGGGCGGCCGAGCCGCCGCCTGCACCCCCAGGACTGCCGGCAATTGGACCTCCAGGGTTGCCATGCGCCCGCCGGAGTACTCCTGCTGCACCCGGACCGTGGCCGCCCCCGGCTCGATGCCACTGACAACGCTGACGTGGGGCCACCCCAGGCTGGTTGCCAGGATCGGGGCTAGCTGGCCATGGATGTCGTCGGCGGCCTGAACCCCGGTCAGCACCAGATCGGGAGCCATCCCCGGGAGAACCTCGGTCAGAGCCGCCGCCGCCCGTGGCGCATCGGTGCGCCCGTCGGGGGTGGGGATCTTCACGGCCCGGTCGGCACCCCGCGCCAGCGCGGCGTAGAGCATCTGGTCGACCCCATCGGCGTCCAGAGCCAGGGCCGTGACCTCACCGCCTCCAGCCTCCTTGAGGAGGATCGCCTCCTCCAGGGCGTGGTCGTCGAATTCGTTCAACTTCCACTTGACGCTGTCCCGGTCTATGTCGGTACCCGTGGCGTCAACCTCCACCTCCTCCACCAGATCGGGGACCTGCTTCAAGATCACTGCGATATGCACGCACCGCCTCCTAGTGCAGGGCCTCGTCCACGAGCTCGATGACATCGCGAACGAGCAATTTGCCCTCGTTGCCGGTTGACTTCACCGCGTCCTCGAAGCGGGAGACCTCATAGGGGCAGCAGACGACCAGCATCTCCGCGCCGGTCTCCACCGCTTCCCGCACCCGCCGCTCGCTGAGCCGCTCCTTGGTGTGATTGCCGGAAAAGCTGTCCAGCCACATGCCCCCGCCCCCGCCGCCACAGCAGTACCCGTTCTCCTTGCAGCGGAACATCTCCACGAACTCCAGCCCGGGGATCTGCCGGATCATCTCGCGGGGAGCGTCGTACTCACCGTTGTGGCGGCCCAGGTAGCAGGGATCGTGGAAGGTGACGCGATAGGGCAGCTCCCGCTGCCAGGGCAGCTGGCCCATCAAGGGCGCCAGGAACTGGGTGTAGTGGGTGACGTCGTAGACCCCGCCCAGCTTGGGATACTCATTGCGGAAGGAGTTGTAGGCGTGGGGGTCGGGGGTGACCAGCCGTTTGAACTCGTAACGACCCAGGGTGGCGATGTTCTGCTCCGCCACCATCTCGAAGAGGCCACGCTCCCCCGCCGCCCGCTGGCTGTCGCAGGAACACTTCTCCTCCGACCCCAGAATGCCCCAATCGACCCCCAGCGCGGCCATGGTCCTGGCAAAGGCTCTGGCCGCGTCGCGGCCCCTGGGGTGGTAGGCCCAGTAGCACTCGACGAAGAAGAGCACGTCCACGGGACGGGGCTCGCGACTGAGAACGGTCACCGGGGCCCCGGCCTCGGCCACCCAGTCCGCGCGCTTGCGCGCTGGCTCACCCAGGGGATTGCCGTACTGGAAGGTGTTCTCGAACGCCTTCTGCAGCTCGGCCGGGACGTTGCCGGCGGCGACGGCCTGCTCCCTAACCGCAGGCATGATCTTGAGCAGATTGACCTCCTTGGGGCACACCCGCAGGCAGTTGCCGCAGGTGGTGCAGAGCCAGAGGTCCGGGCTGGTGAGCAGATCCGCACCCAGCTGGGTGCGACGGTATATCTTGCGGGGGCTGTAGTCGCCCACGTGATCCACCGGGCAGGCGGGCGTGCACTTGCCGCACTGGTAGCAGTAGGCCAAAGACTCCGCCCCGGGGATCTCGGTCACCCGGTCCAGGGCGCTGATGTCGTGCTCCCAGACCACCCGCTGCTCGAACATCCGGTTCCACTGGCCCGAGATGTCCATGCCCTCAAAGACCAGGTGCTCTTCCTCGTGGACTCGCTCCGCCTCTATCTCAGACATTCAGACCTCCATCCGGTGGATGCCCAGCAGCCGGCGGGTCAGCTGGGGCAAGGGGGGAATGACCTTGTTGAACTCCTGGCTCATCCGGATCCGGGTGATCGTGTACAGGTAAACCCCATAGACGCAGGCGAGGTAGACGTCGACCCCGAAGGCCTCGGTTCCGAAGCGCGTGAATCCGACGGAGCGTCCCGTCTGGTTGACAAATGCAATGCCCTCGCCGACCCGCAGGTAGGTCTCCCCGGCCGAGCTGGCGGATAGGTCGTGCTCCTCCATGGTCACCAGCGGGAGGGCGCCGGTGCCGATCTCCGGGTCCCAGATCCAGCGCGTCCAGAGCCAGTGACGCTCGGGGTCGAAGAAGTGCAGTGCCTCCCCCGCCACGTCCCGGCGGATGCCCTGGTCCACCTCCGCCAGCTCCTGATCGAACGAGTCGATGCGCGCCGAGACGGGCCCCGGCTCGTGGAGAAGGTTCCAGAGCGCCTGCCGCCACCGTCCATCTCCGACCTGGGCCAGCAGCTCGTCGGAGTGGCGCCGAGCCGCAAAGATGGTGCGCAGACAGCCTCGCAGCTGCTCCGAGGACAGAGCGGACAGCGAGTCGCGGTCCAGCATCTCCCGGAAGCGCCGGGACTTCACCTCGAGCTCCAAGGCGATCCCATCGAGCTCCGGCGCCTGGATCAGCCGCTCGGCCTCGCGCATGAACTCCTGAGCGGCATCGGTGTCGACCACCTGGCCGTGGCCGGTGATCATCCCGCGACAGGGACCGCTGAACGGCGGCGGAGCGCGGCCACCGCCTTCATGGCGGCCGATCCGGCCATGGAGACGCAGTCGTCCAGATCCTTGGGACCCGCCGCCGCGCCGGCCACGTAGATGCCCGCCACCGAGGTGCCGACGGAGTCGAGGGCGTTCTCCGGGGGGGCGATGAAGCCGTGCTTGTCCTGGGCCACGCCCAGCAGCTTGCCCACCGTCTTGGTCCCCTCCGACGGGACCATCCCCACCGAGAGGACCACCACATCCATGGGGATCTCCATGGGACGGTTCATGGTGGTGTCCTCTCCCTTGATCACCAGGCGGTCGCCCCGGCGGGTGATCTCGGTCACGATCCCGCGCACGAAGTTCACGTGGTCTTGCTCCTGCGCCTTCCAGTAGATGCGGTCCTCCCAGAACCCGTACATCCGCATGTCGATATAGAAGATGAAGACGCGACAGTCGGGGACCAGCTCCCGGATTTCGGAGGCCTCCTTGGTGGCGACGCCGCAGCAGACCTTGGAGCAGTACTCGTTGCCGATGCGGCGGTCGCGGGAGCCGACGCACTGGATGAAACAGACCTGCTTGGGGGGCTGGCCGGTGGATGGGCGCACGAAGTTCTTGGCCGCCAGCATCCGCTCGGCGTCGACCAGAGTGATCACGTCGTCGTACTCGTAGTAGCCGTAGGACTGGGTCTCCCGGCCCGGGTCGAAGTGGTCGAAGCCGGTGGCGATGATGGCCGCGCCACAGCTGACCTCGGCAGCCGCGCCGTCCGCCGCTAGCAGGCTGGCCCGGAAGTCCCCCAGCTCCCCGTCGAAGGCGGTGACCTCGGTCTCCAGGTGAACCTTGATCAAGGGGTGGGTCAGCACCGCCTGGCGGGCGATCTCCAGCACCTCCTGGGCGGGGCGGTGATCCAGTGCGAAGGCGGAGTAGCCCGCCGAGTCCGGGGTCCCGCCCAACCGTGCCCTGCGCTCGACCAGGATCACCTCGCTGCCGAGGTCCGCCGCCCCCCGCGCCGCCTCCAGGCCAGCCGGGCCACCGCCGATCACCAGGATGGCTTCACTTGACACCGGTCTGCTCCCAGGTGAGGTACTGCATCTCCCCGCTCTGAATCCGCTTCAGGTCCTGCTCAAACTCGGCCCAGCGCGCCTCCCAGTCGATGCCCATCTTCTCCAGCAGGGGTCGGTAGTCGACCGAGTGCCAGTGCAGCTGGCAGACGCGGTAGGGATGCGCCCCCATCGCCAGGGCCACGAACTGGGCCTCCGACATCACCGGGATGCCGACGTTGTACCCCTTCGCCTGGCCCACGAACTGACTCTTGTCGAGGGTCGTGACGCAGCCGGTGTCGTGGGTGAGCACCACGTCCGGATTCGCTTCGTCCTTCATCACCTGGATCTTGCGCAGGGTGGCAAAGGAGCGCGTGAAGTCCCGTTGCACCAGGATGTGGCGGAAGCCGAAGCCGCAGCAATCGAACCAGGTGGAGTAGTCGGCCACCTTGGCGCCCATGGCCTGGACCACCGCCGACACGATCGCAGTGCGCTGACCACTGTAGATGTCGGCGTCGTAGATGGCGTCCTCAGCGACCAGCTTGTAGTAGTGGCAGGCCGGGTGAACCGTCACCGTGATGTTCGAGAAGTCCAACACCCGCCGCTTGGCGAACTCTCCCCGCATCGCGTGCACCCATTCGCTGTAGTGCACTATCTCCTCGGGGATCACCAGCGGCTTGCCCAGCCGGGTCATGATGTCGCGCACCTGGGCGCGTAGGTCCGGGCTGTGCACCAGCTGCTCCCGCACCTCCTTGTAGTGGCCGTAGCTGGTGCCACAGTGGATCATCGGGTAGTAGCCGGTCTCATAGGCAGCGGCAAAGTTGCGCTGCGCCACGGCCGCTTGAGCGGCCGCATTGGAGGTGGCGGAGGCGTAGTAGTTCCAGGCGGTGCAGGAGGTCTGGTCACGGGGGTCGTTGTAGTCCAGTTCCAGAGCTCGGTGCAGCCAGAATATGGAGGTGGAGTAGCCGGGTATGTGCCCACACTGGCCGCAGCTCTTGTGGTGCCAGGTGTGCTGCATCGGAATCTTCTTCTTGCGCCCGTACTTGGTCTCCACCTCGACGTAGGGCTCGGGCACTCGCTGCACCACCCACTCGCCCTGTCGCTCCAAGTCGAAGACCGCCTCGCGCAGATCCTCGGTCGGCGCCTTTGCCGGGTCCCGCTCAAACTTCCGGGCCAGAGACGATGGGGGAGGTGACCCCGCGATGCTCATCAACGGCTCGTCGCTCATACGCTCCTTGCCTCCTATGTCAATGACCGCGCCTCAGTATGTGAGAGCCAAGTCGTCCTGACACTCCCCCGATTGAGGTGATTAGCATCCCCCAAAGGGGGGATTCGGGATTGCCGTCAGGGTTCGGCTAGTTCGGAGCAGGCTCCAACAGGCCCGCCTGGAGAGCCGCCAGAACCGCTTCCAAGCGATGCTTCTTGCCCATCTTGCGCAGCGTGGACTTGATATGGCTGCGGATCGTCTGTTCGCTGAGGAACAGGCGAGAGGCGATCTCTCGATTGCTGAGACCCGCAGCGATCAGCTCCAGAACCTCCAGTTCCCGCTGGCTGAGATGCCAGGGACCGCCGGAGTCCCTGAAGCCACGACGCGCGAAGCCCAGGACGATCCCGGTCACGGCCGGGTCGAGGTACGCCTGGCCGGCCGCGACCGCCCGGATCGCCACTCTGAGCTGGGCCACGGGCACTTGTTTGAGCACGTAGCCTGCGGCCCCGGCACCGATCGCCGCCAGCGCGTCCTGATCGCCCGCGATCCCGGTCAGCACCAGCACCTGCGCGGTCGCGCCCCGATGGCGCAGCGCGCGCAGAGCGCCGAGCCCCCCCATGCCCGGCATGTGCAGATCCATCAGGACCACGTCGGCCTGCGAGGTGGTGATCAGCTCGACCGCCTCCTCCCCGCTGGCCGCGGTGGCCACGACCTCGAGATCCGGGTCAGCTGCGAACATGAGCTGCAGCCCCTCGCGGACCATCTCGTGGTCATCTGCGATCAGGAGGCGGATCACGGTGCCGCCGCCACCGCCATCGACCGGGGGACCGTCGCCTCGACCATGGTCCCCTGGCCGGGCTCGGAGATGAGCTCCAAGCGGCCGTCGAACGCCGCCAACCGTGAGCGCATGCCGCGAATGCCGAACTGAGGGCGCATCGGTTCAACGGCCATGCCACCGCCATCGTCTGACACCTGTAGTCGGACAGGGTCAGATCCGGCATCCAACACCACCGTCACCCGATGCGCGCGCGCGTGCCGCGCCACGTTGCTGAGCGCCTCCTGGGCCACGCCCAACAGCACCTGGCGGGTTTCCCGGGTCAGGTCGGCCAGATGCCCCCTGGCCTCCCACTCCAGTTCCAAGGGACGGTCGGGGGTGCCCAGATCTGCCAAATGAGCCTGCAATTGATCGAGGAACTGCCGCTCCAACAGCTCGGCCGGCCAAAGGTCATAGATGCTCTGACGGACCTGGATCAAAGTCTTCTCGGCCAGGCGGCGACACTCCGCCAAGCGCCGGGCCTGTTCCGGGTCTTGGCCCTCAGCGGCCCGGGCGCAGCCCTCGAGCGTGCAGGTGATCGCGAACAGGGACTGGATCACCGCGTCATGCATCTCGATGGAGATACGGGTCCGCTCCGCCTCCACGGCCAGGCGACGAGTGCGGTCGACGCACATGCGCACCCCGGCGAGGGCTTCGCTGGCGTGAGGACAGAACCGCTCGAGCGCCTCCTCCATGCCGCGGCCGAGGCCGTGCCCCGGTAAGGTGACGCCGAGCAACCCGAGCCGCTGATCTCGGTAGGCGAGAGCGGCAATGGCCATCACGCCCTGGCCCAGCTTCGCCCGTATGACCCGGCCCGGGCGGCGAAAGGCTCTGGCCAGTGAGCCATGGTCGTCGATTGGCAGGTTGGGTAGCAACTGCTGTGCATTCTCGGCACCGCCGAACCATCGCCAACTGCCCACCCGGGCCTGAGCATCGTCGACAAGGCCGATGGTGACGCCGACAAAGCCCAGCCCCTCGACCAGAGCGGTGCCGATGCACTGCTGCACGTCCGACAACTCGGCCGTCCCGGTCACCATGGAGTGCAGACGCTGGAGGGCCGCGAGCTCCCTCGCCACCTGCGGGGAGGACGACGACCGCGGGTCCCCGAAGGTCGCGTGGCGGGGTGCGGGGCGCGCCACACCGGGGTCCGACCCATCCCGTCGGGAGGGGTGGACCTCGACCACGGCGTTGCGAGTCCTGCTCCGGGTAGGCGTCCGGCCGCCCGGCGCCGCTTCCCGCACCACCCTAATTGCAGGTGGCCAACTGGCCCTCTTCATCGAGGGTGGCCCGGAACACCATGCGCAACAGGTCGAAGGCCTCGATCAAGCGCCGGTCGCGCAACTGGTAGTAGACCGTGCTTCCCTCCCGGCGGCAAGAGACCAGCCGCTTGGCGCGGAGGATGCCCAGATGCTGGGAGAGGTTGCTCTGGGTGACTCCAAGCCCGAGGAGAAGCTCGGTGACCGATCGGGGCCCGTCCCGGAGTTGGTCGATGATGAGTAGGCGGGTGGGATGGGCGAGCGCCTTGCAGAGATAGGCGTGCATCTCGTAGTAGGCCCCAGCCGGGGAATCGATGCCACGGCCCTCAGATGAGGAGCGAGATGTCCGCATCTGAGGCCCAGTCCAGGAAGGTGGCGGCTCCACAGGCGGCCTCCGCCCCCTCCATGAAGTCTGCGCTCTTGTAGCCGAATACCTCCATGGTCATGGCACAGGGCATAAGCCGCACCCCGCTGGCGACGGCGGCCTCCAGCAGGTCGTCGATGGAAGCCACTCCATGCGACTTGAACAGCGACCTCATGACCGAGGTTCCCAACGAGGTCATGCCTGGGATCGCGCCCAGCAGGTTGGGGACCGGCATCGGCATCGCCGGATTGCCGAGTGGAGCCACCTGCAGCTTGGTCTGCTTCTGCTTGTGAATGATGTTCAGACCGTAAAAGGTGAAGAAGATGGCGGAGTCCCAACCCAGGGCAGCGGCGGTGGTGGCCAGGATCAAGGGCGGGTAAGCCATGTCGAGGGTGCCCTTGGTCGAGATCAGGGCAATCTTCTTGACACGGGCCTCCTCCTGTCTAGCCTTCTCCGCCAAATACTCGTCCACAGCCTGGCGGACCATCTCCTGCATCTCGGTGGGAGCAGAGATCGGAGCTTGCATCGTGAGCCCTCCGCGCTGGCCTTGCCCGGTACCCCCGGAGCAGGAGGTCAACCATATTCGGATGTCGGCATACTATGCTTCCTGCGCTGGAAGTCAAGCCCCAGGCTCACTGCACCCGAGGAGGAGGCCGATGGCCAACAAACTGCTGATCATGATGACGTCAGGTCCGGACTCACCACATCGCCTGGGCACTCCGTTCTTTCAGGCGATGGCCGCAGCCGCTCTCGACTACGAGGTGCTGATCGTGACCACCATGGACGCCACCCTCCTCTTCAAGAAGGGAGTCGCGGAAGGGCTGACCGTCAAGGAGGGCGCCAACAAGTCGGTGCTGGACTTCATCCGGGAGGCGAAGTCAGCCGGGGTTAGCCTGTATGTTTGTCCGGCCTCGCTCTCCCTGCATGACCTGTCTATGGATGACCTGATCCCCGAGGTGGATGCGGCAATGGGCGCGGCCCGCTACTCCGAGGTGGGGATGGATGATGACTGCAGGGTCTTCTGCTATTGATGGACGCCCCGACTCCCTCCTCGCAATTCACGATCACCAGTCGGCGGCGTTCCGCCTTCCACCTCCAGAGCCCCGACGGATCGCCGCTCACCTTCCCCACCCGGCAGGCCGCCGAGGCCGTCTGTGCAGCCTTGAATCGAGAAGACCCGAACGATGAGGAGCCGGAGTATCTGGTGGAGGAGCACAGTTCAGCATGAATACAGGCAACGATCTCGCCAAGGTTTCGGTGTCGTCGGCCGGTGCGCGACAGGAGTTCTCGCTGCCCTGGGAGACGACCCTCAGGGATCTCAGCCAGCTGGCAGAGGAGAGGTTCGGAGCGCAAGCCGGCACCGGAGCCGAGCTCTGGTGCACTGACGGAACCTCCATGTCCACCAAGCTGGAAAGGACGCTGGGCGAACTCAAGGATCGGCTGATCTGCCCTCGGCGGGAATTCGAGCTTCGCCCGCATCGACCCCGAAGGTAGTTCGAATGCTCTGGCAGCTCCAGCGGTCCGTCTGGAGCCGCGCCGACGACCGACGGCGCACCCGGGCACGGACGAAGCGCACTCCTTGCGGGGTACCCTCCCGCGGACCAGTGGTTCCGGCCAGACCGTGCTATCCCCAACTCAAGCGCAGAGTTGGCGTACGCCTGAGAGAAAGCCGGGGACCAAGCACGGGGGAGTGAGAGGGCGGCCGGTAGGTCGGCCCAGCGGGTTGGGACGAAGGTCGGTGCAGCCACCGGCTGGTCTTCCGCTGCGCGAGGCGATCCGCTGCCCGCAACTTCATCCCTCACTGGTTGGGCAACAGCACCAGTCCCGCCGGCACCTTGGGAAAGAAGTAGGTGGACTTCTGCGGCATCGCCGCACCTGCCAGGGACACCGCCTGCACCTCCGCCACGGAGGGGGGATTCAGCAGGAAGCCGACCGCTCCCCGCGCTCCGACCAGTCGCATCGCCACCGCCGGATCCCTGGTGTAGCGCAGCCGGCCAGCTTCCAGGTCGTTCGCGCCAACCCCTAGATGTGCCTCCAAGATCTCGCGGTTCAGGACCGCGACATCCAGGTGAGCGGCAGTCCCCGGCCCGCTGGCCGCCTGTCGGCGGCGGGATACCAGCCAGGTGGTGTCGGAGTCGAAGATCACGAACGAGTGCCAGGCGTCGCGCAGCTCCGCCAAGCCGACGAGTCCCAAGTCGAGGCCCTCCACGGGCTGCGCCCGCCAGCCCGCTCCGACCAGTGCAGTCATAAGCTCATCGGGATCCAGAGGGCTGCTGAGCAGCACCCGGTGAGTCGGCAGGATCACGGTGGCGGGATCGTCCAGGGGCGCCAGCAGAGCGAGCACCCCGGGCAGATGCAACCCCAGAGCGGTCTCATAGCGGTGGTGGCCGTCCGCTATGAACAGGCGGGTGCGACCGAGGAGCTGGCCGATCGCCGCGACCGCCGCAGGGTCGCGCACCCTCCAGAGCCGGTGGCACTCGCCGCCCCGTTCCCCCTCGACCATGGCTTCCGC
>JAJYWT010000096.1 GCA_021791345.1 bacterium
CCAACTTCAAGCTCAAGCGCCCCAGCCATCAGGACTGGCCCGAGCCCACCCGTCCTATAGCCGATGCAGTCTCTATCCTTTAAAGAAACGGTATTGGACTTAGGGGGCACTGCCGAAATGCTTCCAGCAGCGCTATGGCCTAGGTGAGGAGTTGTCGCCGAGGTACCGGAGATCGGTGGGAACCGCGGGGGGAGGATCTGCTGGAATCCTTCTACTTGCCACTGGGTACGAGCGCGGGGACCCTATCAAGGCGCCGCTAGGACAGCGCCGAGCGCCGGTGCGCAATCATGTCACCCACTGTGAAATTGCGCTCGCCTGCATGCCCATCGACTCCTCAACCCAATTCAGATCACCAGCCTCCTGGCGCGACCCTAGACTGGAACCCATGTGCCGAGTCTGTCTCAGACGTCCTGAGATCCCTGACGAGCCCCACGGGCGCTGCGAGTCCTGCCTCAAGGCGGGCAGGCGAGCCTACTCCTTCCGCCTGACCCCAACTACCAGTGGCTTTCGGGTCAGCGCCGGCGAGCTCTCACCGCGAGCGCTCCGCGACCACGTGGGAGCGGCCCTGCAAGGCTTCGTCGGCAAGCCCGCGGTGAAACCCCATCTGGTGGCGACCCAGTGCGATCTGGTGGTCGCCGGCAAGCGGCTGGAGTCGATACGCATCGGTCCCGGGCTGGCCACGCGGGGGGATCAGGTGGTGGAGGCGTTGCGGCAGGCAGCGGCCAGGACCGACGCTGCCTGGTAGGGTCCGGCCGACCCACCGCCTCCTAGAGGACCTCGGCCTCCACATCCACGACCTCCCCGTCCGGCTCCGGCTGAACCTCGACGGGAGCCGGCTCGCGGCGGATCTCCAGGCCGCCCCCCGTCTGGTCCACAACCAGGGTGTCGCCCTCGCGGTAGGTCCCATCCAGCAGCCCCAACGCTATCCGGTCCCCCAGCTCGCGCTGGATGACCCGCCGCAATGGCCTGGCGCCATAGACCGGATCGTAGCCCTGTTCCGCCAGCCAGCGGACCGCAGCGGGCAGGAGCTGCAGGTGCAGTCTTCGCGACTCCAACCTCTGCTCGAGCTGACGCAGCTGCATGACCACGATGCGCTCGATCTGGGCCAGGTCCAGGCGGTGGAACAGGATCACGTCGTCGACCCGATTCAGGAACTCCGGCCGGAAGTTGCGCCGCAGCTCGGCCATCACCTGTTCGCGCGCCGACTCCTCCTCCGCTCCCGAGGGGTGGTCGGGCAGCCCCGCGATGATCGGGCTGCCGAGGTTGCTGGTCATGATGACGACGCAGTTGCGGAAGTCCACCGTGTGGCCCTTTCCGTCCGTGAGCCGCCCATCGTCCAAGAGCTGGAGCAGGATGTTGAAGACGTCCGGATGGGCCTTCTCGATCTCATCGAGCAGGAGCACCGCGTAGGGGCGGCGACGCACCGCCTCCGTCAGGTGCCCCCCCTCCTCATAACCGACGTAACCCGGGGGCGCCCCCACGAGCCGAGCCACGGAGTGCTTCTCCATGTACTCGCTCATGTCGAGTCGGACCATGGCGTCCTCACTGTCGAACAAGAACTCCGCCAGCGCCCTGGCCACCTCGGTCTTGCCGACGCCGGTGGGCCCCAGGAAGATGAAGGAGCCCATGGGCCTGCGCGGGTCATTCAACCCCGCCCGCGCCAACCTGACCGCGCTGGCCACCGCCTTGATCGCCTCATCCTGGCCGACCACGCGCTGATGGAGGCGCTGCTCCATCTCCACGAGCTTGTGCATCTCCCCTTCCAGCATCCGCTGGACGGGGATCCCGGTCCAGCGCGACACGACCTCGGCGATGTCCTCCTCGCCGACCTCCTCCTTCAGCAACGGCTCCCCGGCCTCGTTCTGGCTCAGCCTTGCCTGCTGATCCTCCAGGCGCCTCCGCAGCTCGGTGAGGCGCCCATAGCGCAGCTCCGCGGCCTTGCCGAAGTCGGCCATCCGCTCCGCCCGCTCGGCCTCGAAGGTGGTCCTCTCGATCTCCTCCTTGATGGCCCGCAACTCCGCGATCTGCGACTTCTCACGCTCCCAGCGTTGGCGCAGCCCGACCGCCTGCTCCTGCAGATCGGCCAACTCGCGCTCCAGCGCGATCAAGCGCTCCCTCGAAGCCTCGTCCGTCTCCTTGCGCAGGGCCTCTCGTTCGATCTCCAGCTGGCGCACCTCCCGCTCGACCGTGTCCAACTCGACCGGCATGGAGTCGATCTCCATTCGGAGCCGGGCGGCCGCCTCGTCGACCAGGTCGATCGCTTTGTCCGGCAGAAACCGACCCGAGATGTACCGGGACGAGAGCACCGCCGCCGCCACCAGAGCGGCATCCTTGATCCGGACGCCGTGATGGACCTCGTAGCGCTCGCGGAGGCCCCGCAGAATGCTGATGGTGTCCTCCACGGAGGGCTCGTCAACGTACACCGGCTGGAAGCGGCGCTCGAGCGCCGGATCCTTCTCGATGTGCTTGCGGTACTCGTCGAAGGTGGTCGCCCCAATCGCGCGCAGCTCGCCCCTAGCCAGCGCCGGCTTCAGCATGTTGCTGGCGTCCATGGACCCCTCAGCGGCTCCGGCGCCGATCAGGGTGTGCAGCTCGTCGATGAACAGGATGATCCTGCCGTCCGAGCTGGTCACCTCCTTCAACAGGGCCTTGAGCCGGTCCTCGAACTCTCCCCTGAACTTGGTCCCGGCCACCAACGTGCCCAGGTCGAGCGCCACCAGGCGACGGTTGCGCAGGGTCTCGGGCACGTCGCCGCTGGCGATCCGCTGCGCCAGCCCCTCGGCGATGGCAGTCTTGCCCACACCCGGATCCCCGATGAGAACGGGGTTGTTCTTGGTCCGCCTGGCCAGCACCTGCATGGTCCGACGGATCTCCTCGTCGCGGCCGATCACCGGGTCCAGCTTGCCCTCCCGGGCGCGCTGGGTGAGGTCGATGGCGTATTTCTCCAGCACCTGAAACTTGCTCTCGGGATTGGGGTCGGTCACGTGCTGCCCCTGGCGCAGCCCATCGAGCGCCGCCAACACCCGCTCCCTCGTGACCCCGGCTGCCTTGAGGACACCCGCGGCGGGGCCGACCGAGCGTGCGGTCAGCGCCAGCAGCAGGTGCTCGGTGCTGCAGTATTCATCATGGAGCTGCTCCATCTCGTCCCAGGCCTGGCGCAGCACCTGCTCCAGGTCCCGCGAGGGCACCGGGGTAGCCCCCTGCTGCCGGGGACGGCTCTCGAGGTCTGACACCAGCCGACCTCTGATCTGGGCGGGCTCGGCCTCCAGCTGCTGCAGCAAAGGGGCGACGGTCCCATCCGGTTGCTGCAGCAGCGCAAGCAGCAGGTGCTCCGGATCGATCTCAGGGTGCTGGTAAGTGGTCGCCAGCTGCGCGGCCTCTTCCAAGGCCTCCTGGCTGCGCTGCGTGAATCTATCCAAACGCATGTGAACCTCCCGAGCGAAGGTGTCGCTCATTTGCCGTATACCCCTGCGACAAGCTCCCAAATCTCCGCCGCCGGTCCGGTTCCCGCCTACCGATAGGCGCGGCCCACGGCAAGGCCGGTGCGGCTGGCGGGGGATGCGGGGAGCGACTGACGAGGCACCGCAAACCCCCGCGACCGGGCCTCCCAGCGGACGACGGCTGCCGGCGGTGGCTGACAGTCCACCTTGGGTTCAGGGAACTCCCAGCCACCGCCAAGGCGGGCTGGAGGTCAAGCTGGGACGTTAGGGACGCGTCCGGGCCAGCCCCGCCCGGCCATCAGGAGGATCGATCAGGCCAGCGCACACACTCAGCGGCCGCCAGCGGAGGTGCCCACCATGGCGCAGACCGACCACGCCTCGACCCGAGGATCAGTGCCGACGAGCAGCGCCGTCGCGGCCGCCCCGGGATCCGCGCCCCACCGCCCCCGGGACATCGTCGCCGGCCCCATTGAGGTGAGCGAGCCTCCTGACGCCAGCCGCCCGACCCGCCTGCAACGCCTGACCGGGCTGCGGGTGTTCGCCGCCCTGGCGGTGGTGCTGGTGCACGTGGGCTATCACTTCACCAAGTCGAACACGGTCGACATCGCCGAGGCGTACGGCTACACCGGCGTCACCTTCTTCTACCTGCTCTCCGGCTTCGTACTCACCTGGTCCAAGCCGGGCCCTAAACCTGGTCGCTTCTGGTGGAGCCGGTTCTGCCGGATCTGGCCGCTCACCCTGGCTCTGACCGTCTTCGCGTTCACAGTGGTTGCCGCCCAGGAGCGAATCCCAGGGACCGTGGGACAGGTCGCAAATGTCCTGCTCATCCAGGCCTGGTGGCCCAAGGGCAGCTGGTACTTCGGCGGCAACGGGGTGAGCTGGTCGCTCTCCTGCGAGATGTTCTTCTACCTCCTCTTCCCGCTCCTGATCCTCGTGGTGCGACGGCTTCGCTGGCGCGGACTCGGTCTGGCCGCCGCGGGCGTGCTCACCATCCAGGTGGGGGCGCCGGTGGCGGCGGCGCTGCTGAAGATGCCCGGGAACGTCTACTTCTGGCTCTTCTTCATCTTTCCTCCCTACCGGCTGCTGGAATTCATCCTGGGCATGCTGCTGGCCCGGGCGGTGGTGCTGGGACTCAAGCTCCGCTGGCCGCGATCGACCACCATGATGGCCCTGGCCGGCCTGGGACTGGTGGCCTTCGCCTGCACCGAGTACACGGTCTCGACCGGTCAGTACCTGGATCGACCGTTCGTTGCCCTGGCGGTCATCCCTTGGCTGGCGGTGCTGCTGCTGGCGGGCGCCACCCAGGATCTGCGCCGGGTGTCTTCCTGGTTGCGCTCCGGGTTGCTGGTGGCCTTGGGCGAGTCCTCGTTCGCCCTCTATCTGGTTCACAAGCCGCTCTACTTGTTCACCAGCCGCTTCGGCTGGTGGCACAACGCCGGTCACTGGTGGGCGACCGGCCGGCTGGCGCTGTTCATCCTCTTGGCCCTGGGGACGGCTGCAGCCCTGCACTACCTATTGGAGGGCCCGCTGGATCGTCTGCTCCGGCGAGCCCCGACCGTGGTCCGCACCTCTCCGCGGATGCAGCCAGCGCTCGCCGGCCTGGTGAATCAAGCTCTGAGATCAGCGGACTCGCGCCCGGAGCCGGGCACCGGGAGGTGGCGGCTGTCGGCTAGGACGAGGCTGCGGGCTCCCCACACCATTGGGCGATCCGCAAGGCGGTCCCGGCCGGATCCTCGAAGGGGAACAGGTGGCCGGCGCCCGCCAGCAGCTGGAGCGTGATCGCGGGATGGCGCTGGAGCTCCGCCCGGGCTGGAGCCATCGCCACCTGGTTGTCGCGATCCCCCCAGATCACCAGGGTGCGCTCGGCCACCGCATCCAGTCCAGGCAGGAGCAGCGTCTCAGCCCTAAACCCGAACGGCCGCATCAACCTGGGCACCACCTCCAGGTCGGCCCCGCGGACAAAGCGACTGCCCACCAGGTACCGGTAGCGGGCCAGATCAGGGTCGAGCTGGGCTCCAGCCGCCTCCGCCTCCCCGGCTTGGGGAGCAGCGCTCTGGCGGGCCAGTTGCAGCCGGGCCGCCGCTCCCAGGAGGTCCGTGATGCCCGGGATCATCGACATGCCCCAGATCCAGGGCAGGCGCGCCGAGATCCCAACCGGGCTCAGCAGCACAAGGTGTTCCACCCGCTCGCCGTGATCTAGGGCGAAGCCACCCGCGGCGAGCCCCCCGAGCGAATGCCCGACCAGGTCGAACCGGCCGAGCCCGAGCCGGTCGGCCACGCCGAGCACCGCCTTATCCCACGCTGACCTGGGATGCCCACGGAACTGGACGGGATCACTGAGACCACTCCCCGGACGGTCGATCGCGATGACCCGGAACCCCGTCGCCAATTCGGCCGCCAGGCCTGCATACTCGCCCACGCTGGCACCGAGGCCGTGGAGGAACACCAGTGGCCGCGGCCCCTGTCCGAGCTCGAGCGCATGAATGCGTCCAACCGGGGTCTGGATGTAGTGGTGGGAGCCGCGCTGACCCAGCCGGCCCAGCCAGCGGTCGAGAATCGCCTCCAGCTCCTCGTCGGCGGCTGACTGGGCTGGCTGCCGCCGCGCCAGCCCGACCGCCGAGGCGTAGCCGGCTGAGGCCAGGGCGCCGGCGCCGAGGCCGATGGTCAGGCCGAGCTTGGGAGGCTTCATTCCGATTCCTGTGATGGTTGCCGCCATCCCAATTCTGCCCACCCGCGCCGTCGCTGTGGCCCGCCCAAGGGCACGCTCAGCCAGGCGCCTGGAGCCAGGAGCGCACCCTGGACGCGGTCGTGGGCGGCTCAAGAAACGGGAATAGGTGCCCCCACCGAGGCACCACCTCCAAGGCGATGCCCGGATAGTGCTCCAACTGGGCAGCCGCCGGACCGACCGGGACCTTACGATCCTCCGCCCCGAAGATGACCAGAGCCCGGTCCGAGAGGAGCCCTAACCCCGGAAGCAGCTGGGTGTCCGGGTGAAACCCGGACCATGAGACCAGTCTCGCAAAGGCCAAGAGATCGAAACCGTGTTGGAAGCGCCTGGTGACCAGGCGCCGGTAGCCGTCGGGGTCGGGCCCAACCTCGACCGGTCCCCCCGGGAGTCCGGCGATATCGGCCACCCCGTGTGACCACTGCCAATCCATGACCCAACCGTCAAGCCCGAAGATCAGCTGTGGAAGGCCGGGGACGAGGGCCGCCTGCCAGGTCCGGGGCGGCCGCTCGGCCAGTCCGACCGGCGCGAGCAGCACGACCCTTCCCACCTGCTGGGGGCGGGCCACCCCGTAGGCCCCCGCGGCCAGGCCGCCCATCGAATGCCCCACCAGATGGGGGCGGACGAGGCCCAGTTGGTCCGCCACCTCCCCGATCACCGAAACCCATGCCCGTCGCGGATGCCCAGTGAACCGGATCGGGTCACTGAGCCCGGTGCCGGGAAGGTCGATGACGATGACCCGCAAGTCGTGGGAAAGCTGGGCGGCCAGGTCCGCATACGCGCCCGAGCTGCCGCCGAGCCCGGGGACGAGAATGACCGACGCGGTCCCCGATCCGACTTCGAGGACGTGGATGCGCCCCCAGGTCGTGCCCACATACAGGTGCCGACCGGAAGCGCCGGATCGGCGCAAGCGGTCGTCCACCAACCGTTCCACCTCCGCCTCGGAGGTGGTGAGCGACGGCCGTCGGCCGGCTATGCCGACGGCCGCCCCGTAGCCCAGCAGCCCGAGGACGGCGGCACCTGCCGCCCGTCCCCAGGTCCGCCCGCTCAAACCTCTTTGAACTCGGCGTCCACCACGTCGCCGTCGGCGCCCGCGCCGGCGCCCTCACCCGGCGCCGGGGGGATGTCTGCCGACGGCTGGCCGTCCGGCGACTGTCCATCACCACCGGCGGTGTTGGCGTAGATCGCCTCGCCAACCTTCTGGATCGCCTCGGAGAGCTCGCGCTCGGCGCTCTGCATGTCGACCGTGCTCGAAGACGCGACCGCGGACTTCAGCCTCTCGATCTTCTGGTTGATGTCATCGCGAAGCTCGCTGGGAACCTTGTCCCCGTGCTCGCGCATGGTCTTCTCGGAGCTGTAGACCAGCGAGTCGCAGCGATTGCGCAGCGCCACCTCCTCGGCCTTGCGCCGATCCTCCTCAGCGTGGGACTCCGCCTCGCGCACCATCCGTTCCACCTCCTCCTTCTGGAGCGTGGTGGATCCGGTGATGGTGACCTTCTGCTCCCGGCCGGTGCCCCGATCCTTGGCCGTCACGTTCAGAATGCCGTTCGCATCGATGTCGAAGGTCACCTCGATCTGGGGCAGTCCGCGCGGAGCGGGCGGGATCCCGTCGAGCATGAACCGGCCCAGAGTGCGGTTGTCCCGGGCCAGGGGGCGCTCTCCCTGCAGAACCACGATCTCCACCGACGGCTGGTTGTCCGCGGCGGTCGAGAAGACCTGGCTCTTGCTGGTCGGAATGGTGCTGTTGCGCTCGATGAGCTTGGTGTTCACCTCGCCCTCGGTCATGATTCCCAGTGACAGAGGGGTGACGTCCAGCAGCAGCACGTCCTTGACCTCGCCCTTGAGGACCCCGCCCTGGATGGCGGCACCGACCGCCACCACCTCGTCGGGGTTCACCCCCCGGTGGGGCTCCTTGCCGGTCAGGCTCTTGACCAGCTCTTGGATCACCGGCATGCGGGTCGAGCCCCCCACCAGGATGACCTCGTCGAGGTCCCCGACCTTGAGATTGGCGTCCTTCAGCGCGTTCTCGAAGGGGCCCTTGCAGCGGTCGGTGAGGTCTGCCGTCAGCTGCTCGAACTTGGACCGCGACAGCTTGAGGTCGAGGTGCTTGGGCCCATTCTGATCGGCCGTTACGAACGGCAGGTTGATCTGGGTCTCCTGCAGCTGCGAGAGCTCGATCTTGGCCTTCTCCGCCGCCTCCGTCAGCCGCTGCAGCGCCTGCCGGTCGGCCTTGAGGTCGATCCCCTGGTCGCGCTTGAACTCCTCCGCCATCCAGTCAACCACCCGGCGGTCGTAGTCGTCACCACCCAGGTGGGTGTCCCCGTTGGTGGACTTGACCTCGAAAACGCCCTCGCCGACCTCCAGGATGGAGACGTCGAAGGTGCCACCCCCGAGGTCGAAGACCAGGATCTTCTCCGACTCCTTGCGGTCCAGCCCATAGGCCAGCGCGGCCGCGGTGGGCTCGTTGATGATGCGGAGCACGTTGAGCCCGGCGATCTGGCCCGCATTCTTGGTGGCCTGCCGCTGGGCGTCGTTGAAATAGGCGGGGACCGTGATCACCGCGTCCGTCACCTTCTCGCCCAGGTAGGCCTCCGCATCCCCCTTCAGCTTCTGCAGGATCATCGCCGAGATCTGCTCAGGGGTGTAATTGGTGCCCCCCACCTCCACCTCGGCCCGGCCATCCTTGCCGGAGACCACCTTGTAGGGAACGATCTTGCGCTCACCCTCCACCTCGTTGAAAAGGCGGCCCATGAAGCGCTTGATCGAGTAAATCGTGTTCTCGGGGTTGACGGCCGCCTGCCGTCGAGCCAGCTGCCCGACCAGGCGATTCCCATCCTTGGCGAACGCCACCACCGACGGGGTGGTCCGGCCACCTTCGGTGTTGGGGATTACGGTGGGCTCACCGGCCTCCATGACGGCGACAACCGAGTTGGTCGTGCCCAGGTCAATTCCAACGGTCTTGGCCATGAATTCTCGAAACCTCCCATGTCATCAGTCGGGGGCTGCGGTTTCGCGGCCCGTCCGCTATCCCTACCCTACCGCAGCCCGAGGCGGTCGAAACAGGACCGGCGTTCGGCCGCCGGACCGCCCCGGCTCAAGCGGCGATCATAGGTGGAGTCAGATGTCCCGCTCCGCCTTGCGTCCCGCCCCCCACCGGCTCATCGCGGCGAGCCTCTTCGCGCTGCTGGCCATCGCCATCGCGCTCCTCACCCTACTGGCGCAGGCGGCGCCGCCCCAGCCCAACGGCTTCGGGCTCCTGCCCCACACGGTGCAGCTGATGGCGCGCACCGGGGTGGTCCTCAGCGACCCCACCGGCCGTCCCAGGATCTCTTCGGCCCAGGCGGTGGCGATCGCGCACCGCCAGGGCCGCCAGGACCAGGTGCGGCAGGTGGTGCTGGCCAATGCTGCCAGCCTGGGCGGAGGCCCCCTCGGCCCACGGGGCCGGCTCTGCTGGGTGGTGCTCCTGCGCGCCGTGCCTGATGCCGCGGGGAATCTCCCGGCTCCGGGCCGCATCCAGCTCTACCTGGTCCTGGTGGACGCACGCACCGGCCGCTTCCTGGAGGGCGTGATCGCGTTCGCCGGACAACCCCGCACCGGGGTGGGGTCAGAGTGAATCCCGGCCGCGGGCCAGTTCGGCGCTCAGGGGTCACCACCGTTTAATCGACAATCGCTGCCGTGTCCTGGCGCCCCGGTTCGCACCGATGCCCCCGCGGGCCGGGGCTGAGCCCCACGGTCTGCCTCCTGGCAGCGGCCCTCGGCCTGCTGGCCGTGGTGGTGCTTCCGGCTCCCGCCCTGGCGGTCAAGGTCGTCCCCCAACGGCCGCCGGCGCAGCCGGGCCTGCCATGGCTCGAGGTGACGGGGCGGCAGATCACCACCACCACCGGCGAGCAGTACATCCTGCGCGGGTTCAACGACGACGCTCTGCTCCAGACCGGCTCCGGTCCCCTGCCGCCCCCCCTGACTTCCCGAGATGCCTCGATCATGCAGGAGCAGGGCTTCGATGTGGTCCGGCTACCGATCTCCTGGTCGCTCCTGGAGCCCCACCCGGGCGACTTCAGCCAACCCTACTTGGCCGAGTTGGCACGGGTGGTTGAGCTCTGCGCCCGCCACCACCTCTACGTGGTTCTGGACATGCACACCGAGGACTTTGGTGTGGCCTACGGCGGCAGCGGGGCTCCCGCCTGGCTGGGCCTTCCCGGGGTGCCTGACCTCCACCTGCCTGGACTGCCCCCGGCCTGGCAGCGCCATCTCTCCCCGGCGGTCAACGCCTCCCTCGCGTTCTTCTGGCTGTATCCCAACTGGCAGGTGCTCTACTGGCAGGCCTGGGCGGTGGTAGCGCGGGCGTTCCGGGCCGATTCGGCGGTCGCCGGCTATGACCTCTACAACGAGCCCCACCCCCTGCCCATCCCCCCAGGCATCTTCGCCACCCGGCTGCTGTGGCCCTTCTACGCGACCGGGATCCGGAGCATCGCCAGGGTCGACCCGAACCACCTGTTCATCCTGGAAGGCGACCTGTTCGGCGAGTTCCCCACCGCGATCCGGCCACTGCGCGCCGCCGACGTGGTGTACTCGACCCACCTGTACGCCGGGAGCCTCCTGGGATCGGCGTTCGACGGCTCGTCTTTGCCACTCGCTCAGGAGTGGGATCAGGCGCTGTCGGAGGCGCGGCAGCTGCCGGCGCCGTATTGGGTCGGCGAGGTGGGGATCCAGCACACCCGGCCGCTGGCGCGGCGGTGGGCCGAGGACGAGCTGGGGCTCGCCAATCTCCACCTCGCCGGCTGGGCCTGGTGGCAGTGGGACGACCCGGACGGCTGGGGGGTTCGGCAGGGCAACGGCCCGATCGATCGGAGCTGGTTGGACGTGCTCTCCCAGCCCTACGTGCGCGTCGCACCGGGCGAGCTGCTGGGGATGAGCTACTCCCTCGCAAGCCGGGCCCTGCGCGCAACGCTCGTCCGCGCTGTCCCCGGCCGCTCGGTTGTGGTCTCCTGGCCCCAGAGCCTGGGGTCGGCCCGGCTGCAGAGCTCCTGCGCGCGGATGGCTCGGGGACCGGGACCCGGGTCCGGCCAGCTGCGGCTGGTGCTCCTGGCGGCGAGCTGCCAGATCGACCTCACCGCGGGCTGACCGGGGGGCCCCAGCTCTTCCGGCAGCGGTCCAGGACCGCCAGGTTGGCCGCCCCGTCGACCGCGGTGGTCAGCAGCGGTTGTCCGGTTGCGACCGCGGCGTGAAACGCCCGGACCATCTCGGTGTAGGGGTTGGTGGCGGGCACCGCCAGTTCCTCCGACCCCCGGGCCCCCAGCCGGCGCACGACGGGGAGAGCTTCGGTGTGCCAGGCGGTGAAGGGACGCTCAAGGCGCACAGCGCCCTGTGTCCCCTCGATCGTGATCCACTCGGACTCGGCGGCATCGAACCCGCACGCCAGGGCGGCCAGGCACTCCCCGGCCCCCGGCTGGGAGGGAAAGCACAGGCTGATGCTAGCTGCCAGATCCACACCTCGCGCCAGGACCGCCACCGACTTGACCTGGGTGGGCTCCCTCCCGGCAATCCACCGGGCGGCGCTGACCAGGTATGAGCCCACGTCATACAGCGCCCCGCCGCCCAGGGTGGGGTCCCAACGGTAGTCGACGCCGGACCCGAGGGTGAAGCTGAAATTACCGGAGATCAGCCGGACCTCGCCGAGCTCGCCGGCGCTGACGATCTTGCGCACCAGCGCCCAGCGGGGGTGGTAGCGATACATCACAGCCTCCCCCAGCACCCGGCCCGAGGCCGAAGCCGCGGCGGCCATCTCCAACGCCTCGGCCTCGCTGAGCGCGAGCGGCTTCTCGCAGAGTACGTGCCTGCCGCGAGCGAGCGCCGCCAGCGTCCAGGGGCGGTGCTCCGAATTGGGCAACGGTATGTAAACACAGTCGAGGTCCCGCTCCAGCACCGCCTGGTAGCCCTCGACCGCCTCCAGGGCGCCGGCCGCTGCAGCCAGTTCCTGGGCCCGGAGCAGCGACCGCGACCCCACCACCTCCACCACTCCCCCTGCCTCCTGGATCGCCGGGATGACAGCTTGGCGGGCGATCCGGGCCGCCCCTAGTACGCCCCACCTGAGCCCGGGCGGGTTCAGATCCGCACCGGCCTGGCGACACCGGTCTGGGCCGCCTGCTGGGCAATCTCCATCAGCTGGATGTTCCGCCGGGCGAACTCCGGAGTGACCGCCAACGGTTCCTGCGCCAGCAGGTGGCCAGCCAGGTTGCGGTAGAAGGCGGACTCGGGCACCGGCGGCAGTGCCAACCTCTCGTCATGGCTGAGCCCCTGGCCCGCCGGGCGCAGGACGTGCAACTCGCAGGGCAGGTCGGACACGGGCACATGCTGCTCGAGGAGCCCATTGGGCCCCTGGCTGGAGAGGACCGCCTCCCGCCAGTGGCCTACCGCCGCCCCCTTGGTGCCCAGCACGTACCACTTGGGCTTGCGGGCGGCGGCGATGTCGGAATGGAGGAACGAGGCTTCGGCACCACCTTCGAAGCGAAGTCGAATCTCGAACTGATCATCGTTGGTGACGTCGTGCCAGACCCGCTTCTGGCTGGAGGCGTCCACCTGCACCACAGGGTTGGGCAGCAGCTGAAGGATCCAATCGAGGTAGTGGGCGCCCCAGTCGTAGATCACCCCGCCGCTGACATCGCGGTCCGAATGCCAGAAATGGCAGGGATGGTCGAACCCGCCCACGAACGCCTCCACCCGGAACACATCCCCCAGCTGGCCCGAGCGCACCAGGTCCAGCAAAGCCAGGAAATCGGCGTCCCAGCGCCGGTTCTGGTACACCGTGAGGACGCGGCCGGCACCGCGGGCGGCAGCCACCAACTGGTCCGCCTCCGCCCCGGTCAGACAGAAGGGTTTCTCCACCACCACGTGCTTGCCGGCGGCCAGCGCCCGCATCGCCAGTTCGAAGTGGGTGTTGGGGGGTGTGGACACCACCACCAGGTCGACGTCGGCGCGGCCCAGCAGCGAATCCACATCCGGCAGCAGTTCAGGCTCGGCCCCATCGGCCAGGGCGGCCGCGAGCCGCTCCGGGCTGCGGTCACACACGGCCACCAGCTCCAAGCCCGAAACCGCGGAGATTCCCCGAGTGTGCTCGCGTCCGATGGCGCCGAATCCCAGCAGCCCGACGCCCAGGGCCGCCGGTTCATCCCGGCCGGCCACGTGGCGGACGGCCCGGTACAGAAGCCCCTGCATCACCTCCATGGAGTAGATCTCGGGCGTCTCCCCCAGGCCGCAGTAGAAGACCCTGCCCGCTCCGTGGGAGCGAGCGTAGGCCACCGGGACCTCGTGCGACTGCCAGGTGGTCGAGAGCAGCACCTCTGCGTCGGGCGCCAGCTTCGCCTTGGCGAAGCAGGAGTCCAGCAGCCGGAGATTCTGCGGCACCCTGCGGGTGATGTCATGGCCGGAAGACCGCACGTCGGCCACCAGCTCCATCTGCGGAAGCTGGCTGTCGGACCCGCCCCCCATCATCGCCAGGTACTCTGGGCTCGGGGCCCAGCGCTGGCTGGTGCAGTGCAGACCCACGAATCCCCCGCCGGCGCTGACAAACCTGCACAGCCCGGCCTCCTCCTTGGGAGCCAGGCCACCTCTGGGGGCATGGGCCACCACCACGTCGAAGTGCTCGAGCCGGGATAGGGGCGCAGTGTCGTGCGCCACCTCAAGCGTCACTTCCCCGGTGCTGGCGAGGTACTTGAGCCAGGGGTCGAGTGTCGTCACATGGTGCTCGTCCACCAGGACCAGCGTGCGGATCATCGCGTTGCAGCCTCCCTACGCAGCCTCGGTCACGCGCTCCCCAACGCTCACCTCAACTTTAACCCAGACCAGCGCCGGCCACCCCAAAGGGCCGGTGCCGAGCCGCACCGGGTGCGAACGCGCGGCTCAGCCGCGCGGTTTGACACCGACGTGGATGGCGACGATCCCCGCCGTCATCCGCTGGTAGCGCACGCGCTCGAAGCCCGCCTCCCGCAGCCAGCGCGACACCACCAGCGGCGGAGGAAAGGAAGCGATCGAATCGGTGAGGTACTGGTAGGCTCCCGCCCTCCCCAGCAGGGCCGTGGCGATCCGGGGGATGACGAAACGGTTGTAGAGCCGGTACCAGAATCGCAATGGTCCCGCCACCGTGCTGAACTCGAGAATCACGGCTCTGCCCCCCGGGCGCAGCACCCGCCGCATCTCCTGGAGAGCCACATCTCGGCGGTCGATGTTGCGCAGCCCGAAGGCCATGGTGCAGGCATCGAAGGAGTCGTCGGCGAAGGGCAGCTGGCAGGCATCGCCGACCTGGAATCCCACCCCGGGGACCCTGGTGGTGGCCACCTGGATCATGGCCGCGGTGAGATCCAGCGCCGACACGGACCCCTCGGGACCAACCCTCCGCTTCAAGAGCGCGGAGAGCGCACCGGTCCCGCAGCAGACGTCCAGCGCCCGCCCGCCCCTGCCGATCCTGGCCAACTGCGCGGCCCGGCGGCGCCAGCGCCGATCCTCACCCAGGCTCAAGACCAGGTTGAGCAGGTCATAGCGGTGCGCGATCGCGGCGAACATGGAGCGCACCGCCTCCGGCTCGGGGTGGCCGGCCGTGGGCAGGGGACGCTCCAGCATCCCCCTTTCTTCTACCTGGTCCGCGGTCACAGCTGGGCGGCGGCGCTGGCCTCTCCCCGCTCGACTGGGGCACGCCTGACGGCGCACCCACAGGTGGGCTCGCCAGGCAGCGCCACCAGCGCGTCCAGCGCGACCCTGCCCAGCTCCTCCGCTCCCTCCTGGACGATCGCCCGGAGCAGCTCGAAGTCCCATTCGGGGCGCACGCCTTCCGCGTAATTGAGCACCATCTCGACGGTGGCGAAGCACGCTCCGATCTCCCGGGCCAGGTACACCGCCGGGGTCACCGCCTGTCCGATGATGTCACCCCCGAGCCGGGCCAGGGCCGCCACCTCGGCGGCGGTCTCAAACCTCGGCCCCTCGACCGTGGCGTGGACCGCTCGGTTGAAGACCCTGGTCGCCTTCTCGGCCGCAAATCGACGGGAGCGCTGCCAGAGCGCCTCGCGGATGTCGGGGCAGAACGGCTCTCGCATCGAGACCATCGCCCCGGGCACCAGCTGCCCGCCGATCTGGTGGGTGAAGTCGATGAAGTCGTGCGGAATGATCAGGTCGCGAGGATGGAAGTGCTGAGTGATGCTGGCGGTGCCGGACTCGGCGACGATCCGCCAGACGCCGGCCTCCTGCAGCACGGAGAACAGCGCCAGGCTCTGACGCTCCCGGCCGGCTTCGGGTTGCCCCTCATGGGGCCGGACGAACAGCACGGACCGCACCGCTCCCGCATCATCGCCGATCTCGAATTTGGTGATCGGGGGCGTGTCCCCGAACCGGGTCGAGAACACCTGCTCGCGGCTGATGACCCGCACCCGCGGATCGCGCTCCGGGGACCCCTGGGTGCCGGTGCCGGAGCCGCCCAGAATCGCGTAGTCAGCCGTGGGGATCGGGGGCTGGGATGAGGATGAGGCCATGGCCTGGAGTATATGGATGCCTCCGGGTGGTGCCGGAATCAACTCTGGGCGCGGCGCTGGACTCAGCCCCGGCACGGGCCCGATTGGAAGCCCGGAAGCCCAACCCTCGGAGCGACCAGATCAGGCGGTGCTCAGGTCGAAGTCCGCCACCACGGGGAAGTGGTCGCTGGCGAGCTTGGCGACCGCTGCCAGAGCGTCGTCCTGGGCCCCCACCCCACAGCTCACCAGCCTGTCCGCGAGATCGGAGGTGGCGAAGATGTAGTCGATGCGGACGGCGGGCAGATAGGTGGGACAGGTGAAGCTCTCAGAGGTCTCATCAACGCGACGCAGGCAGTCCACATAGCCGGCGTCGATCATGCTGCGCACCGCCGCCCTCGGCATCAGCGCAGCCACCAGGGCATCCGTCCCCTCCCCGCGTGGCACCATCTCGATCAGAGGGTGGACCAGCCAGGGCAACCGGGGAATCCCAGCCCTCGCAACCTCCGACACCTCGGCCGCGCTGCGGCCCGGGTCCCGCCACCAGCGCATCGCCCTCACACTGGCGGGCACCGGGCCCAGGGCCCCCACCTCGTCGAGGACCCCGGTGCGGCGCCACTCCGAGAGCAGACCCAAAAAGTCGGTGGCGTGAATGCCGTCGCCGGGGGCCATCGAGTTGAAGTCCCCCAAGATCAAGTGGGGGATTACGGGCTTCGCCCGTGCCTGCTCGCGGATGGCGCCGAGTTCGCGCAGCCGGTCCGGCTCAGCCCGACCCCGCCTCTGGAACGCCGCGGTGAGGTGGACCGTGTGCACCCCGAGGCGGGGAAAGCGGCTGTCGGGGCCGAGCTCCAGCTCCACCTCTATGGAATTCCGCGGCCAGGCCTCTGGATGCTGGTGGTTCCGAAAGCGGGCCACCGGAACCCGCGAAAGCAGGCCCTGGTGCCTAAACCTGGGCGCCGGACCGAAGTAGGGTTGGTAGCCTAGGGCACGGGCCATGGCCTCCATCGGCTCCGGATCCTCGATCTCCTGCAGTGCGAGCACATCGGGATCGAGCGACTCGACCACCTCTCGGATCGCCGGCCAGCGGTCGCCACCCCCAGCCAGGATGTTGTAGGTGGCAACCCTCAAGCTGTCCCTGGGCCGGACGGCCGACGCAGCTTCCATCTCATTCGATTCTAGGATCGCGAGCTGCCGGGACCCGGCGACCAACGCCGGGCAGGCCCCGTGGTTGCCATGATTAGAGGATGAAGTTCGGGCTCTTCGTGCCGCCCTTCTTCGGGCTGGCCGATCCCCATCTGATCGCTGAGCTCGCGGCCGAGGCCGAGGGCTCCGGCTGGGACGGCTTCTTCCTGTGGGATCACATGCTGGCGGGAGAGGGGACTCCCATCGCGGACCCCTGGGTGAGCATGGCGGCCATGGCTGGGATGACCCGCACGATCCACATGGGAACGATGGTCACCCCTCTGAGCCGACGACGCCCCTGGGTCATGGCCCGCCAGATCGCCACCCTGGATCGACTCTGCGACGGCCGCCTGGTGGTCGGCATAGGCCTCGGCGACGACGGGTGGCAGGAGTTCAGCTCCTTTGGGGAGGAGACCGACCCCATCCGCCGAGGGGTCGCCCTCGACGAGTCGCTGACAGTGCTCCGGGGGCTGTTGACCGGGAAGCCGGTCTCGTTTTCGGGGACGACCCACCGGGTGGGTTCGACCGCCTTCCTGCCCCCTGCGCCGGTGCCGTTCTGGGCGGCAGGACGATGGCCGCGGCGCCGCCCTCTGGCCCGGGCGGCCCGGCTGGAGGGCTTCTTCCCGATCTTCCGCCAGCCCGATCGCGACCGGGCCCCGGCGCAGGCGGACCTGCTCGCGATCCAGGCGGAGCTTGGCGCGCGCCACGTGCCACCCGGCTACGACCTGGCGGTCACATGGTCCTTCCCGAGGGGAGGCGATCCCACCCCACTCCGGGACGACCTTCGGCGGGTCGAGGAGGCGGGTGTGACCTGGGCGCTGCACGGCCTGCCACCGCGGCCCCTCCCGGTCGATCTGGTGAGGACGGTGGTGACGGCCGGGCCGCCGCGGGACTGAGCCCCGCCCGCCGAGCCGCAGGAGCGATCCCTCGGCTGGGCCCTCGACGCCGGCTGGGTGTTCCGTCCCAGGCCTCTTCCGGCGTGAGCCGGACCTCCGTGCGGCCACCCTCAGACCGAGGCTGCGCGACCCCGGAGTACTTCCATGCCCAGAACTCCCAATCCCGGGCCGAGGGAGACTAAACTCGTCCCGTGGCCACGAGCTCCGCACCAAGACCAGCTGTCCAAGTCAGGCCCGGCGGGTTGGCGGTCACGGTCGGGCGGAGCTGGCGGGTGATCTCCGCCCACGGCCCGGCGGCGCTGGCGTGGGCGGTGGTGGTCGGGGCGGGGACAGCGCTGGCGCTGCTCGCCTTCAGTGCCCAGGCGCACTACACCGCGCAGTACGACCTCGGGGCGACCCTAAACGGGTGGCAGAACCTGCTGCGCCAGGGCGACCCGTGGGAGGCGACCCTGCCCGCGATGGGGGCAGGCCTGTTGGCCCTGATCGGCTGGCGCCGGCTGCTGAACGCCACCCCAGAACCGACCATCGGGCTGCCGGGCATGGACCCGAGTTCCCCCTTCGCGCTGCGTTCCAGCCTGCGGCGCGAGCGCCGGCTGATGCTCCTGCTGGTCCGGGTCGTGTTCGCGGTCGTGCTCATCGCGACCGTGCGCCTACCTGTGTACCTGGGCCTGGCGCTGAACGGATCCGCATTGGCCCGCGTGACCCTGCCCGGGGTGATCGTGCAAACCGTGGTGTGGATCGCCTGCGGCGGGTGCTTCTGGCTGTGGCGGGCGCGCTACCTCACGACCCTCGAAGGGTGGGGGATCACCGGTGAGCGCTGAGCCGCTCCAGCTCATGACCAGACGGGGCTGCCACCTCTGTGAGCTGGTCCGAGAACCGGTGGCTCACGGGGCGGATGAGCTGGGGCTTGCGCTCCTCGAATACGACGTCGACGAGCAGGAGGAGCTGCGGCGGCTCTACGGAAGTCGGGTCCCGGTCCTGCTTAGTGGCGGCGTGGTCCTGGGCGAGGGTCGGTTCGATCCGGAGGCCGCGCTCGAAGCGCTGCGTCCAGCGTCACCACAATTGACGGATCGGTGAAGCCCGGCTCCAGAGCGCCAACCGGAAACTAGACTGCGCTGCATGCCTCGCCGATCCGCGACCCCGGCCGCGGCCCCGCTCGAACTGTCGGTGGTGGTGCCCACCCGCAATGAGGCCGCCAACATTCCACTGCTGCTGCAGCGGCTGCGACGCTCCCTGGCCGAGGTGGCCTACGAGGTCGTCTTCATCGACGACAGCGACGATCTGACGCCTCGGATCCTGCGCGATCTCGCCGGCGCGGATCGGCGAGTGCGCTACCTGCATCGGCACCCTGGAGCCCGATCGGGAGGACTCTCCACCGCGGTCGTCGCGGGCATGGCCATGGCCCGGGGCCGACTGGTGTGCGTGATGGACGGAGACCTGCAGCACCCCCCTGAGGTCATCCCCGCCCTGCTCGAGGCTGAGCGGGCTGGCGCCGACGTCGTGGTCGCCAGCCGGTACATGCCCGGAGGAAGCCGTAGCGGCCTGGGCGGAGGCTTCAGGAAGCTGGTCTCCAGAGGCGCCACCCTGCTGGCCCGGGGCCTCTTCACCGAGGCGAGATCCAGCAGCGATCCCCTGGCCGGGTTCTTCCTGTGCCGTGCCGCCCTCTTGCAGGGGCTCCAGTTCCGCCCGGTGGGCTTCAAGATCCTGCTGGAGTTACTGGTCTGCTCCGAGGGAGCCCGGGTGGTGGACGTGCCCCTGGAGTTCCAGGCCCGGGGCGCCGGGGAGAGCAAGGCGACGGCGGCCCAGGGCCTGCTCTATCTGCGCCATCTCTGGTCGCTGTTCCGGGACGTGCCCGGCAGCGCTCGCCGCTGGAAGTTCGGCGCCATCGGGATCGCCGGACTTTGCATCTTTTTGGCCCTGCTGGCGCTGGGCGGACCCGGACTGGGCTGGCCCGCCCTGGGCGCCTGGGGCCTGGCGTTCACGATCTCATTCGCATGGAACGTCGCCCTCAACTGGAGGGTCACCCTCGCCGACGCCCGGCGGGAACGATACCCCCTCATGCGCAGATATCTGGTCTCGGCGCTGGTCGCCGGAGCGACCCAGCTGCTGGTGTTCCTGGCGCTGCTCAGCTCCAACCTGCCCCTGATCGTAGACGGGCTGCTGGGGGCAGTGGCGGGGATGGCGGTGAATGCAACTTTGAACTACCGGATGATTCGAACCCGGCGCCGGGCGGCCGCTGCCCCGATCGGGCTCGAGCCCCTGGTCAACCGCGTGATCCGAGCCGGACGGGCCCAGTCGGCAGCGGTCCTCGACCACGAGTTCAAGCCGGTTCTGGTGACCTCCGGCGGGGAGTACCGCGCGAGTTCGCAGGTGAAGAACCTCTGCCGCCGGGTGGACGCGACCGGGACTCCGGGACTGCTGACGGAGCCGCTGGCAAGGCGCCCCCAACCGCGCTCGAGCGTCGAGGTTGCCTCAGTGATGGTATTTCCGCTGGAGACCGCGACGCCAACCCGGCTCAAGTTGGTCCTGCTGCGCCGCAGTCCCACGGCCTTCACCGGTGCCGACATGGAGGCCGTGATGCGCCAGCTGCGGCGGGCGGGCGATCCCCTCAACCCGCCAGCTCCCGCCGCCGAGGCGGTGGTCCGAGCCCGGGTCGCGCGCTGAGCGGCCGGCCTCCCCCCGAGCGCAAGCGGGGAAGGAACCGCAGCTTGGCGCTCCGCATCAGCTAACTTGGGACGATGTCCCACCCCAGTCTCAACCGGTGCTGATCGGAGCGTTCTGGCCGGTCCGGCACCGGCTCCTGCCGTGGGTGGTGGTGGCCGCCCTGGTAGCACTGGCCGTCCCCCGCGCGGCTTCCGGGCTCGGCGGGCTGGTTCCGGTGTTCCTGGCCGGCCAGGTGCTCGGCGTCGCCCTCAACCTCACCCCCGGCGAGATCCGCGCCGCCGCGCGGCGCCTGCACCTGGTGGGATTGGCGCTGCTGTGCCAGTGGACGCTGGTGCCCGCGCTCGGCCTGGGGCTCCACCTGATCGCTCCTAACCCGATCATCGCGGCGGGGATCCTCATCTGCGCGATCTCACCGGCGGAGATCACCAGCGGGCTGATGGCCACGATCGCGGGGGGTGACACCGCCATCGCCACCGCCTGCATGGCGGGGTCGCTGGCCACCTCAATCGTGCTCACCCCGCTGTGGCTGGCGGTGGGGCTCGGGCCCGCTGCTCACTTCAGCCCCACCGCACTGGGATCGGAGCTGGTGCTCTCGGTTTTGATCCCGCTGCTGGTGGGGGTGAGCCTGCGGGCCGCCTTCCCCGCCCTGGCCCGGTGGCGGCATCTCTTCCTCGACCTCAGCGCCGCCTGCCTGGTGCTGGTGGTGCTGGCCGGAACCTCGAGCGCCCGTCCGGTCCTGCTGTCCGCGGCGATCGGAGCCACCTTCGGGCTGGTCGTCCTGCTGCTGCTCGGAGCCGGCGCCATCGGGTTCGGCCTGGGTAGGGCGCTGCGCCTACCCCACCGGCAGGCGGCCGCCATCGGGTTTCCCATCGGGATCCGCGAGTTCGGAGTGGCGATCGCGGTGGCGCTGGCGGTCCTGCCTCGAGCCAGCGCGGTGGGCGGGGTCTACGGGATCGTCATGGTCGCGGCGGCGGGCACCCTGGCGACCCGCCTGGGTGGCCGGGCGGAGCGTCCGACGACCCAGGCGGGTGAGCGAAGCCCTCAGCGGTAGTCGTGAGAGGCCGATGTCGCACCCAGCCCGGTGGGGACGGGTGGAGGCAGCAGCTTCTGCACCATCAGGCTCGCCACCCCGTCCGCCGAGCGCAGCACCCCCTGGGCGACGATCAGGGGCTGGTGGCTGGCCAGCCTTCGGTTGGCCAGATAGACCTGCGGAGTGAACACCAGGTCCAGATGTCCGCTCTCGTCGGCCAGGGTGAAGAAGCGCATCCCATGCGCCGCCGGGGGGGCTTGCCGGGTGATCACCATGCCCGCCACCACCAGCCGACTGCCGCTGGCCCGGGAGCGCGCCTGGGCCAGCGGGACAACCCCCATCTCCGCCAGCCGGGAGCGCACCAGGGCCACCGGATGCGGACCGGTGGTGAGCCCCATCACCGAGTAATCCGCCACGGTCTTTTCCGCCTGGGAGAGCTCGGGAAGTGCCGGGGGGACTGCGGGCAGCGGCAGCAGCAGCCCCTGGACCGGGGCTGCCCTCTCCCTTTTCTCGTCGAGCTCCTCCTCCACCGGCTTAAGTCGCCACATGAGCTTCCTGCGCGACTTCTCGAAACCGTCGAATGCGCCGACCTGGATCAGTGCCTCCAGCACCGCCCGGGGCACCTCGGTGCGCCTCCAGAAGTCCTCCGGGGATGAGTAGGCGCCCAGCTCACGCTCCTGGTCCAGCCGCCGCCGCAGCGCATCCCCGATCCCCTTGACGTAATTGAAGCCCAGCCGCACCCCGATCGAACCTCGGGGATCGCGCTCCAGCCGACAGCGGCTGCGGCTGCGGTTGACATCGATCGGCAGCACCACCACCCCGTGGCGGCGCGCATCCTCCAGCAGCACCGAGGGATGGTAGAAACCCATCGGCTGATGGTTCAAGAGCCCAACCAAATAGGCGGCCGGATGATGCAGCTTGAGCCAGGCGGTCTCGTAGGCGGTGCGGGCGAACGCCGCCGCGTGACTGCGGCAGAAGCCGAACTCGGCGAATCCCCTAACCGCCTCGAATAGCTGGGCAGCCACCCCGGGCGGCACCCCCTGAAGCGCGCAGCCGCTCAGGAAGTCCTGCTCCAAAGAGGCCATCTCGACCCGGGAACGATGGCGGTTCATGGCCCTTCGGAAGCGATCCGCCTGGCCGGCGCTGAAGCCGGCGACTCTCATGGCCACCTCCATGATCTGCTCCTGGTACAGGATCACCCCCAGGGTGTCGCGCAGAATCGGCTCCAGCAGCGGATGGAGATAGGTCACCGGCTCGCGGCCCTGGCGGCGGCGCAGGTAGGGATGGACCGCGTTCCCCTGAATCGGACCGGGCCGGATGATCGCGACCGCGACCACCAGGTCGTTGAACTCCCGCGGTCGGGAGCGAGGCAGGGTCTGCTGCTGCGCTCTCGACTCCACCTGAAACACGCCCACGGTGTCCGCTTCGGCGCACATCGCGTATACCGCGGGATCGGCCAGATCCAACTTCTCCAGCTCCGGCCGGGCGCCCTCCACACGCTCCACCTCCGCCAGGGTCTCCTCGACCACTGACAGGGTGCGCAGCCCCAGGAGGTCGATCTTGATGAGGCCGAGGTCCTCCACATCGTCCTTGTCGAACTGGACCACCACCCGACCATCCATCGAGGCCCGCTCGAGCGGGGCTATGTCCCAGAGCGGCTCCCCGGTGACCAGCATCCCGCCCACGTGAATCGAGAGATGGCGAGGGATCCCCAGCACCTGCTCCACCATCTCCGCGAACTGCCGCCACGGTGCTGCGCCCAGCACCTCAGCGGGGAGTTCTTCGGCCACCTCCAGCACCTGTTCGATCAGGGGTCGGTGGTCCTCCGGCCGGCTCGCCTCGATGGCCCGGCCCAGCTTCTCCACCCAGGTCAGCGGCAACCCGAAGACGGCCCCCACCTGCCGGATCGCCATGCGCAACCGGAAGGTGATCACGGTGCAAACCATCCCGGTGCGGTCCTGACCATAGGTGTCATAGACGTGCTGGAGGAGCTGTTCCCGATGGGCCGACGAGATATCGATGTCGATGTCCGGAGTCCCCTCCATCTCCTCATGCAGGAAGCGCTCAAAGAGCAGGTGATGGGCAAGCGGATCCACCCTGGTTATGCCCAGCAGGTAGGCCACCAGACTGTCGGCCGCCGAGCCCCTGCCCTGAGCGGGGATACCCTGCCGACGGGCGAAGTCCATAAGTTCGAAGACGATGAGGAAGAATTCCGCCAGCCGGCACTTGGAGATGACCTCGAGCTCGTGTCGCAGACGCTGTGCCACCTCCGCTCCGGCCGCCGGGTAACGGGTGGGCACCGCCCGCTGGCAGAGCCGTTCCAGGTAGGCGTCGGGGCTCTGATCCCCGGGCACCTTGAAGCCCGGAAACCGGCTGTGGCGGAAATCCAGCCTCAGCTCGGCGCGTCCGGCCAGCTCCCGGGCACCCTCCATCGCCTTGGGATAGGGCAAGAGCTCTCCCAACTCTGCCTCGGAGCGCATCCAGTGTTCGTGGTTGGGTAGGAGCAGGCCCAGGCCGGCAGCCTCCTCCAGGGTGCAGCTGTGGCGGATCGCGGTGAGCACATCCAGCAGCCTGCCCTGCTCGGAGCGGGCGTAGCGCGGCGCTCCGGAGGCCACCAGCCGCACCCCGGTCCGCTCGGCGCAGGCGGCGGTCTCAGCCGCCAGCCAGTCGTCGCCAGGATGGAGGTGATGCTGGAGGCAGAGCCTGAAGCCCCCGTTCGAGAAGGCGTCCGCCAATCCGCGCGCGGCCGCATCGGCCGCGGCGCGATCGCCGCGCCGGAGAGCTCGGCTGATCGGGCTGTGCGGTCCCCCCGCCAGCACCACGCACCGGTCCAACCCCGCGGGGTCAACCACGGAATCACCGGACTCCGGGCGATGCCGAAGGCGTTCCCGGATTCCCTGCGGTAGAACTGCGTCCCGTACCTCCTGGTTGGGGTCGCCGGCCGCGGCGGCCAGCAGCCGGTCGAGGCCGCCCAGCCGCAGGCGAGGAGCCCCCTTGACCCCTGCCATCTGGGCACGGCTCACGGTGCGGCAGAGCTGCTGGTACGAGGGGCGATCGGTTGCCAGAATGACCAGCCGGCCACCGTCGGCGAGATCCAGTTCCGCACCCACCAGCGCCGCCAGACCAGCCCGCTCGGCTGCCCGCACCAGCCGCACCGCCCCATAGAGCCCGCCCCGGTCCACCAACCCCAGGGCCGACATCTCGAGCTCAACCGCCCTCTCCACCAGCTCCTCGGGAGCGCTGGCCCCCTCGAGGAAGGAGAAGTAGGAACGAGCCCAGCACTCCCCAAAGCCCGACCTGCCCACTCCACGATGATACAAACAAATGTACTGATTGGCATGAGGAGAGAATCGCAGCGTGGCCATCACCTACCGGATCGACTCGACGGTCCTGGGAGCGGACGGGTGCCGTGGAGGTGGCTGGATGACGGTGGTGCAGCCTGACCGCGAGCGCCCCCATCTGCTCCATCTGCCCACCACAGCCGCCCTCTTCCAGCTGATCCGCGACCTTCAACTTGGCGCCGCCGTGCTCGACATCCCCATCGGACTTCCCCCAAGGGAGCTGCGGCGCTGCGACCTGGAGGCCCGCCGGCTGCTGGGACGGGCGGCCCCCAGCGTCTTCCTGACCCCTCCCCGGGCGGTCCTGCAAGCCACATCCCAGAAGGAGGCGAGCAGCATCTGGCGCCAGCTTTCAGGCCGTGGCTGCCCGGCCCAGACGTTCGGCATCCTGGCCCGCATCAGGGAGGTCGACATGGAGCTGCGAGCGCACCCACTCCCGGCCGTGCACGAGGGCCACCCGGAACTGGCCTTTCAACGGCTCGCCGAGGGCACGCCCCTGGCGAGCAAGCACATCCCGGCCGGCCGGGCCGCGCGAGCTGGATTGCTGCAGCCACACTTACCGGAACTTCCCAGCTGGCTGGACCGCCATCCCGGTCTGGTGGAGGACGTCCTGGACGCCTGCGCCTGCTGGCTGGTGGCTCGGTGGGTGATCGAGGGCTCGTCCCGGCAGCTGCCAGTGGAAGCCGTCGAGCTCGATGAGTGGAACACACCGATGGCGATCAGGTACTGAGACCGGGGGCGGCGCCGCGCAGGGTGCTCCGACGCCGGCCATGGAACCAAGGACCGCATCGGAGCCGCGGGATTCCGGGCCCGATTCCACTGCACACACGCACTCGGCAACCGTGGCGGGGGCGAGTTCGAGGTGCGGGCGCTTCTGTAACAAAGTCTTGAAGTGCCGTAACCGGGACCGCACAGGATCGTCAGGCTTGGTAATGTGAACGAAAGTTCAGGTTCTGCGACCGTGCACCCTCGCCGCCCAGAGACCGCGGTCCGCAGGCCACCACCGGTAGTGCGGGCAAGGAGAGAGAGTTGCCAAACCCCGGGCGGGGTCCCCAGACGCCTTCGCGTCCATCGGCGATGCCGACGCTCGCAGGTGGCCGGGACGTCGCGTGGCCGGAGACCGGCCCGAGCTTAGCGGGCGCGCCGACGCGGGAGCTGACCGTCTCCAATTCTCCTCCTCCGAGGTCCAGGGCCACCGGCGGGCGGCGCATCACCGCGCCGATGGACAAGCGGCGCTGACTGGCCCAGGGCGAATGTTCCCGATCCCCAGACGGACTTTGCGTGATGAAGCTGACGGCGACTTTGTGAGGAGTGACAGTTGATGCGAAGGGTTGCGACGCGTTGGTCATTGCTGCTGGCCACCCTGGGGGTGGTGGCGCTAATTCTGGCGGCCCCGGCATCGGTGCTCGCTGCCGCCGGGGGGACACCCGGTCCGAACGAGTCCAACCAGGGGCACTCCTCCCACGGCGGCTCCGGCCCGGGTCACGCGCCGGGATCATCTTCTTCATCGTCCAGCTCATCCTCATCGCAATCAGGCGGCGGGAGCCAATCGGGGGGCACCGGCTCCGGGGGCAACTCGGGATCGTCGGTGCCGGGGGGCACATCGACTTCCTCCAGCTCCGGTTCGGGGCACAGCTCGCCCGGGGACAGCAACCCCGAGGACGTCTGGGTGGACGGCTATTCCTCATCGACCGCACCGGTTTCCTCAGCCGGGCCCGGCCATGAGATGGACCCCCACCTCGGCTGCCCCGCCTACATCATCCTGTGGGGAAGTGGTCTGGCCGACCCGACGGGCATCTACACGATCGATGGTTGGAACCCCAGTGGCAGCGGCACGGGTGACTACGGCCACGCCGGCTACCACCAGGACCAGGCCTGGCCGGGGACCGCGGCCAATCCCTCCACCGCCAGCTGGAATTACTCCACCGCGGCCGGTGGGACCCAGGAGATCAGCTACATCCCCACCGCCACCCTGGTCGCCCACGCCATCGCCAACGGGGATGCGCCCGTCAACGGCGAGGGCCTGCACTTCAAGCTCCAGTTCGTTCAGGACCCGCAGAAGCACAAGACCTTCTGGGTCAACTGTCCGACTCCCACGCCTCCGCCGGCAGGGACCCCCGACCTCAGCATCACCAAGAAGGTGAGCGAGACGACGGCCCACTTCGGGGACACCCTGACCTACACCGTGGTGGTCACCAACTCAGGCACAGCTGCCGCCACCAACGTCGTGATCGACGACACCATGTCCGGCACCGCCGGCTTCACCATCAAGACGACGTCCTTCAGCCCAGACGCCGCCACCGTGCTCTCGAGCAGCGAGGTCGAGTGGACGATCCCGACCATCTCCGCAAATGGCGGCACCTCGACTGAGACCTACAGCGCAACCATCTCCCAGCCCTCTCCGTACGACTCCGCCACGACCTACGTGCTCAACAACACGGCCTCGATCGTCGACTGCACCGGCAGCGGCCCCTGCAGCGCCACGGTCACAACCGATGTCCCGGGCAGCACCCCACCGCC